>JAILBP010000155.1:0-22446 GCA_024680835.1 Lachnospiraceae bacterium | reverse complement strand
CCCACCATGTCTGCGCCGAGACCTTCCGCAATGTTCACGAAAGTCTCCACATCCGTGCCTGTCATGGTGCGGCCGCTCTTTTCGAAGGTCATGGTGACAAACACCGGCAGATCGCAGTTTTCTTTGGCTGCCAGAAGCCCTGCCTTGACCTCATATACATCCGTCATAGTCTCAAAGAGTACTGCGTCTATGCTGTCTTTTACAGCATTGATCTGCTCCGCTATGATGTCGTATGCCTCGTCAAAAGATAATGTACCCAGAGGCTTTAACATAGTGCCTATAGGTCCCACATCCAGCACGATATACGAATCCTCTTCCCTGCCGCATTTTTTGCGTGCGGTGTCGGCGTTTGCAACAGCCGCCTTCAGCATCTCCTCCTGACTGTATTTCGCCTTTTTAACCTTCAGGCGGTTACAACCGAAAGTATTGGTAGTTATGAAATCCGCTCCTGCATTCAGATATCTCTCATGAATTCCCACCAGGATATCCGGTGCGTCTATATTCATCTCCTCCGGAATGCCTCCAACTTTTAAGCCTGCTGCCTGAAGCTGGGTTCCCATTCCGCCGTCGAAGAACAGCATCTCTTTATTCAATCTATCTCTCAATTCCAACATCTGATGCCCTCCGCTAAAAATGTGCATCTTGCTTTTCTTACGCACCTGCCGCAAGACCTGTTCGTATTGATCCTGCCGAGACCGATAAGCCCCAGCATTGACTTCTGAGGCACGAAAAGACCACTCTCCGTGAGTGTCACACCTATGCGTTTCGTACCGTTTATGGCACGCAGAAAAATCTCGTTCAAACCCAGGGGAAGATCTCCGTAACCCGGGCATACACGAAATGTCCTATCCCCCAGATCCGATTCCTCCACATCAGTCATCCGCTCAAGGAAAGCACCGGCGCAGGTATCTAAGATCATACCCTTCGACATGTCCATCATCTGGATCTTCCTGATGAAACGCTCCGTCTCAATACCCAGTGTTGACAAAATCACACATATTCTGTCACACCCCTCAAAATATATATTGGTATCTTCACTTTCTAAGGTGACTGAAAGCTCGGGTATGTGAAAGAAACCGTCTTTTTGTGTGAGAGAATAGATCTCTCTGCAAACCCTGAAATGCGCCTCCTCATCCAGCATGTCCACGCATTCCGACACCGCCCCGGCTATTCCCTCATCATCGGGTATCCTGCCCTTTCCCAGATATTTCAGGGAGTTGGAGGATATGATTTCTTTATCGATCTTATCCATTTGGTTGTCCTGTTTTTTTGACTCTTTCGCCCGATTGAAATTGAAACTATTCAGAACCAAGCTCGAAAATCAGAGATTTTCTCGCTGATTGGTTCTCACCAAAGAAATTTACCCAAATATGCCTTGGCATGAACAAGTTCCTGCCCGGCATATTCGGCTAAATTGCCTTGGTTCTGAATAGTTTCATAATATTATATTTCTTATCGCATCGCAGATCCTGCGGGCGATCCTGGTGTTATTCATGGTATAAAGGTGAATCCCGTCGGTGTCATTGGCCAGAAGATCGATGATCTGGCTCACTGCATAAGCCATTCCAGCGTCGAAAAGCGCCTCCTTATTGTCCTCAAACCTGTGAATTATCTTCTCGTAAGCCGTCGGCAGATATGCTCCGCACATGGACACCATGCGCTTGATCTGACCGGCGTTGGTGACAGGCATAACTCCCGGTGTGTTTGGAATATCTATGCCCATCATGGCGCAGTCTTCCATGTATCTGTAGAACGCCGTATTCTTGAAAAACAGCTGTGACAGCAGTACGTCCGTGCCTGCATCCACCTTCTTTTTCAGATTCTGCATCTCGTCGATGCGGTTAACGGAATTAGGATGCACCTCCGGGTAAGATGCCCCGGCAATACAGAAATCATACCTCTCCTTAAGATATGCGATCAGATCGCTGGCATGGGGAAAAACACCCTTTGGCTTTGCATTGGGATTCTCATCACCCCGGAGCGCCATGATATTCTCGATGCCTGCTGCCTCTATCTCCTTTGCGAACTCGTCTATCTCGTGCTCGTCATAGCACATGCCCGTTAAATGCACCAGAGGCTCTATGCCGTATTTATCCTTGATCTTGGATGCCAGAGCAATAGTACGGTTATTATTGCTGCTGCCACCGGCGCCAAAGGTCACACTGATGAAAGCAGGCTTGCACTCAGCCAGTATTTCCAGAGTAGAATCTATATTTTCCAGCTCCTCGTCTTTTTTTGGCGGGAATATCTCAAACGAGATCGTGGTTTTTCTGTTCTGTGCGTAAATGTCTGTTATCTTCATAACACTCTCCATTTCTATCTTAAATTGCAGATGCCGCGGCACGCCTGTTAAATGTCATAAAATGGCTATGAAAAGAAACCTGACTTCAGGTTACCCTTCCGCATTGACATACAACGCTCATGCTACCATATAACAAGTTTTTTTTCAAATTTTTTTACTCACTGTTTTCAGTAGTCTCAAGAATATCCTTTCTGTCGACCACCGACTTCCCAAGCCATTTTTTCCTGTACCAATAATACATGACTATCAATCCGCGGATACATTCATCCGTTGCCGTGCCTATAAAGATACCGGCAACGCCTACTCCCAATGCGACACCCACGACGTACCCCGTTGTAAGACCAAGGCCCCAGTTGGACAAAACGCCGGCTATAAACGGGAAAATGTAAGCTCCTGCCGCTTTGAGGCTGCTGACAAAGGTCATGTTCAGACACCGCCCCGTCTCCACGAATATATCCACTATCATGATCTGCTGTCCCAGAGCGATTATGTTCTCATTATCCGTGAAAATATGCAGTGTATACCTGCAAAGAAATGCATTTATACAAGCTAACGCCACCGTTATCGGCATGGAGGTCCTTAAGGTCTTAAACACTCTCTTATATGCCTCGTCAGTTTTTCCCGCACCTACCAGATGCCCCGTTATTATCTGAGTAGACATTGCAGCAGCGTTGGAGAAGATCATGGCAAAGGAGATCAGGGTATTGCAATATGCTCTTGCATTAACCGCATCATTGCCCATTACATTGATAAAGGACAAAAGTGTCGTCTGATTCAGATTATAGGTAAGATTCTCCCCCGCAGAAGGAAGTCCTATCTTTATCATCTTTGAAAGCAGATCTGTCGGAAACGGTCTTAAATAGCGCAGGGAGATCCTTCCTGTTTTTGTCACATAGAAAAAGACAATAAGCGCTATCACCGACAGAGTCCGCGCCACAACCGTGGATATTGCCACACCGGCAACGCCAAGCTTCAAAAACTTCAACGGACCGTACAGGAAAAGATAATTGCCTATGATATTGACAATATTTATCCCCAGGGTTACTCTCATGCCTATTTTGGTATATCCGTTACAACGAAGTATCTGCAGCATAACGTTGGATACAGCCATCAAAAATCCGCCGCCACCGACTATATATATGTATGTCATGGAGTAGGGTCTCATCTCCGGTGAAACATGCAGGAAGTTCATGATCAGCGGATTTGCCGCACAAAAAGACAGGCTTAACACAATACCCAACACCAGATTCACCACGATGGCGAGTGTATATATCATGTTCATCCGGTCATACATTTTGGCACCGAGATACTGCGCCACAACCACACTTGTAGCTGTGGCGATGATGTTGAACAGTATGATCATCATAAACATGATGATGTTGGCATTTCCCACCGCTCCAACAGCATATTCGTCAAAGTGGCTCAACATAACGGTGTCCACATTGTTGAGCATAGTGTTCAAAAGCAGCTCCAGAAACATTGGACCTGCCAATACCAAAAGCGGTGTATTTTCATCAATAACGGTAGTTTTATTCTTTCCCATGATACGTCCTTTTCAACCTGTGAAACTATACTTGGACAGTTGTTTATCATATATTCTTTAGTTTGTCCATATGTTTTTAAAAAGTTAATACACAAATTAACCGATGCACCCTTGAAAAGCAAATGAACGAATGATAAGATAGCATCAGTGTCGATGCCGGATAAACAGGATCCGGCAAAACATCAAAAACACTGTGTTTGCCACACAAAGGAGGTTCCCATGATAACAATAGATAGTCTTAAATCATTCGGTGCCGACACCGCAGACGGTCTTCAAAGATGTCTCAACATGGAATCGTTCTATCTCGATCTTGTGAACAGCGTCAAAACCGACAAAGGCCTTGACGAACTCAAGGATTTTCTTGACGCCGGTGATCTTGACAACGCTTTTGAAAAAGCACATGCGTTGAAAGGAATGTACGGAAACCTTTCACTGACGCCCATATATACGCCCTTAAGCGAGCTCACGGACCTGCTCAGGAGCCGAGAGACCGGCGACAGACAGAGCATCATCGAAAAATGCATGCCGTTGCTGACAGACGTCCTGAGTCAAAAACAAAAGATTGATGAAATGTAAAAAACGGATGGCATCCAAACAATGCCATCCGTATTTTTACCCACGCTATTCTCTATACCGTGATCTTAACTATCTTTTCCAAAACAAAATGGATCAGTACGCCATCCTCATTTTTTCCACCGTCAAACGAGTATTTATTCTTCATATCATCCGCACCGGGATAAGCACTAAACCAGCCCGGATCTGCATTTTCCGCGGCATCATTCAGCTTTCCGCCACGTACATCGTCCACCTTAACGGCGTATATCTTATCACCCTTTGAAAGACTGTCATTTCCGAATATGTAATCCGGATATTTAACCGTTGTATTTCCGCTTCCGGCGCAATAAGAAACAGAATAGCCGTCCTCAGCCCTCACCAGATCCACATCAGATGTGACATAGCAATCAGCCTGCTCCGAAGAATTATACTCTACGGAAGGCATTTTCAGGTCATAACTTACCAAAAGTTTTGCCGTATTTCCAAGCTGCTTTCCGGAATCAAATGTATTTCCGTACTTTATCACCACATTGTATCGTCCCTGTGCGGCAATATTGTTTTTTGATGAATCGGCGCCATAGTAATATATTTCGTTTATCTGCTTGTCAGACCTGCTGAAGATGGAAATCTCGCCACCTGCCTTTATGGTAGTATCGCTGCCCATCTTATCCTTTGCCATGTATTCGCTCTTTTGCATCTGACCGAGATACAAAGTATCATCTTTTGCATTAGAGTAATAATTTGCGCCGTTATAAACATATACGCAGAGAAGATCATAATTTACTTTATCCCAGTCACCCGCGAATGCTCCGGACTTTGACAGGGCTTTTGCGCCAATCTCCCAACCTGCGCTGATCCCTTCGACACCTCCGGTACTCAGGTATCCAAGAGGCTTTCCGCTGACATAAACAGCAAGTCTGGCTTTTGAAGAAAGATTGGAACCCTTGTAATCCGAAATGTACAGATCCTCGGTCTCGACTTTGTATGTCGCAGATATATCCTTTGCCACGTCACCTTTTACGTCTATCTCCCCGCCTGAAACCGACCATCCGTCCGGGCAGACACTCTTTAACGCATCCGTAACCTTGACGTTGATAACCTTGGTTATCTCTTTTGTGTTATTGCCCAGATCTCCGGTTGCCGTAACCTCAACGCGATAAGTTCCTGCTGCGGCACCCAGCGCGTCTATGGTCAGATAATCCTGTCCATCTTTGGTCGTCCATCCGGTTCCTACATCGTTTGTATCCTGTCCCTTAAACGAAACATTCACATCCCATACCGCATCCACGGTCTCGCCAACCGAGTTAACTGCCTTGACACTGACATCAGCGGTAGGTGAATAGGGAGAATTGTACAGATCAACCGATGACTGTCCTAATTCAACATTGTAAATATTGTTATTAATCGATTTTGAAGTCACTGTAAACTTAAATTCACTGCTGACTTCATCAGCGCCTTTGTATTCCGATGCCTTAATGGTGATATCCGTAACTCCGGCATAACTGCCCGGATATACCGTCAGCACATAATATTTTCCACCGGCTTTCTGATCCCATGACACGGTTGCAACACTCTCTTTCGATGAGATCACATCTATACTGTCATAGATTATCGCCTTACCTTCTTTGCTTTTTACGTAAAAGACAACCTGAAGCTCCTGCGAATCCGGGGTTATATTAAAGTTATCGGTCGTGGAATCCACCAGATACCACTTTAACAGGTTGCAGGCAAACCGCGCACCCGAAGATTTGGAAGATGTACTGTTTCCTGAATTACTGCCTGAATTGTTGCCTGTTCCGTCTCCCGAACCGCTGTCTTTGCCGTTGTCTGAGCTGTTTCCCGAAACAGTGACTGTTCCGTTTCCGGATACACTGCCATGTATCACTACATCACCGACTGTAAAGGACGATCCTGCGCCTATGCTTTCTTTTTTGGAACCGTCATCTATTACGACTTCACCTTCGGTTTTATTGTTTACAGCAGTTCCTTCCGCGCTTGCCGAAGGCTTTACCGTAGAACCTTCCGCTCCCTTTTCGAATGTTAATACGGACTTTCCGGTTACGGTCACATCACAGGGTAAAGCGCCTGCAAAAGAAGCGCCCTCTGCAGCAACGAGCACATTTGTCCTGTTTGTTGCAGCTCCCTTCAATGTAAGTTCAGATGAAGCATTCAGCTTTGCTTCTTCCAGTGCACCGTCGACGTTCACGCTCACTTTGCAGCCTGCCTTTTCAACAGAAACACCGGCTGCCTCTCCCGCGATCGTCACGTCTGTCACCGACTTTTCCTTGGCTATGCAGATATCCGTATTTTTGGCCTGCTTTTTTAAATTGATCTTAAGTTTGCTGTCAGACGAGGTAATACTGTTCCCGCCTGCTTTCTCCGTGAAAGACACTGCCTTTTTGACCGTGATCCGGTCAAATGTGCCGGCGTTTACGATCTTTGTAGCCGCTGACGCAACTACCAGCTTAACCGAGCTGTAATTGCCCTTTTTGATCGTCAGCTTTGCAGCCGTGGATTTTATAACTATCTTTTTTGTAGTCCTGTTCACCAGTGCAGCATCCAGCTCACTCTGATCCTTCACCGTGACAGTTCCCTCTCCCTTTGCATATACCGGCAGAGCGCCTCCTGTCATGTAACCTGCCGGTGCGATAGTCGTAAATGCCAATGCAAATGCGGTCATCAAGCCGGCCATTCTGCTTTTCTTCATTTTTGCCTCCCTTTGGTGTTGTCTTATTGCCTCCGTTCACAACCACTCCACTATATATTGTAGTTTTCTTTTTTTTTAAGTCAACAAAAAAAATACATTTATGATATAAAATGCTGTTACTATGAGAAAAAAAAGATCCGGCCGACCGGCCGGATCCGTACATTCATCATACTGTTAAAGCAGGGAACCTACGCTTTCCTTCACCTCTTTCATGTCTGCAGTGGGTTCAAAACGCGCCACCACCTGACCGTTGCGATCTATCAGGAATTTCGTGAAATTCCATCTGATGTAAGCCTTATCCCCGAACTTTTTGTTATTCATATCCGAAAACTTTACAAGCGCAGCGTTCTTTATGCCTTTTCCGAAACCTTCGAAGGGTTTTTCCGTAGCAAGATACGCAAACAACGGATCTGCGCTGTCTCCGTTTACATCGATCTTTGCAAACTGCGGAAACTCTGTTCCGAACTTCATGGTGCAGAATTCATGAATCTCATCTTCCGATCCGGGAGCCTGGTTTGCGAACTGATTGCATGGGAAATCCAGGATCTCAAACCCCTGATCCCTGTATTCCTTGTACATAGCCTCAAGCGGATCGTAATGCGGTGTGAATCCGCAGCCCGTTGCAGTATTGACTATCAACAGAACCTTTCCCTCATAGTCTTTAAGACTAACCTCATTCCCTTTTCTGTCTTTTACCGTGAAATCATAAACTGTAGCCATCGTCCTACCTCCTGTTCCTTTCGTCTGTGATTATCTCAATCCACACATTTGTTTTTGTGTTTTTCTATTGTGTGCAATTTGCTTTTGCAAAATATATATTATTATAAAAAAGTTGCCTTGTCAAGAGGCAACTTTAATTTTTTTATTTTGTTTTAACGGAGGTCTTCCCGGACCACTTGCCGTAAAGAGTACTATCCTCTTTTTCTATATATGCTCTTATCCTGAAGTAATACTTTTTTCCGGACTTCAGATTATCTATAGTGACCGACAGGTCCTTACCCATATCTATATATTTTGTCTTCTTAGCCTTAAATTTTTTGGTTGTGCTGTAGCAGAACTCATAACCCGAAACATTTTCTATCTCGCCGCGGGATACCGTGATCTTTTTGGCCTTCTTAACCGACAATGACGGTTTTGCCATTGCAGGGATCTCAGTTATCTCCTTCCAATGTGCGTAGAGAATAGTATCCTCCGCATAGACCTTCTGCCCTGTAACCTTTTCAGCAGTATCTTCCCTGCCTGTGAACCATCCCTCAAATTCATATCCTTCTCTGACAGCTGCCGGCAAAGAAGAGAGCATCTTGTTGACAGTCTTTACTTCATCGACATCGCATCTGCCTCCGGTTGGATAATATTCCACCGTATATTCAATACGATCGATCACCGAAACAGGTATAGTAAACTCTTTGCCCAGAGTAAATACAGTCAGTTCGGCATCCCCTTTTTTCTCCGCTTTCAGCTTTTTATCTTTCAGGGACAGGATACCGGTCTCACCCAAATCCAGATCAAACTCGGAAACGATGGGACACAGATATGTTTTTGCGGAATTTACATTTTCGTCCATTTCCAGAAAGATCTGCATATCCTTCAGATCTTTTTCCGTACCGATCTCCATGGTGATGTATTTCTCACTGGCAGAGATTTCTTCTATCCTGGAGGGGTTTACCACTACCGTGTAATCGGCGCCTGCAGTGTCCGTTTCAGCAGTGTCGTTGTATGTATTTGTAAGATCACCGAATTCCTGCACCCAGTAATGAGTCTTGTTGTAATATAAATGCGCTATGCCCACACCGGTGTAATCCGCTGACAACATTTTTCTGCGATGCTCCTGACCGTATACACCGCCGTTATCTTCGCGTAAAGCTACAATAGCTGCCGACACGTTATCCTGTCCGTATGTCATATTCTCTGCGCAATTATCACCGGTATAGTCGCATTCTGAATATGCAGTCTTCCACATCTGCCCCGAAGGTCTTTTCTCATCGTAACATAAGGCGATCTCAAGGGCTCTTTTCATGGCCACTTTTTCGAGAGTGTAGTCATACTCCAGCTCCGGCAGAGAATCGCACTCCACCTTCTCACCGCTTTCCTCATCGTAATACCACGCATCTTTGCCGCTTCTGAACTGATTGATCAACGGCAGCATCTTTCTGGCATCAGCCTGCCTGAAGGACGCATTTATGGTCACATTTATCATCCCATCGGCTGCCTTGACTCTATCCGTATTCAACAAAGGCAATCCCGCAGTCATCACAAATATCAGCAATAAAGCCGCAAACCGTTTTATTTTTTTCATTTTTTCAAAACCCATTGTTTTCCCCCCTGCTATCATCGATACGGTGTCACAAGGTCTTTAGTCCCTTACCTCTTTGCACCCTTTGCGCCGCCGAAGCCGGCCGTGTTTAAGATGTTGGTATCAAATGTAAATGTCAGATTGTCCTCTGTGCGTTTGCGCTTGAGAGCAAGCTTTATACAGCGGTCCAGCAACTCCGGATATGGAACTCCCACAGGCTCCCACAGATAGAATGCCAGTGAACCCGGTATTGTATTGATCTCGTTGAAATACAGTTTTCCGGTGTCCTCATCTATCATAAAGTCAATTCTGGATACACCGGAGCAGCCTAACGCCTTAAATGAGCGCACTGCCATATCCCTGACATTCTCTCTCTCCTCCGGGGAGAGCTCAGCAGGTATCTTTCTGGATACGCTGGCCATACCTTTGGATCCGCCGGATTTGGAATTGCTCTCATATTTGTCTGCATAGCTTAAGATATCCTTTGTATGAAGCGGCTCTTCGCACTCCGAAGCCTCCGCCTCATTCTCATCACCTACCACGGAGCAGTTTATCTCGCGAAGATTTGTGATGGCATGCTCCACCAAGACCTTGGTGGCATATCTGAAGGCGTCATCTATAGATGCGGAAAGCGCCACTCTGTCTCTCGCAACACTTATGCCAACGCTGGAGCCTAAGTTTACGGGCTTTACAATAGCCGGATAACCGATCTCCTTTTCCACATTATCCAGGAGCTTTTCTATATCGGCATAATCGGACAGCGTATAAAGCTTTGCATCCAGCACCGGAACATCCGCCTCTTTTAAGATCATCTTCATTATGAATTTATCCATGCCCACCGCAGAAGCCGTGACATCACATCCCACAAAGGGCAGTCCCAAGGTCTTCAAATATCCCTGAAAAGCTCCGTCCTCAACATTGGTACCGTGCACCACCGGAAAAGCCACATCTATCTCTATCTCAGTATTTTTGCCAAATTTTTTGGGCGGATAGGACACCAGCTTTATCTTATCGTCCTCATTTATCATGATAACTCTTACTGAAGCAGCCAGCAGAGCTTTGATATCCTTGTATGCCTCGATCTTACCTATGTTGTCTCCGACATACATCTCGTTATTTTTGGTCATGTACACCGGGATCACGTCATATTTTTCCGTGTCCATGGCAAGATATGCCTGGATACCCGATATGACCGAAACCTCATGCTCCACACTCTTACCGCCAAAAAACATTGCTACTCTCGTCTTCATTTCATCCTCCTGCTTATCTTTCTGTCACCCGTCAGCAAAAAGCACACGGTATGGCTGATTTTTTTAATGATGATACGGATATTACCGGTTATTAACTAAATTCTTCACGTTAACCGTAACACTATCACTTGTAATTATCCGGCAGATCATTTTCCAGCAAAATATACTTGTGTCCCGGATCTTTTATGCTGTATGCATGGACCATAGCCTCCTCCAGAGTCTCAAAAGCCTTACATCTGTCAGCCGGAAAGCCTTTATCCGTCGCCCCTTTATAGATAGGTTCCGTGTGCTTTCTGCCCACCAGCAAAATATAGTCACAGCAATCCGCCGCATACCCGCCGAACTTTTCGTTGAGAGCGTCCTCGCTGTCTCCAAGCTCCACCATACCGGGAGTTATCAATATACGGACTCCCTCAAACAACGCCAGGGTTTCCACCGCTGCCTTCGAACCAACGGGATTGGAATTGTATGCGTCATCTATGATGGTGACGTTTCCTCTCTCGATAAGTTGCATCCTGTGCTCCACCGGAGTCAGCCTTCTCACGGGAACTCTCAGATCCTTCAGAGAAATACCCAGACTGTGGGCTACCGCAATGGCACCTGTCACATTGATGACATTATGGGCACCGATAAGACGCATCTGAAAATGCTCTGTCTCTCCGTCCGGCGCCGTCACTGTGAAATCCGTACCCATATTGGATACCGCTATGTCACTCGCCCTGTATCCGTCGGTACCGTCCGTCGTGGTAAAGAAAACGTGATCCGGATAATCCCCTGCTTTCTCCCTGATATACTCGTTGTCACCATTTAAGAAAACAGCACCTTTTCCCGTCACAGCATCTGCCAGCTCAAATTTGGTCCGCTGAATGTTTTCCATGGTAAAAAAGGTCTCCAGATGCTGTGGACCTATGGACGTTATGATACCCATGGAGGGCTTTGCGATCTCGCAAATCTCACGGATCTCTCCAACACGCCTCGCTCCCATCTCGCAGATAAATATCTCATGGGAGGGTTTCAGGTGATTGCGCACGGTTATGGTGACTCCCAGGGGCGTATTGAAATTGCCCGGAGTTACCAGCACATTGAACCTGTCCGACAGAAGTGTCTTCAGAAAGAACTTCATACTGGTCTTGCCATAGCTTCCCGTGACGCCGATCACGGTGAGATGATCGGATGCTTCAGCTAAGATCCTCTTTGCATCATTGATGTAATGACGGCTCAACCCACTCTCAAAGGGATGATTGATGATATTGGTGATGATCACTGCAAACCACTGTGAAGTCACTATCAGCATAAACATTCCCGAAAGCTTTGTGATACCACTAAAGACCGCACACAGGGTTATACAGGCAGCGCCCAACACTATATCCGTTGCAAACATTCGCTTTACCCTGGCAGTGTAAACCAGCTTCTTTTTACTGTTGAGCCGGTGAAGCGCACGATATACCAGTATCACCATGTAAAGGGTAAGATACATCAGTATATCCAAAAACAAAAAGGGCAGAAAAAGACGCAGTACACCCAACACAAATCCAAAATATAAAAGCCACTGCTGTCTTAAATGCTTTTTTATCCAGTTTATATGTTCATCATTTTTGTAGCCGTTAAGCTGAAACATATGCATGTTATGCCTTGCGGTAAGGAAGGCGGCATAAATACACATCACGGCCATGATCACGGTTCTGACGATCATGAGAAACTCCTGTTATTATACTATCGAACGAAATCAACTGTTACTATTCACAGTCACTCTGCCGTTATTCCGAGGGTGCGAGACTCTACTGTCGCTATCACGCCTCACCGAGCATTGGATATTGGCTGTGAATAGTAACAAATCGTTAACCGGTATTTGATGATAAGCGCATCACCGTATCAGAAAAGACCTTATAATCTCCCTGAATACTGAGGGCTGCTCCAGAAAAGCGTAGTGCCCTGCCCCTTTCAGAACGGCAAGCCCCACATTCGGGATCCGCTCCTCCATAATGTGGGCATCTCCTATAGGCGTGGCTGTATCCGCATCTCCCCAGATGAGCAGTGTTTCCTGCCGGATCTTCGACAGTAGCTCCGTGAGATCTTCGTTGACCGCCATCACCATGCAGGAGCGCATCATAGGCGAGGCATTCCTGTAATCGGCCGACCCCTGCCTGCTCCTCCAGTCATCCACCAGTTCCGGGAAAAGCGCATATACCACCCTGCTGGCGGACACTTTTTTCAGAATCTTGTATCGTTTGATCTTAAGCTTCGCCAGGAATGATCTTTTGGGCATCACTCCCGCTGCGTCCATCAGCACGATCTTTTGTATCTCAAAGGGAATGCTGTCTCTGGCTGCAAGCTTAATTATGACCCTGCCGCCATAGGAATGACCTATGAGTACAGCCTTTTTTACATCCAGCTTTTCCATCAGCTTGCAAAAAAAATCTGCATAGGCAGCCACATTCCAGGGCTCTTTCGGCTCGTCACTGCCGCCAAAACCCGGCAGATCGAACTGTATGAACCTGAATCTGTCATTCAGGGCACTCGCCACAGAATCGTATATCTCCAGGTTAGTCCCCCAGCCCTGCAGCATCACTGCTGTCTCCTCACCGTCGCCGGTAATCTTATAATTTATGTTTAAGCCATCTATCTCAATATTCATAAAAAAATCGCTTTCGATTCAAAAATATGTATCACTCTATCTATCACCCTTTTTCTTCTTACGAAAGAAAAATACAAGCACAGCTGCCACTGCATACAGTATCGCTCCGATCATCATCGGTGAGAAGAACCCCTCACCCGGGAGCAGCAACAGTTCCGCTATCATGGGTGCAAAAGTCAGCAATACATACGATAATACAACAGAAAATACCAATGCCGTAGACTCATCCACAGCATTTTTCACAATGTTAAGCTCCATAAACTGATCCGTACACATGGGTGTACCGAAACCATCCAGGAAACCAAGAATCATGCTCGTGATGACAATCATCAGCGCTAACGGTGGCAAACGCAATATAAAGATACTCAAAGCCGCCAAAGCGAAAGTAAACGCAATGCACACCGGTATTCCAAAAATCTTCTTTGCTTTTGAAACCAACGCCGGACCGACGTAAATACCGGCAATACCGTTTGCAATATAACAGTAACTCAACATAACCGAAGAAATGCCATTAGTCTGGCAGATAGCAGGGATCAAAGTGACACACAACATAACACCAATGTTAAGAGGTATACCTATAGCAATAACGTAATACAGTATTTCTCCGGAAAAGATCATACGCAAGATATTACCCACATGCAAAGGCTTTTCCTCCGATTCACCACCGGATTGCTTCTTCTCCAAAGCTTTCCATGGAAGAAGGAAAAATGTAGCCATAAGATATGCAACAAACAAACAGGCAGAAAAAACGAAAGTCATGGCATATCCGGTGTTTGCCGAAAGGATAGCTCCCAGACCAGCTCCGCATGTAGCCCCCGCCAGAAGACCGGCATTGTCCTGCGATATGTTATCGCTCCTGCCCGTCTCAGTCTCATATCCCTTAGTAATCAGAAAGTTTGAAACCTGTTTGAATCCGGCATACGCTATACCTGCCACAGCCCGGCAGATTACGATGATCAACGCTCCGCCGAACGAAAAGGCAGAAATATTGCAAACGATCATTAGGATTGCGGAAACAACTAGTGTAGCCTTAACATTAAACTTTTTAACAAAGCGTGGCAGGCACAGCATTGCAACCATCTGCGTTAAACCTTCCACTGTAAGTGGCAATGCAGCCGTCATACCGACAGACAGACCAAAAAGCGATTCTCCACTATCGCGGATCAACATTGCCGCGTACGGAACACACATGTATTCCGCTGTCGAACACAGAAAACCGGTAAAACGAAGGGCAATTCCCACCTGCTTCTCAGAAAAAGCATCCACCCCGGTTTTATTCTTTCGGTTTATTGCTATAAACAGCTCTATCAGATTATTAAGTTCGAAAACAAAGATCATGAGGATGATCATGGTGGAAAGCAGCACCAGCACAATGCTGCGCATCTCTCTCTTCATCGCCTCTGTGGACAATTCTGCCTCCAGATACAGACCTTTTCCATTCCCTTTATCCACATCTATGACATAGGACAGAATATCTGACTCCTCGTCTGTCCTTGTCACTTCAGTGATATGATCCGTTACACGCACAGACCTGATCGTTGTCAGATTTGAGATCCTGTCCTCTATATACTGACTCAGATCTTCAATCATCCTCAGATCTACTCCCTGCTGCTGAACACGACGAATAGTATCTTCCAGGCTCTGCATGGAAATCTGAACTGAATTCTCCATCTTATCCATGTAATCTTTTTGAAAAAAATGCAAAGAAATACCTGACAGTGTAATTATCGAAGCGCCCATAATCGCAATAATGATCATCTTTTCTGCAAATCGATCAGATGTCCTTCTATGACGTTTTTTCCATCTGTCCCCTGTCGTCATCTTAACAAAAAAAGCCAGTGCTATACACTCCAGAACTGATATGATCAAAGACAATAGCGCTATTGTTTTCTTAACATTTTTGAAACTGCTATCAAAGATATGCTCCGAATAAAGACATCCGAAAAAGCCTATAACCTCCTCATCTTGACGGATAGGGGTCAATACCATCTCTGTGCGATTCTTTTTGACTATCCCACCATCATTTTTTGCCAGGTCGCCCTTTATATTTTCGAACCCTCTTAATGCCAGAAACTGTGTGACCTTTTCCTCTGCTTTTCCATCATCCTCCGAATCGCAATACAAAAGTTCACAGTCCCTGTCAAGAATAAACGGAACAGTATTGTTCATCTGTTTTTTGAATGATACAAAAACATCCTCCATACCATAATAGTTTTCAAAGCTCTTTCCGAAACCGATCGCAGTCTCCAAATTTGATACGGAATCTTTTTCTATCCTTATCACAACCTGTTCTTCCAATTCTAATGCCGATGTCCGATAATTCAGAAAGCCCATTATCGAAACAAAAACAACCGACAATCCACCTACCATCAACAGAATCAACAGATATATCAGATTATCTTTCTTTTCTTTCATTGCTGTTCACTCTCCGCTGTAAAGATCTGGTCACAAGCTGCTAAAAATTCAAATTTCAATGGATAATTCAATTCTAAAGCCGCATCGTAATTCAGGTAAATGCTCGGAGCACTAGTATAAACGCAGGGAAGACTCCCCACCACGGCCCCGTTTAAAGTCCTTGAGATGACATCTGCCACGAATCGACCCACGTTCTCCATATCATTTGCTGAGATCAACATCAATGCGCCGGCCTCTATAACAGAAACATCATCCATAAGATACACCGGTATCCCCTTATCGTAAAAATATGAGAGGAGCGGCTTTATATATTCCAAATCATTGATCAAATCCACTGTAAGGAAAAAAGCATCTATCTTTTCCTCCGACATCTGCTGGATCTTTTCCTCTACCAACCTGTAATACGCTTTTTTTTCTTCCTCAGTCTCTCTTTGCTGCTCTTCAATATTATACTTAGTCAACGAAAAACCTATCTCTTGTGCCGACCTCTCTATGTCCGGAACACCGGATATGGTCTCATCACCGTATATGATCACACCAAGACGGTCAAATGGTTTGATGGAATGATAATACTTTAACTGTCTCAAAGGCAATGACGGTTCTACCTGAGCCCAAACATAGGGATTCCCTGTCCCTTCTGTCGCTGAATCTATAATGCCCGACGCCACCGGATCAGTAGCCGAGAAATCTACCATCGGTATCTCAAGCCCCAGTTCCTTTACGAATACTCCGGCACTTGTTCCGGTGGTAATTATGAGATCGATATCCCCTTCGTCAACCCGTTTTTTTAGATTTGACGCTATCTCTTTTTCATCCTCGTAAGCAAGATAATAGCAGGCGCCTGGAGCAAACTCAATGTACGGACCCAGATCCGTCTTTTCAAGAATCTCATACATTTTATCAATGTAAATTGTCTCTATCTGTTCCTCAGTAAATGGTATACTGCCTTCAACAATCCAGCCGGTCTCTTCCAGTCCTGTCAGGATATAATACAACTGCTTGCTGAAGGGAATATATTCATCATAGGATACTACGCATAACCTCTTTGCGGGATCACCATTTTTGAGAGACGGAAATGTCCCAATCTCCTGTGATGTCGATTCTTCAGCGGTCTCACCGGCCCTGACCCAACCTGATGCTGTCACGGCAAAGAAAACCAAAATCGCTACGATCATAATGAAAAGCATTGCTTTTTGTTGTTTGAAAATAGTCTTCATAAATACACCTTGTCCAATCTGTCTGCTGTCATACTCAACCAGTCTGCGTGAACATATTCCATGTTATTTCTCTGCAGAATATCCATATCCATCACTCCGGGCACCCCCAGCAAAATGGCCACATCCCCGACTGCCACATCTTCGCTGCCTGTCACATCTACACAGAAATTATCCATACAAATGCCATCTGCAAGCGGATAGACCTTTCCACCTATCACAACTCTTACATCATCCTGTGCCAGTAACAGAGGACAATCGCAATATCCTACCATGGCACGGGCAATCTTTCTCATTCTGCCTCCACCGCCCTTCTTCTCATAAGACAGCGGGGTCGAACCGTCGATCTCCCGTACATCAAAAATTCTTGCGCATATTCTCATGACCGGTTTTAAACAGCCTCCGTCTCCACATGCCAATCCATACATAGCCGTTCCTACTCTGACCATGTCATATGAATACTCTGGAAAACTGAATGTCAATGAAGAGTTCATCACATGGACTATGATCTGCTCCCTGTGTTCTCTGCTTATGCTATTTACCAGAGTATCGAAAGCCTCCAGTTCCTTTTTCGTTTCTTCTTTTTTTTCATAATACGCAGAATATAAATGCCCGTACAGGCCGCATATGAATATTCCTTCTGCTTGGAATAATTCTTTTTCCATAGTAAGAAACTGCTCATAGCCCAACCCCATACCAGAATCCCAAATATCAACACGGATATGGACTCGTATCTTTCTGCCAAGCTTGCAACCAAGCTCATTTAATTCATAGAAATGACGCATATTGTAAACTGAAAAGACCACTCGGTCAGCTTTATTGCCTATCTCATGTAGAAGTGCTTCAACCTCTTTTGCCTCCGACATTCCAAGAAGCAACACATCCATTCCATCATCCTCTGTCTTTTGAATGATACGTAGCATCTCACTTGGTTTTCCGACCGCTATCATATCCGCCAATTTTCTGTCTGACAGGATTTTATTTACACCGGTCAGACCATGCCCGTATGCATTACCTTTGATGACAGCACAAAGCTTTGTTTCTTTTTTCAACCTTTTTCTTACTACTCCAAGATTATAGGCAAGAGCATCCGATGATATCTCCACCCATGCAGTTTTATTCTCTTCCATCTGTCACAATATTCTCCGGATAATTCCGGAACAATTCCTCCGCAATTGTTTTATACCAATCGTTCTCTCTCTCATCTCTTAATACCAGATCAAAATACATCTCCGACAAGCCTATCTTATGTCCGTCCCAAAGTGATGTCTGTTTTGCCAACCGACGGACACTGTCAAAAGAAACCGGCTTTCTCCAAAGCTCCACAGGTCCTGCAGTCGTCGCAAAATCTTTTCCTCCATACAGCAACAGCATCGGTCCGCATACATATCCACTACAATCATAACCGCGAATAAGCCTTGCCTCTGTGTCGTATCCTGTCTCTTCAAGAACACAAACCAGTTCATTCTGCCACCTAGGCATGTAGGACGCCTGGAACATCCCTCCCATCCATGTAATACCTCTCTCAAAGAAAATCAACAAAGCCTCCGTAAACACCCCCGGAAAGACTTTCCTTTCCCTGATCAGCCCTGTCAATACTTTCGGATCTGTAGAAAAAGAAACCGGTTCTTTTCTCCAGTCTTTTCCTGTCAAAAATCCGTCAGCTG
Organism: Lachnospiraceae bacterium; assembly: GCA_024680835.1. GTDB lineage: Bacteria > Bacillota > Clostridia > Lachnospirales > Lachnospiraceae > RGIG6904. The sequence goes on along the minus strand of JAILBP010000155.1, from coordinate 3,865 downwards.
TCAAACTTAGCATTACCTTACGTCCTTTTTCGTCTGCAGCCCTAAACAAAAAATCCCCAAGCGAAAGCCCCTCCGGATTTCTTTTTTGAACTGCCATTTCCCTGACTTTCTTAACATATAACAGTTTGAAAAGCAGTGAACTCTCGTCCGACAATTCCTCCAGTAACAGGGATCGAATCACGGTTTCCATCTCCAGATATGCAAAAGACGGTGTTCCCCCCGACAATACGTGCGACATTAATTTGTGCCCGATGACAGTGGTCTGATCCGAAAAACTCTGCGAATCTACCACTTCCCTTGCATCATATATATCACGGCATATCTCAGACAAGGTTTGCATGATAACACTATCCTCACCCGAATCCACAAACCGCTTTCTGAATCTATCCGTCATATCCCTAGTAACCGGCAATGTATGAGAAGCCAGCTGTACACTGTATTTTGCCGGAAATATTGGCAGGAACAACTTGTTTTCTCGTGAAGAATACGCACAGATCCCCCTTGAATATGTTGAATTCTCAAGCTCCACCTGCCCGGCTGCCATAACCGGTACATACAGATCCCGCTCACCAAGCTTTTCCAATATCAGTGCAAAAAGCAGATCTCCCTGCAAAAATTGCGAACAATAAAGCGACCCATGATGATCTGCTGTACAGATCACTTTCATTTTTAATGATTCTCTAAGCTTTGACGCTTCTTCTTTACCGAGCAGTTTTTCGGCAACACTCACTGCGCTATCCACAAAATCCGCACTGTCGCGCATAGATCCGTTCTGAATGTTGTTTTTTACCTTTTGTGCCTGAAGTGTCACAAAAGTATCCAGATTCATATCACCATACGCATAAGCGGCCATTACCGTCTCACAACGCTGTCTGCACAATGCCGCCATTCTGTTCAAACCGTCAGTCATTTGTCACTCTTCCCCTTATAGATGAAGCCCAACATGGTCAAGTCATCAAATTGCGGTGCTTCACCTACAAAATCATCTATCTCTTTCTTTACATTTTCAAGCAACATCTTCGGATTTGCATCCCTATTTCGATTGAGTGCTTCCAAAAGTCTTTTCTCGCCAAATAGTTCTCCGTTCGCATTAGTTGCTTCCGTCGCACCGTCCGTATATACAAACAGCATGTCTCCGGGATCAAGATGGAATTCCGTCTGATTGAACTTGGTTCCCTCCATTGTGGCAACCGGAAGTGCGTGCTTGGTCTTAATCAGCGTATAAGAATCGTTCCCTTTTCTTATGGCAGGATGCTCATGCCCTGCATTTGCTTCTACGGCATCACCTGTATTCAGATCGATCACTGCCAGCCATACCGTAACAAAGTACTCTTCTTCATTTCCCTCGCAAAGCTGATTATTCACATTAAAGAGTGCCTCTCCCGGCAACTCACCTGTCTGAAGCCTGTTCTTGATCAATGTTTTTGCGATGACCATAAACAACGCGGCAGGGACGCCCTTTCCGGAAACATCTGCAATAACGAGAGCCAGATGGCTGTCATCAACCAGGAAAAAGTCGTAGAAATCTCCTCCAACTTCCTTTGCCGGAGTCATGGATGCAAAAATATCCACTTCCTCTCTCTCCGGAAAGGCTGGGAAAACCTTCGGCAACATATCTGCTTGAATCTTGGTGGCTATATTCAGATCGGCATCAATACGTTCCTTCTCTGCTGTAACCCGCTGAAGATTATTCATATGATCTTCCAATTCCATTATCATCGCACCAAAACTCGCGGCCAGCCCTCCTATCTCATCCATAGGTCCCGCATGTTTAACAATATGCCTTGCAATATCCGAATCTTTATTCTCTGAGTAATTCTTTACGTTACGCTCAATACGAATGATACGTGACAAGACATTTTTTCGAAGCAGGATATACAATACGACTGTAAAAGCGATCAATACAAAAGCTGTGACGCACCCCTGTATGATCACGTTCGACATGATCTCGGAGTTTACCAAATCTACACTTATCTCAGCACAAGCTAATCCAACCTTTTCACCATCTATCTTCACTGGCACACAGTACCTGTATTCATGACCAAATTCATTATCCAGAGAATCAAAGCCATCCGGAAAATCTCCCGTGTTCCATGCTTCCCACATATACCTGTCATCTACCGGATCTTCGTAGTTGATATCGCCGAGCTTAAGGATCAACTTTCCGTCTTCCGTCTCAATGGTCTCCATGGTAGGATCGAACATGTAATTCATGGTAAGATCATCCTCACTCTCGGGATATATAAAATATACATAGCTGAGTCCAAAATCCTCTTTGGCAGTAAAAAACTCATCGAACCAGTAATCAAACAAATAATTTGCCAAAAGGCGCTGCCCTTCAAACTCCAGATCGTTAAAAGCAACATCCTCACCGTATACTTTGCCCGGATAGTTATCAGCCATATACCTCTCAAACGAACTCTTCGCCGCCGGCAGGGCAGACCTGAAATCCACCGGAACCTGAATCTGATCCGGATGTTCCTTATACCACAACTTCAGATTTGAAAACTCATCTCCCGAATTTTGGATCTTCCTTGCCATGTGACTTGCCAAATATCCCAACTCATCCACACAATGTTTATGGTAGGCCTTCGTCTGTGCCATATATGTCATGGTTTCATTAACAGCTATTGTTCCTATCGCAAACAGCACAAAAACCAGCGCAAACCTCTTCATCAAGCTTATTTTTTTCATCTATGGTACCGTCCTCTTGTCTTCATTCTTTTGCGAAACACATAAAACTCCGATAAAGATTATATTATATTCGACCGATCAGTGCAACACTATCCAGTACATCAAGTTTAGAGCATAACTTACTATACACTATGAAACCAAAAAAAGGCGCCGTAGCCCTTACATTATAGGGTGAAGCGCCTTAGTATACGCTTAAACTGTCAAAAATGGGGTTGTATCATATTTTGGGCAAATCGTCAGCGATTCCATTTATGTTTTATCTGCGGGGACCTGCCTCTACGGCTTTCTTTTGTTGTTTGCGGGTCTCCGCTGCTTTATTACGCACATTTGCCATGTTTTTGGTCATTTCTTTTCCTTCTTCTATCATCTTACCGCCATGACCTTTCACAAGCTTTGATGCCACTGCATTTTTTGCGATTGTTTTCTGGAAGTCCGCATCTGCGACGATCTCGGCAACACCGGTCACCAGATCCTTATCTGTGGGGATCGGCTGCTCCAGAGCTGACTTGTCACCCCTCTTAGCCCCCACCATATCACGGAGCATCATGACTTCAGCCGCCTCTTTCACCGGTGCCTTCCCCTTCTTCATCTTTATCTGCGCATGTTTCTGCAATGCCTCAATGCGCTTCTTTGCATCAGGCATAAACCTGGACAATTCCGGATCGTTGGACAACTCACCTGCAGGTCTGGTGCAAAGATAACTCTTAAACATATCCTCCAGACCGCCTCCGTGTCCTTTGACTGCCATCTTCTGAGCCATAGAGAGGACATCGGGCTCCTTCATCTTGCCCATGAAATCCATAAATTGAGAATTATCCAACAGAATATCCGCCTTTGCGTCGATCTCTTCTATGGTGATAAGCTTATTCAGCGAGGAGGCATCTTTTCTGACAGCGCCTCCTGCCATGCGGGCTGCCATGATATGTGCAAACAGTGAAGCTTTGGCACTCGTTCTTTGAGCAGGGTCATTGCTCAGTTTACTCTGCCAGTTTTCGATCCATTTATCTGTGGTCATCCTCACAGATTCTTCCTGTTTCCGGCTTTTATCGATAATACCATCCTCGGGCTCTTCGATCTCTGTTTTGCGACTGCCGGCACTGAACGTCGCCGACGTGCGGGTTCTGTTCTCGTCTATTTCGGGACCTTCATTCTCCGGTTCTTCTTTCGCAGG
>JAILBP010000144.1:0-2930 GCA_024680835.1 Lachnospiraceae bacterium | reverse complement strand
TGGAGGCCGATTCCGAAAAATACGGGATTTTTTACAGAAAATTCAGAAATAAAAAAAGACCGGATCCTGCTATTGCAAAACCCGGGTAATAGATATGTTAATATGATATGAAGCTGGTGTTATCCTGTCAGCTTAAACTGTTCTATTGCAGCTTTGACAGAAAACCTGATACACACTTTTGGTACGAATCCTTATCCGTAAGAATGGAAACGGCATGCTCTGCGCCCGGGATCAGGTATACTTCACTCATTCCCTTCGTCCGTTTTGCCATATCCTCTGAGTTTTTCGGAAGGATAAAGTTATCATCTGCGCCGTGGATAAACAGTATCGGCACTGTATTATCATCCAGCGAATCTATGGGACGCATTTCTTTCAATGAATAATGATACCTTATCTTTGCACCAAAATCTGCCACATCCACAATACCTTCCGGCAAATGTGCATTCCTGTATAGTCCACGCAACACGTTTTCAATATCAGAAAAGCCACAGTCTGCTACGGCAAAATCAACCTCCGGCTTATATTTCATGACTGTTACAGTTGTAGCCGCCCCAAGGGATTCCCCATGGAGTCCGAGCATGGTCATATCCAAAAACCGCTTCCTGCTGTCTGCTATGACAAACCGCAGATCTTCTGCCTCACGGATCCCGCACGTAGAAAATGTCGGCTCATTTTCTCCATGACCGCGAAGGTCATAGGTAATACAGTTAAAGCCCAGATCCAGATACATGGGCACATACTTAAGGGATCCTCTTCTGTTATCCGTATATCCGTGTGTCAGGATCATGTATTTTGTGGTTGGCTCGGGATTTTTCAAAAACTCTGCATGAAGCGTATATCCTTCATACCCTTCTATGGTATAAGTTTCTTTTTCAAGTTTTTCATAAAACCCGGTATCGTAACGTTCACTCTGCCACGCAAAGGCTTCCTCCAGAGTCTGTCGTTTTCCCGTCAGGACAAATGACGGAAGCCACCATACAAACGCTGCAGCGAGAATAAGCAAAACTATGACTATGATAATAATGATTTTGACCATTTTATTCTTCAACCTTTACCCTGTATGACCCAATCTCCATTCTTTTCTCAAACTCATCTAATGGAATGGGTTTGTCAAAATAATAACCCTGTGCATACTTACAGGAATTCTCTTTGAGAATCCTGACCTGTTCGGCTCCTTCAACACCCTCTGTAAGGCATTCGATTCCCATCTCTGTGGCCATTGCTGTTATGTGTTTATAGAGCACTGTTGATGAATTATATTTCTCAGCATGGCTCATAGGAAGCAGGCTTCTATCTATCTTCATTACATTCCATGGAAGCTCCCTTATGATATTCAGGGAAGAATAACCGACACCAAAATCATCAATAGAGGTATGTATTCCGATCTTCTTGAAATCTTCAACAAGATTTTTCAGTTTTTGGTAATCACCTTCCAAAGTGGTCTCTGTCAGTTCGATCTCGATATATTCGTATGGAACATTATTCCTGTGAATAACGCTTACGATATTTTCAAGCAGGTTTGGATCAACCAAATGCCTTCTCGAAAAGTTTACCGAGACTCTGACTGCATTTTTTCCTTCATCCAGCCATCGTCTTATATCCTTGCATGCCAGATCAAGCATATAAAAATCAAGCCTGCAGATATCTGTATTTCTCTCCAGTATGGGAATGAATTCCATCGGAGGAATAGTCTTTCCATCCCTGATCCACCTGCAAAGTGCCTCTGCTCCTATGATCTTTCCCGTTTCAACATTTACCTTGGGCTGATAATATGCCTTGAATTCGCCCTTTTCCAGCGCCTCTTCAAAATGCCTGCGGACTCTCGAGACATTCTCCTTCATCTCGAGATTCTTAAGGCTCGCATAATACACATCACCCTTATCGGACGCTTTTGCAGCCTGGCATGCAGGCATAATGATCTCAACAATATTTCCCGGTCTTTCAAACCTGAATTCTTTTGGAATGACGAAAACTCCCACGTATGCAGAAACCTCTACAGTGCTTGAAATCCGCGGATCATATCCTATGGATGCATTCTCAAGAAAAGTAATCACATCCTCTAACAGTTCATTCGGAAAGATGGCTGCGAAATTATCCCCTCCGACGCGGCATACGGTACCCTTCTCCGCGATCAAATCTTTTACTGCCTCAAAATGCGCTCTCATCACTATGTCACCACGCTCTAAACCGATGTCGCGATTGATCAGGGAAAACTGTTTCAGGTTGTACATGATAGCAGTATAACCTTGTAACCCGCCCTGTCTGTTCATTTTTTCAAGATGGCGGAAATAATATGCAAAATTCGGATAACCATTTCCGTCATGGTATGCAAGGACTTCTACAGCTGTCTGCAGCCGGTTACGGCCGACATAGCTCATCAATGCACGTATACAGAGGGCAAGGTTTTGCGCTTCCTCTTCATCAAGGCCTGCCATGTCTTTCGAAGAATAGGCTGTGATCCGCACAACGGCTCCGGTTTTAGATATGAGTTCTTTTTTCATCACTACTACTTCAGCCGGACCCTCATCAAAATCACAAAGTACTTCACCTTTGCCATCTTTTTCATCTGTAATATTTTTATAAAACTCTGTGATAACTTTAGTAAGGCGAAATGAACGTGCCATACGGCACAAATTGTCTACTAATCTCTCTCTTGAGAAGTGCTCATAATCAACCATTGAATCGATCAGCTCAGCAAACTCTTTCAGAAACAATTCTTTATAGAAAGTTTTCATTTCAAGATCACCCCCTGTTCTGATAAAATCTATAAGTTCTTCCACATCGTTAAAGTCATCATAATCGCCAACAATCCCCTCACGATGATAAACGACTCCAGCTTTCTCATTTCTTTCAAGACAATCTAAAAGATTTGGCTCCCCATATCTTTTGATATACATTGTAAAACCATATGGTTTAATTTTTGTAAGCAT
>JAILBP010000116.1:0-22125 GCA_024680835.1 Lachnospiraceae bacterium | reverse complement strand
ATCTGTGCCACAAGGGCTTTTGCTTTGTCTTTGAAATCTTCCTTCATTTTCCCTCCCTAATGAATAAACTCAAAACTCTTTATGCTGCCGCCGCTCTTGCCACGGTATGTAAGATAGAGATCATGTTCACCGTCGGGCAGGTCAAGGGATGTTTCGTAGGCTGTCCACACGTTGTCGCCCACAACATCTATGCTGCCCAATACGTCGCCGTCCCAGCGGTCCCTGATCTCAAATTTGCCTCCGAGATATCCTCTGGTCTTTATCTTAAGACCCTTTACTCCGTGACAGTCGAAGGTTCTGAAACCTAAGGTGGCTCCGTCTGAAAGACCGGTCACAAAGGAGCTTCCGCCGATGCCGTCAGCCGTATCCTGAGTGACTTTCGGAGCACCGGGATCTCCCACATACATATCGTGTTTGTCGTTATAAAGGTGACATGCGATATATGCCGGATATTCTCCGATATCCGACAGCGGACCGCCGTTCAGCCCGCAGGATGACATACGTGCCTGGATTATGCCGCCGTTTTCGTCGAAGGCTATGGGCTCTGCGCAGCCCTGCCTTGAGTACCAGGTGCCGTTGGTGTGCCTGTGATAGAAGATGTACCATTTGCCTGAAACCTCGGTTATGCTGCCGTGGTTGTTGGCGCCATAGGCCATGGAAAGATCCGCAGGCTTGTATTCATCTATGCCGATATCGCAGTTGCTGATGATGACGCCGCCGTATCTGTAGGGACCGGTGGGTGAGTCGGATATGGCATAGCACAGCTCATGCATCACTTCAGATGAATATATGAAATAGTATTTTCCGTCTCTCTTGCGGATAGAGGGTGCCTCAAAGAATGCATGACCCTCGTAGCCGGTGCCTTCGCTGTAGCAGCTGCCCGGAGCTACGATCTCCGGAGCTTTTTTGACGGTGAGCATGTCGGCTTCCAATATGGTGAGCATTGCTCCGTGGCGGGATTTGTCACCGTGTCCGCAGAAGCCTGTGAAAAGATAGGTCTCTTCGCCCTCGGTCAGAACGCCGGGATCAAACTGCGGCTCGTCGCCCTCCCTGTTACCCAGCAGCGTTCCGTCCAGGTAGTGTACATTGCCGAGATACTCATATTTTCCGGCAGGTGTGTCACATACCGCAACGGATACGAAATTAACTTTGTCCAATACATAGTAAAGATAATATCTTCCGTCAGGTCCCTTGGTGACATCGGGAGCGTAGAGCGCCATATGGGCGTCGGTGTTTACCGGATCCTGTGTTTTCCGATAGATAACACCCTCGTATCTCCAGTCCTTAAGGTTATCCACGGGGGCGGAGTAGCAGACATAGTCGCCGGAGCAGAAGACCACATCATCGAAAATGTCATGAGATCCGTAGACATAAACCCTTCCGTCAAAAACATGGGGCTCGCCGTCCGGAACATATTCCCAGGAGGGAAGATAGGGGTTGTATACCTGCTTCGGTCTCAGAGTTTCGATGCCGGGTACCGGACCTTCACTCACGAAGTTCATCTCGCATCTGTCTGACAGGGTATATCTGTCCCAATGCGGCTGGGCGCTTCCGTCCGAGTCGGTGCAGTTGGGATCGCCGGTTTTTATGAATGCCGCGATGTAATTGGTCATCTTGCGGGCGAGATCCATGTGTCGTCCCTGATAAGGTCTTCTGCACTTGAGGATGGTCTCAAAGAAAAACCACAGGTCACACGAATGGAAGCATCCGGCGTGATCGTCTCCGGGGATGTCCGGTCCGAATCTGTAATAGTAGAGCTTTCTCGCGGGATCCTTTTTCAGGGCTTCCCCGAATGTCAGCTTGACAGATTTTTCTACTGTGTTCTCGCCGTTTATGATGAATTCATCTATGGTATTTCCGCTTATGACAGGTACGTCGGGCCACTCGCAGTCCATGAACCGCTGGGTGGGATCGTACTCGCAGAACTTTCCGTCTGCGATGCCCACCATAAAGCCTCCAAATCCCTTTTCATCACGGAACTTCGCGTATTTGGCACGGATCTCAAAGGCATCGAGTTTTCTGGCTTCCTCAAGGGAAGATACTCCGAGGTATTTGAACAGTTCGACGCCTCTCTGTTCTGCTTTGTCAAGGGTTGCAGGGAAGAAAAGATCCATCTCCGCATCATTGGAAGAAAAACGGATGATACCGCTGTATATGATAGCACCCTTTATGATGTCTTTGTTGGCCTTACAGGTGAGCTGATTCATGACGCTGGCTCCGCCTGCGGACTGACCTGCGATGGTGATCCTCTCCGGATCGCCGCCAAAGGATGCGATGTTATTGTATACCCAGCGCAGGCCGGCCTGCTGGTCTAAAAATCCGAAATTACCGGGAGCCTCGGGGGACTCGGCGGTTATCTCCGGATGAGATAGAAAACCGAGAGCGCCCAGACGGTAAGCAACACTCACCACTATGATGCCGCGGGATGCAAGTCTCTCACCGTCAAACTCCATCTCGGCGGTATAGCCCCACTGGAATGCGCCGCCGTAATACCACACCAGTACGGGCAGCTTCTCGTCTGTCTTTTTGGCAGGTGTCCAGATGTTGAGATACAGGCAGTCTTCACTGATGGGAATATCCGGATCTACATGCCACTCCCTGCAGTACAGGTCATCTCCGACACCGGGGGTGTCCTGCACCGGAATGGGACCAAACTCAAATGTATTTTTTACGCCATCCCAGGCGGGAGCCTTCTGTGGTGCTTTCCATCTGAGCTCTCCCACAGGCGGTGCGGCGAAAGGTACTCCCTTGAACACAGTGATGCGCGGATCGTTTCCGGGAAGTCCGCGCAGTCTTCCGCTCTCACAAGTAGTTTCTCTGAGCATAAAAACCCTCCTTTTTTCTATCCCCAATATTATGATTCAAGGGTCAAAAGTAAAAACACAGTGTCCGATCAACGTTTTACTCTGGCTCCGGCACCGCCCATCAGAGCTTCGACTTCGGCGCAGGTAGCCATCGTGGTGTCGCCGGGCGTTGTCATGGCCAGGGCACCGTGGGCTGTTCCGTATTCAACTGCCTTTGAGGCGTCAGCGGTGGTCATGAGACCGTATACGAGACCGGATGCGAAAGAATCGCCTCCACCCACGCGGTCTAAGATCTCCAGACCGTTGTAATCTTTGGCTTTATATATCTGACCATCCGCCCAGCAGATAGCTGACCAGTCATTTACGGTAGCGGTCTTTACTGTGCGCAGAGTGGTGGCCACAACCTTGAAGTTGGGATATACCTTTGCTGCAGTGTCGATCATCTTTCTGTATCCGTCAAGGTTGAGTTCCTTGAGGTTCTCGTCGTTTCCTTCGATCTCAAAGCCTAAGCAGGCGGTAAAATCCTCTTCGTTGCCGATCATTACATCCACATATTTTGCTATCTCTTTATTAACTTCCCGGGCTTTTTCCTTGCCGCCTATGGCAGACCACATGGATGCGCGGTAATTCAGGTCGTAGGAAACGCAGGTACCGTATTTTTTGGCGGTTTTGATAGCCTCGATCACAGTGGCTGCGGACTGCTCGGAAAGAGCGGCGTATATGCCGCCGGTGTGAAGCCATCTTACTCCCAGCTCGCCGAAAATATAATCAAAATCGAAATCTGCGGAAGTTGCCTGGGAGATTGCGGTGTTAGCTCTGTCGGAGCAGCTGAGTGCCCCGCGGATCCCGAAGCCTCTCTCCACGAAGTTCAGACCGTTTCTGCATACGCGACCGATACCGTCTGTTTTTTTCCAGTGGATAAGGTCGGTGTCAACTCCGCCCTGCATGATGAAATCCTCCACAAGATGTCCGACCTCGTTGTCCGCAAATGCGGTGATAACGGCGGTCTTCATACCAAAGCATCTCCTCAGTCCGCGGATGACATTGTATTCACCGCCGCCTTCCCATACCTTAAATTCTCTGGCAGTGCGTATCCTGCCCTCACCGGGATCAAATCTCAGCATTACCTCTCCCAGCGATACAGCGTCATATTTACAGCTCTCTTTTGATTTAAGATTCAGTTCCATTTTGTTCTCCTTTTATTGTCTGATCTGTTATGATATGGAAGTCAATATGCCTTTTCACCACCGGCAAACAAGATTGCCGTGAAGTCAGGTTTTTGACCTTTGAATCATACTTTATGAAAAGTGAAAAAATTTCATTGCGTTCTCTCCGGATATACCGCGTACCATACCCGTAAGGTATTCCATGTCAGCCGGGTATTCGCCGTTCTCCACCCATGTGCCGATCTTGTTGCAGAGGATACGGCGGTAGTATTCATGTCTCGGAAAAGATAAAAAGCTCCTAGAATCTGTCAGCATTCCCACAGAGGTTGCGATGAGCCCCATGTCGGAAAAGCTCTCTATCTGATCCTCGATGCCGTTTTTGTGATCGCAGAACCACCATGCCGCGCCGGGCTGCACCTTGCCTTTGATGCCCTTTTCGTTGCCGCAGAAGTTTCCTGCGGTGGCGGTGAGCATGCGAAGATCCTTGGGATTCAGACAGTACAGAATGGTACGTGGAAGTTCATCCGTTTTGTCCATCTCGTTTAACAGAGCGCAGAGCTCAGTGGCGTAATTGAAATCATTGAGTGAATCAAAGCCGGAATCCGCTCCGATCTTTTCAAAAAACCGTGTGGAATTATTGCGGGTCGCGCCGATGTGAAGCTGCATCACTATGTCATGTTTGTGATAGAGCCTGCCGAGTCCGGTCATGAGGAAGCCCTTGTACTGTGCGATCTCTTCACCGGTGAGAGTTTCACCCTGCATGCGTTTGGTGAAGAGCCTGTCCGCGTCGGCTTCTGTTGCCTTGCGGTAGAAGGAACCCTCGAGACTGTGATCCGAAACTCTGCAGCCGCATTCCGTAAAGAACTGAAGTCTGTTGTCGAGAGCATCAATAAGATCTCTCACGGATCTTATGTCCATACCCGATGCCGCAGACAGTTTTTCCATGTATTCGGGGAAACCTTCTTTTTCGATGCCCATGGCTCTCTCGGGACGGAAGCTGGGCAGTACCGAGATCTCAAAGCCGTCATCTTTTATCTTACGATGCCATTCCAACGTGTCCGCGGGATCGTCTGTGGTACACAGGACAGCGACATTTTGCATGCGAAGGAGGTTTCTGACTGAGTAGTCTTTAGTCTGTAAAAGGGCGTTGCATTTATCCCAGATCTCCTTTGCGGTGTTTTTGTTCAGGGGAGTATCTATGTGGAAATACCGCTGCAGCTCAAGATGAGTCCAATGGTACAGCGGATTTCCGATGAGGTTCTGAACGGTGTCTGCCCAGGCGAGGAATTTTTCGTACGGATCGCCTTTTCCTGTGATGAGATCTTCGCTCACACCCCAGGCGCGCATGGCACGCCATTTGTAGTGGTCACCTCCCAGCCAGACCTCGGTCATATTGGAAAAGGTGAGATCCTCATATATCTCTCTTGGGTTGAGGTGGTTGTGATAATCTGCAACAGGCACATCCTTTGCGGCGTTGAACAGGGTGACTGCGGTGTCGCTGTTCAATAAAAAGTTTTCATCCATAAATTTTTTCATGATATTATCCTCTGACTTCCTTTACGATGGCGGCTGCTTCTTTTGCAAGCTCGCGGATCCTGCCGAAATCCCCGGCTTTGATGAGATCGCCTTTCACCATCCAGGTTCCGCCGCATGCGACGATCCTGTTATAAGCGAGGTAGTCTCTGACGTTATCTTTGTTGATGCCGCCGGTGGGCATAAAGGTGAGCGCTGTATAAGGTGCTGCGCAGGCTTTGATCATGGAAAGACCACCGGCGTTTTCAGCCGGAAAGAATTTCACGAAATCAAGGCCGAATTCCATGGCACGCTCCATCTCACTGGGAGTCTGGACGCCGGGGGCAACTGCGTAACCTTTTTGTATACAGTGGTCTACTACGTTGGGGTTCAAGCCGGGGGCTACGATGAATTTCGCTCCGGCTGCCACTGCGCGGTCGGCCTGGTCTTTGGTCAGTACCGTGCCTGCTCCCACATAGAGCTCCGGAAATTCTTTTGACATGATGGCTATGGATTCCTCGGCGGCATCAGTCCTGAATGTCACCTCGGCAGCAGGCAGACCGCCTTCTAAGAGAGCCTCCCCCAGGGGGCGCGCGTCTTTTGCATCCTCCAGCACTACCACCGGTATGATGCCGATCTTTCTGAATTTGCTTTTAAGTTCCTCGTACATTTTGATCTCTCCTTAGCATAGTATTGTGTTTATCTTTTCCTATATTTAAATATGCAACAATGCTTAAAGGTATTTTAAATGCTCTCGGGTGGTCGCACAATGTCATTTTTTGCAAAGTGTTTGTCAGTTTTTGCTAAATAATAATGTTGTTATTTTGGCGTTTCGTTAGTATAATACAGACAGATTATTTTTTTATTGGGAGGTAACTTTATGTCTGAAACGAGAGGCCCTGTGGCACCCAAAGACCCTACTGTCAAAAGACCTTTTTATTATCTTATGAGAGACAAAGATATATGCGCATCACCGGAGCCGGGAGATACGGGGAGGGGAGTGCAGTTTTTATACCAGAGCGACGGAAGGCTGAAGGCCGCGGCAAAGCTGGTAGGAAATGTTACGGACGAGGCCATGCTCGCGGAGCTGGACACCGTGGAGGGACTCAGAAAACAGGTCCACAGCATAGGAGTTTCCGTTCAGAAGAGCGGAGAACCGGTGAATGTCAGGTTTGCATTTCAGATGTACGGAAAGACCGACCCGTATAAGACCGGCACCACGCTTACCATGGATCTGGAGTCCGACGGTATGGAGATGGTGATGGATCTCTCCAAATTCGACTGGTCAGACGATGACAATGTCCCCGGGCAGATCAGATTTGAGTTTTCAGAGCCCGGTATCATGGCTCAGGTTTCAGTATGCTTTTATCTGAACGACGGATATACGGCGCCGGAGCAGACGGATGACTGCGAGGTTGACACGGAAAGCGCCGCTTACCGTAGCATGATAGAAAAATCGCTCATGCAGACGGGCAATACCCACAGGCTGAAGAGAGCGCTGGATAAGGCAAAAAAGGGCGAGCGTGTGGAAGTGGCTTTCATTGGCGGGTCCATAACCCAGGGCGCCGGTGCCATACCGATAAATGTAAATTGTTATGCATATAATGCTTTCAAAGGTTTTTGCGATGTGACCGGCAGGGGCTATGAGGACAATGTTGGCTACACAAAAGCCGGTGTCGGAGGAACTCCTTCCGAGGTTGGTATGCTGCGCTACGCACATGATGTGACGGATGACGGCAGGAAGAGCCCGGATGTGGTGATCGTGGAGTTCGCGGTGAATGACGAGGGTGATGAGACAAAGGGAGAGTGCTTTGATTCCCTGGTCCGCAAGATATACAACTCTCCGCAGAAGCCGGCTGTGATACTGCTGTTCTCTGTTTTTGTGGACGGTTACAATCTTCAGGACAGACTGAAATGTGTGGGAGAGGCTTACAACCTTCCCATGGTCAGCATCAAGGATGCGGTTTACGATCAGTTCTATCTCAGCAGGGACGATGGCGGAGTGGTGAGCAAGAACCGTTTCTTTTATGATATGTATCACCCCACCAATGTGGGACACCGCATCATGGCGGACGGTCTGATAAATCTGTTCAGGACAGCGGATGCGGCTTTAGATATGGAAGATCTGGATATCACAGGCATAACACCTCCAAAGGGCGGCGAGTTTGAGAATGTTTATCTGGTGGACAGGTTTAATATTGATTCGTGTCCTGCAGTCATAAGCTACGATCAGGGCGCTTTTGACGGCCACAGCAATGAACTTCAGATGGTGGAGAGAGATCTGGATCTCAAACATACTCCGGAGTTTTCCGGCAACTGGTTCTACCCCGGAAAGGGGTCGGCAGAGGCAGTGTTCAAAGCCAGGGTAAAGAGCAGTGCGATCCTCGTCGGATACATGGATTCGGCAGATCCCGGGGTGGGTATTGCACAGGTGTTTATAGACGGTGAGAAGGTGCTGGAGATCGATCCGCATATCGTGGGCTGGCAGCACTGCAATGTGCTCATCGCTCACAGGGGAGGTCCTGTGGCAGAGCGTGACATTGAGATCAGGGTGACGGATCCGGATAAGAGATTCACGCTGCTGGGGCTCGGCATTGTTGATTGAGGTGTTACTATTCACAGTCACTCTGCCATCATTCCGCGGGCACGCGTACATGCACAAGATTCTGCTCAGCAAGCTGGCAGAATCTTATGCACGAGACTCTACTGTCGCTATCGCGACTGCCCGTGTCATGAAGGCAGAGTGACTGATTCCAGTCGATATCATGTAGTATACAGGCTTCTCAGCAAGCTGGCAGCCTGTATACCACATGATATCGACTGTGAATAGCAACACTGAGGTAGTGACATTACATATTATCAGGGGGTTTGATATGAGGTTTACAAAGGAAAATCTTCCATGTTTTGTTCATGATGAGAGCTGTCCTTCCGGTATAGTGAAGATAGCGGATAAAGTCAGAAAAGATATGGAGCTGGTCTTCGGTTCGTATCCGGAGGCTTCGGACAGCGCGGATGCGGTCGATAAAGGAATGTCAGTTGTCTACGGTATTGCCGGAAAGTCGCAGATTTTGGATGAGCTTCTGGCAAAATACAGTGTGGATCTCTCGGAAGTTACAGGCAAGAGGGAGGTTTACGGCTTCTATCCGGTGAGTGATGGGCTTTTACTGATAGCAGGCAGTGACAAGAGGGGCACCATATACGGTCTTTTCCATCTGTCGGAGTTGCTCGGTGTGTCGCCATTTGTGAACTGGTCGGATCTCAAACCCGGAAAACTTGATTCTTTTATTATAGAAGATAAGGATACATTTGTATCACATGAACCCTCCGTTGAATTCAGAGGTTTCTTTATAAATGACGAATGGCCCGCTTTCGGAAACTGGAGCAGACAGCATTTCGGAGGATTCACTTCGGAGATGTACGAGGGAGTGTTTGAGCTGTTGTTGCGACTTAAGGGCAATTATCTCTGGCCGGCGATGTGGTCGTCATGTTTTTCAAATGACGGACCCGGATTAAAAAACGCTGAGCTGGCGGACGAGCTGGGAGTTGTAATGGGTCTTTCACACCATGAACCCTGCCTGCGCCACGGTGAGGAGTACAGTCAGCTCAGAGGACCGGAGTCCATATACGGAGATGCGTGGAGTTTCTTAAGCAACAGGGAGGGCATCACCAGATTCTGGCGTGACGGTCTAAAGAGGAGCGGCAAATTCGAGAACGTTATCACGGTGGGCATGAGAGGAGAACGTGATTCCACCATTTTGGGAGATAATGCCACATTAAAGGACAACATCGACCTTCTGAGGGATGTCTTGAGAACCCAGAGACAGCTTATCTCCGAGGAAGTCGGCGAAGCGGCATCGGTTCCGCTGATGCTGGCACTATATAAGGAAGTAGAGGCATATTATTACGGTGATGAGAATACACCGGGGTTGAAAGAAGGTTGCGCTGAGCTGGAGGATGTGATCCTGATGCTCTGCGATGACAATCACGGATATCTGCGCAGCCTTCCGGATGAGGAGATGAGAAAACATCCCGGCGGCTTCGGCATGTACTATCATTTTGATTATCACGGAAGTCCGGTATCCTATGAGTGGATCAACTCAACATACCTTCCGGTGGTAAAACAGCAGATGACCACTGCCTATGAATACGGTATAAGACGTCTGTGGATAGTGAATGTGGGCGATCTTGGTCTTCAGGAGCTTCCGCTGTCATATTTTCTGGATCTGGCGTATGATTACGATAAATGGAAGGATGAGGATACCGCTGTTTATTTGAAAAAATGGCTTAAGAGACAGTTCGGAGCTGCTTTCGATAACAAGACCATCCGCAGGCTTGCATCCCTGTGCATGGAGGCACAACGCATAATACACAACAGAAGACCGGAGCACATGGGTGAGAATGTGTACCATCTTCAGGCTGATTTCGAGTCCTACAGGCTCTTGCGGGAGTGCGAAAAACTCGAAAAAGAGTATAAGGACATAAAGAAAAAATGTCCTGCAAGGTATTCGACAGCTCTTTACGAGTTGTTGGGATATAACCTGCTGGCCGGTATAAATCTCATTCAGATGTGGATATATACCGCGTACAATCATTATCTGGCAGGTCTGGGATCTGTGGCCTGCGACCGGTACAGCGACAAGGTAGGCAAGGCCCTGGATCGCGACGATAAATTGAGAGAGCGGTTTAATACCAAAGCCGGCGGCAAGTGGGAGGGTCTGGCCGACGCATATCATATCGGTTTCAAAAACTGGAATTCCGAAGAGAGCTCAAATCCGGTACAGTGCACGGTGAGACCTGTGAGGGGAAAAGCCCTTGTGGCAGGCTGCTGCGGAGAAAAGGCGGCAACCCGTGGACAGGACTGGACCAAAAAAACTCTTCGTATCAATACCTATGAGGAGGAGAGTGAAGAAACCGCAGTAACCTATATTTTCGCGGCTCTGTGCGGCGATGAGTCTGTTGATTTCAGTTTGAATGCGGATTCGGACTGGATAAAGGCGGACAGGTATTACGGAACGCTTTCCGCAAAAAAACCTCTCATCTTCATCAGGATAGAGGTTGACAAGAGGGCTGCCGCAGGAGCAGAAGGAAAGATATCTCTCAAATATGAAGGCGGCTGTGCGGAATTTGCGATAAAGGCTCCTGAGATGACCGGGGCGGCAGCAGGCATATTTGAAGAGAGAGACGGCCGTGTGATAATGGACGCTGCCCATTACGAGAGCATCACCCCCGGTGATGGAGCGGAACTTAAGATATATGAAGCTCTTGGTCGCAGGGAAGACGCCGTCGGATTGTATCCGGTGACGGTATATTATCCAGATGTGAATGGCGCTCCTTATGCGGATTATGCTTTTGAGACGGGCGGGGAGGGAGAGTACACGGTACGCTTCCAGCTGCTGGCCTGCAATCCCTGGATAGAGGGACGGCGCATCAGACTTGTATTCTCCGTAAACGGAGAAAAGGAGAAGAGCGTCTGTGTCCTGGACGAGAGATTCAGAGCGGGAGAGAGCGGCGACTGGGGCGCAGGAGTCTTGAGTCATGTACATTGCGTCGAAGACAGGATCCACCTGAAAGCCGGTCTGAACCGCATCAGGGTTTACGGCACGGATCCCGAAAATATGCTGGAACGCATAATGGTCTACAGGGATGAGAAAGCCGGGTCGGTTTCATATTTGGGACCCGACGAGAGCAGGAGAGGCTGTGAATAGTTACCATTTTTCTCTTTAATTAGAATGAAAAAACAGAACAAATGTGGTAATAATGCACAAAAACTTCCGGCAATAATCGTACGGAATCAACAAAATCCATAAAAAAAGCAATTAATGAGAATCTTGACGCAAAAAATGATGAGCGAGTAAAGTATGTACGAATTATAATCAATCTATGAAATTTTTGTGTATAAATAAATCAAAAATAAAAATTTATTCCGTTGTGGTTGCAGTTGCCTGTGCTATGATGGCCGGTTGCGGAAGCGGGGGAGCGGAAAGCACCGGAGGAGAGACAGCGCCGGGCGTGGTATCGGATGAAAAATCTGATGTCGTGACGGATGCCGGGTCTGACGACAGTTCATCTTTGCAGGATGTGGAAGATGAAGTTGCAGAAGTGGATGATGTTTCCGAGGGAGAGGAAGATGAGACTTCGAATGCGTCGGACGATCAGACTCAGGATCAGGTGCCTGTTTTGAGAGATTCCATGAGAGAATCTCTCGGAGCGTTTGCAGGATGTGCCGTGACAGGTTTTGAGGCGGACGATCCGGGTGTCTGGAATATCATTACAACACATTTTGAGGCTGTTACACTGGGCAATGAATTAAAACCTGACGCACTTGTTGGGTACAGCAACAGCAGGTGCCCGGGTACATATACGGATGAGCTTGACGGAGAGGAGATCAAAGTCCCGAAACTCGATCATTCCAGAGCGGATAAGATTCTTGACAAGATACTGGCATGGAATGAAGAGCATCCGGAAAAAAGCTTGGTGGTGAGAGGACATGTTCTGGTATGGCATTCACAGACACCGGAATGGTTTTTCCATGAGGACTATGACAAAGAAAAACCTTATGTGACTCCGGAAGTGATGAATAAACGGCTGGAGTGGTACATCAGAACGGTTCTTACGTACTACACGGGAGAGGACAGCAAATACAAGGGTCTTTTCTACGGCTGGGATGTGGTGAATGAGGCAGTCAGTGATTCTACCGGCACCTACAGATCAGATGCCGAGAGGCCGGATGAACCGCTCAGCAATGACACCCACGGCAGCAATTCAAGCTGGTGGCATGTTTACCAGAGCAATGAATACATCATCAATGCTTTCAAATATGCCAATAAATACGCGCCGGAAGATCTTGAATTGTACTACAACGACTACAATGAATGCCAGATCAATAAACGAAACGGCATTATAGAACTGCTTAAGAGCATTAAGGCTGAGGAGGGCGCTCCGGGAGAGGGCACCAGGATCAGTGCTATGGGTATGCAGGGGCACTACTCTATGGATAACCCGTCGGCTACCGATATCCAGAACAGCATACAAAGCTATTCGGACATCGTAGGCAAGGTACAGTTCACGGAGTTGGATCTGCGTGCCAGCGATGATTACGATGGTAGTGACGAGTCAAAAGTTACGGAGTATGAAAAACAGCGCAAGCGTTACAATATGATACGCTTTGCGATACAGAGTGCAGAAACCGACAAAGAGCCTGTTGTATCGGGTATTACGTTCTGGGGTACCGTGGATCATTATTCATGGCTTCAGTTCAGCTCGAATGTTGGCGGGGGAGCCGACGGAGCACACCCGCAGTGCCCACTGCTCTTTGACGATAAATATGAACCGAAACCCAGCTTCTATGTTTTTGCTGGGCAGAACTAAAATAAAGCGTCGGTGACGCAGTATTTCGGAGGATAGGATGTACTGGTTAAAGAAAAACAAAAATGTGATCATTACTGTAGCTGTAATACTGGTGCTGATACTTGTGCTGGTTATTCTATCCCATAGAGGGGTACAGAATTTCCATTCCAAATACGATGGGACAGACCTTACTAAAGAGGTCGCAGGCGTAGAGAGGACCAGCACATACAACGGATATCTTGAATCGCACGATGTGTCCAAGACTCCGTCAGGAACGATCCCTGTAGATTTATACAGCTACGAGGGCGAAGGGGATGTGAAAGTTGTCGACAATTACTACGGAGAGCCGAAGGCTCTTTTCACAGGAATCGGATCTACTGTGAGCTGGCATGTGAACATACCTGAGGAAGGTTTCTACAGACTGTTCTTTGAGTATCTTGCAGATGATTCCAGAGGTGTTGCGGCAGAGCGTTCGGTTAAGATCAACGGTGAATTGCCTTTTGAAGATGCAGGCAACATTGAGTTCACCCGTATCTGGACAGACGGCGGTCCGGTCCGTGTAGATAATCAGGGCAATGAGATCCGTCCTACACAGGTGGAGATTTTCGACTGGCAGAGCGCATATTTTGCAGACGATATGGGATATGTGCAGGATCCGTATCTCTTCTGGTTCGAAAAAGGCGACAACGTTCTGAGTTTCGAAGCGGAGAATGAGCCCCTGGGCATAAGACGTCTGGAGTTACGCGGAGTTGAAAACATTCCTACATATAATGAATATCTTGCAAATATAGGCGGGACAAGCGACGTTTCGGATTTCGATCTTATAGTTGAAGGTGAGGATTCCACAAAACGTTCGGAGTCTTCGCTCTATGCGAAATATGACCGTTCGTCACCCACCACATCACCTCGCAGTGTTACTACCACAGTGCTCAACTATGTGGGCGGTGAGGCATGGAGAAGCAACGGTATGTGGGTTGAGTGGGAGTTTGAAGTTCCCGAGGATGGCCGTTACAACATTATGATTAAGGGCCGTCAGAATTACGCCAGAGGTAATGTGTCGAACCGTACCGTATATATCGATGGCGAGGTTCCTTTTGAGGAATTGAGAGAGGTTTCTTTCGATTACAATAATGACTGGGATTTCCTGAAGCTGGCAGACGACAGTGGCAAGCCGTATGACATATTCCTTTCCAAAGGTAAACATACCATCAGACTGACTGCAACACTGGGGCGTCTCGGTGAGCGCCTCTCGGATCTTGAGGCATCAACCTTCAGACTTAACCAGATATACAGAAGGATCCTGGTATACACTGGAGCAACTCCGGATCAGTATCGTGACTATCATATAGAGACAACATATCCCGAGATCATCGAGGCTATGGATCTGGAGTCGAAGCGTTTGTATAAGCTGGTGGATGACATGGTGGAAGTCACCGGTCAGAAGGCTGACAGCATAGCTGCGGCGCAAACTATAGCTCAGCAGCTTGAACGTTTTGTAAACAAACCGCAGAAGATAACACTGGAGTTCACTACATTCAAGGACAATATCACAGCACTGGGCACGGCAGCCCTTACGCTGAGCGAGACCAAGCTGGATGTGGATTATATCGAGATCACAGGTACCAATGTTAAGCCTAAGGTCAAGAAGAGCAATGCATTCCTTGCAGCATGGCATGAGATGAGCTCTTTCGGAGCATCTTTCTTCGTTGATTACAACTCTGTAGGTAACGTTTACGAGGGCAGCGAGGCAAAAGACGCCATTACTGTATGGGTGCTGACAGGTCGTGATCAGGGTACCATACTTAAGTCCATGATAGATGACGGATTTACTCCGGATACGGGAGTTAAAGTCAACGTGGAGATCGTAGATCCTGGTGCACTGCTGAGTGCGGTTCTTGCAGGACGTGGTCCGGATGTGGCTCTTTCGGTGGGAGCCGACCAGCCTGTTAACTATGCCTTGAGAAATGCGGCACAGGATATCACGGAGTTCCCGGATTATCAGGAGGTGCTCTCGCACTATTCTCCGAGTTCATATGAGCAGTACGGACTCGACGGACATATATACGCCATTCCGGAGCAACAGACATTTAATGTTATGTTCTACCGCAAGGATATTCTGGAGGAGCTTGATCTAGAAATTCCACAGACATGGCAGGAGCTTATAGAAATGCTGCCTACCATTCAGGGCAATAACCTTTCGATCGGTATCCCGAGTGCCGGTGGAAGCTCATCCAGCGCAGGCGCTACGGTGTCCATCGCTTCCAATGCTCCGGATCTTTCATTGTATTTTACATTGCTGTATCAATATGGCGGCGATATGTACAATGAAGAGGGGTCAAAGACAACAGTAGACACGGAGGCAGGCATTGAGGCATTTGATGACTACGTAAGATACTTTAATGACTATGGAATACCGGTTTATTTCGACTTTGTAAGCCGTTTCCGTTCAGGAGAGATGCCCATAGGTATTGCTTCATACTCGACCTACAACACGCTGATGGTTTCAGCGCCTGAGATAAGAGGACTCTGGGACTTCACATTGATCCCGGGTACCGAGAAGACAGGAACAGACGGAAAGACCTATATCGACAGGAGCGATTTCATCACAGGAAACGCTACCATGATGCTGAAGACAGACAATGAGACCATCAAACAGAATTCATGGGAATTCATGAAGTGGTGGGCAGATGCCGATACACAGGTTCGTTTCGGTCGCGAGATAGAGGCTCTTCTGGGCGCTTCGGCCCGATATAACACAGCCAACAGGGATGCGTTCTCGAAACTTTCATGGAGTGCGGACGACATTGAGGTTCTGGGAGCCCAATGGGAACAGACGGTAGGTATCAGAGAAGTTCCCGGCGGTTATTACACGGGACGTCATATCGCAAATGCAGTCCGTAAGTGCATCAATGACAAAGACGATACGCGTGAGACCATCATCGACTATTCTATCAAGATCGATGAGGAGATCACAAAGAAGCGCAGAGAGTTCGGTATGAAATTATACGGAGAATAAGAGGTCAGGTACAGTTATGGCAAACGAAAATGCAGCAACAAAGAGTAAAGTTTCACCGGCGGATATGAGTTTTTTTCAGAAGCTTGTGATGATGCGCAGGCACAATGCCAAAGTTGCATTGAAAAAGATGAAGACGAGCAGGAACTGCTATCTTTTCCTGGCACCGTATGCGATCATTTTTACAGTGTTCTTTATTTTCCCGGTGGTCGCATCCATATTTTTCAGTTTTACTTATTATAACCTTTTGGAATCGCCCAAATTTATAGGACTTAATAACTACATAAGCCTTTTGCTGGAGGATGAGATCTTCCTGATAGGTATCAAGAATACCCTTATCATCGCTCTGGTCACGGGACCGTTAGGCTACATAATGTCATTCTTCTTTGCATGGCTCATCAATGAACTTCCAAGGTGGGTCAGAAGTGTGGCCATCGTAGTATTCTACGCACCCTCCATCGCCGGAAACTGCTTTGTTATCTTCTCGGTATTCTTCAGAGGTGATGCCTACGGTTATGTAAATGCTTTTTTGATGAATATCGGTATAATAGACAATCCCGTTTTGTGGCTGACAGATCCGAAATGGATGTTGCCGATATGTATGCTGGTCATCCTGTGGATGAGCCTTGGAACCGGATTCCTCTCATTCGTGGCAGGACTCCAGAGCGTGGATCCCAGCTTGTTTGAGGCAGGATGTATTGACGGAGTTAAGAACCGCTGGCAGGAATTGTGGTTCATAACACTTCCCAGCATGAAGCCCATGCTGATGTTCGGTGCGGTCATGGCTATCACGCAGGCGTTCGGTGTTTTCGATGTAACCTTCCAGCTTTGCGGATATCCCAGTACGGATTATGCGGCGCGTACCATCGTGACACATGTTTACGACTATGGCTTCTCAAGATTCGAAATGGGTTATGCCTGTGCCATAGCCACGATACTTTTCCTGCTGATGATATTGAGCTACAAGCTGATAGAGGCGTTGCTTAACAGAGTCGGAGAATAAAGATAGTTTCTTGAACTTGTCGTATATAAGAAATAAACAGACACCTGTGTCTGCTATACTATGAGAGTAGGATGGCGATAATGAGTAAAAACACCACAAAAGAAAAAAAAGCAAAGAAAATACAGGAAGAAGCGGTTCAGGTTTATCATAAGCCACTTATAAAGCGCAGGAAACCGAACCGTTCAGTCAGTGGAGATATAGCATTGGGAATCTTCCTTGCGCTGGTTGCAGTCATAATGGTATTTCCCATCGTATATGCGGTGAGCAGTGCATTGAAGCCTTTGGATGAATTGTTCATGTTCCCGCCCAGAATATTCCCAAGACGACCTACCATCAATAACTTCTCGGATCTGTTCGTTACCATGGGTAAGAGCTGGGTTACTTTCTCCAGATATCTTTTCAACACCGTATTCATAACGGCTGTAGGTACTGCGGGACATCTTTTTATAGCTTCCATGGGTGCTTTCGTTTTGGCTAAGTATCAGTTCCCCGGCGGACAGGCATTTTTCAAGCTTGTCACCGTGGCCATGATGTTCACCGGTATGGTTACACAGATTCCTAACTACATCATTATCAACAAGTTGGGATGGATCGATACATACTGGGCTATTATCATTCCCGCATTTGCTTCTCCTATGGGACTCTTCCTTATGAAACAGTTCATGGAGAGCTTGCCCACAGCATTGATCGAGGCAGCAAAGATCGATGGTGCAAGTGAATGGACAGTATTCACAAAGATAGTAATGCCCAACGTTAAGCCTGCATGGATGACGTTGATCATCTTCTCGGTACAGGGACTCTGGAATAACAGAGCTTCCACATATATCTATTCCGAGGAGAAAAAGACACTGGTATTTGCATTGCAGCAGATTCAGGCCGGCGGTATCGCCAGAACAGGTCAGGCTGCAGCGGTTCTGGTAGTTGTCATGATAGTACCGATTCTCATATTCGTATTCTCTGAGAGTCAGATTCTTGAGACAATGGCCAGCTCCGGTATCAAAGATTGATGAACGATAATACACAGTATAAGAGGATTACTATGAAGAACAGGATTATACATGCTCTGGGTGTGGCAGCTGTTGCAGCAGGACTGGTTTTCACCGGAACAACCGCAGTACAGGCATCAGAAGGCAGTTATACATACGTATATGATTACTGGGAGGATGTTCAGGAGAGCCCTGATGTGTATTCTGTCGCCAGGGTTTTCACTTACAAAGATCTGGGTCTTGATCTGAATCTCAAGAATGCCGAGTCACTCTATGTACGCGGCAATGAGGTATATATCTGTGATACCGGTAACAACCGTATAGTAGTGCTCGAACGCACTGGAGCGGACGATTTCACAGTGGTGAGAGAGATCTCTGAGATCAAGGGTTCGGATATTAACACACTGAACGCTCCTTCGGATGTTGCAGTCAGCGAAGAGGGTAATATCTTCATCGCAGACAGGGGCAATGCCAGGATCATCAAGGTGGATAAGGATCTGAATTACATAATGTCATTTGACAGACCTGTAGATTCGGCCATAGCCAGTGATTATGTATTCCAGCCGGATAAGCTGGCAATTGATACAGCGGATCGTGTATACTGCTCCGCACAGGGTATCAACAAGGGCCTAGTAAAATACGAGGCTGACGGAGAGTTCTCCGGATTCATCGGAGCTACGAGAGTTGCCTTTAACTTTACGGATTACATCTGGAAAAGACTTGCATCACAGGAGCAGCGTGCTCAGATGGAATCTTTCGTTCCCACAGAATATGATAATCTCTTCATGGACAATGAAGGATTCATATATGCCTGTGTCGGCGGACAGGAAGAGGAAGACCTTGACAATGAGACAGTTGATGCAGTACGTAAGCTGAACATGTTGGGAACCGACATTCTGGTCCGCAACGGAGATTATCCGGTATATGGTGATCTCTACTGGGGCGGAGGCGGTGGTATCACCGGACCGTCATATTTCAAAGATGTTACCGTATTAGACAACGACATTTATGTTTGTCTCGATCAGAACAGAGGACGACTTTTCGGTTATGATGACCAGGGCAGGATGGTATACGCATTCGGCGGAAACGGTAACATGGATGGCTATTTCAGAAAGCCGGTTTCCATGGAGCATATGGGAAATGATCTTCTGGTACTTGATCAGCTCGACTGCTCTATCACAATGTTCATACCTACCGAGTACGGCAGTCTGATATATCAGGCCATGGATCAGTTTGATTCCGGTCTTTATGACGAGGCTGAGGAGTCGTGGAATAAAGTCAGGGATCTGAACGGTAACTACGCGCTGGCATATATCGGTATCGGTCGTTCGCTCATGCGTAAGGGCGAGTACAAAGAGGCGATGGATTATTTTGAGGCCAAGTATGATGATGAGAATTATTCACGAGCATACGCTCAGTACAGAAAGATAATCATTAGAGAGAACATTCTGTGGGTTATCATTATTCTGGCGGTCATCATCATCGTGCCCTTACTGATTGGCAGATATTTTAAGGTCAAGGCTGAGATCGAAAGGTCTGAGATATTCAAACTCTAAAAGGATGGAAACATTATGGCAAGCACCTACAACATGAGTGATTATTACAGTGAGTACTATGGCGTAAGCGACATGGGAAAAAACAGACAACTCACTGCAGGAGACAAGCTGAAAAAATACTTTGATTCTCTTGGATTTGCGTTTTACTGTTTGACGCATCCGCTGGACGGTTTCTGGGATCTTATAAGAGAGCGCAAAGGAACATACGCGGCAGCGAATACGATCCTGATCTTTACTATCATAGTCAGGATCATGAGACTTCGATATACCAGCTTCCTTTTCTTACAGGTTTATTGGGAAGAGATCAATATTCTGGTATATGTGGCCAGCATACTGTTCCCGTTGGCATTGTGGGTAGTAGGTAACTGGGCGCTTACAACATTGTTTGACGGAAAAGGTCGTCTGGGTGATGTGTATATGGCTACATGTTATTGCTTGTTACCATATCCGCTGATACAGCTTCCGGTTACTATCGCAAGCAACTTTGTGACCATAGAGGAAGGACAGTTTATATCGGTGTTGGGTGTACTGGCATTGGTCTACTGTGCGATATTGATAGTTGCCGGTATGGGACAGATTCATGATTTCTCAGCCGGAAAGAACCTGTTGTTTACGGTTGCATCACTTTTTGCGATGCTGGTCATCATATTCATTCTGATGATATTCTTCAGTATGATATCTCAGGGTGTTGCTTATTTCATATCAATAGGCAAGGAATTGATGTTCAGAATGTAACAGAATGAAGTTACATAAGCGATATTTTATTCGTTAGTAAAACCAATCATTTATGAGAGACGGGAGTAACCATGGCGAACGAAACAAATTCGAAAGAAAAGGCAGAACAATACATGGCTGAGCTTGAGGCACTTGGCAAAGGCGGTGCCGAAACTCAGGAGGAAGTTAAAACTCAGGGGGGTGCCAAAAAGACAGAAAAAGCTCCGAAGGCTCCAAAAGCTCCAAAGGCTCCCAAGGCACCGAAGCCCGGAGGAGTTCGCAGACCGAACAGAGAGACCAGGACAGAGCAGCGTCAGGAGGTTGTAGACTTCTTAAAGAGTCTTATAGCACCGCTGATATTTTGTGCAGTGTTGGCAATAGGTTTGATCTACATTATCAACTTTGTCAATCCCGAGGCTGAGGTCGAACCTGTGGTTCCATATGGCTACGACGGAGAGGAAGATCCGGAGCCTCTGGTGATGGAATCGGATGATCTGATCTTTACGATGGATCAGCTTACAACACATTTCACTGTTGAGCAGAAATC
This sequence comes from Lachnospiraceae bacterium, assembly GCA_024680835.1. Classification (GTDB taxonomy): domain Bacteria; phylum Bacillota; class Clostridia; order Lachnospirales; family Lachnospiraceae; genus RGIG6904. The sequence continues at coordinate 1,477 of JAILBP010000116.1, read as the reverse complement.
CACCGGAAAGGTGTGGAGCTCATACATCGAAAATGCTGCACAGGATACCAGAGCCATTCCCAATGAAAAGGGTATGATGCAGTCAAACCTTGTAATATCTTACGGTATCACCACAGGTTTGGAGACAGTGTATGATTCAAAGACATACAGTGTTGACAAAAGTGTGTACAAGCTTGAGAAGGGCGATGACGGCAGCATAAAGGTTAAGTACTCTCTGGGAAATATCGAACGTGAATATATAATGCCGACTGTTATCACAGTGGCAAGGATGGACAGCTTCAGAGAGAAGATGGAGAAGAAAGATGCGGATTCCGTAAAGGATATCTACAAAGCTTACGATTTCAAGAAACTTCGTTCAAGCGATGATAAGGAAGCCTTGCTGGCATCATATCCGATACTGGAGACCGAACCTGTATATATCCTGCGCGATAATGTTAAGGGCAGCCGTAAAGCTAAGATGGAAGAAGCTCTTGCAGCAGCAGGTTATACATATGAAGACTATCAGGCTGACAAGGAGCTGGATAAGTCGACAGCCAGCGTTGATCAGAACGTGTTCAACGTAGAGATGGATTTCAGACTTGAGGGCAATGATCTTGTAGTTGAGATTCCGTTTGATTCCATAGAGTACAACCCGTCAACACCGCTTTACAGGATTTATCCGCTTCCGTATTTCGGAGCCGGATCCCAGGAAGACGAAGGATTCATGTTCGTGCCCGAGGGCGGTGGTGCCATCATCAATTACAATAACGGAAAGACAGCCCAGAGCGATTATTACGCCAATGTTTATGGCTGGGATATGGATATTAGACGTGATTATGTTATTCATAACACGAGAGCATATTTCGGAGTATTTGGACAGGCATGCGGTGACAGTTCATACATCTGCATGATGGAAAACGGAGCTTCATACGGAGCAGTCAGAGCATTCGTCAGCGGCAGATCAAATGACTGGAACTATGTTGATGCAGAGTACACGCTCTGCCCGCGTGAGCAGTTCAACATCAGTGCTATAGCTTCATCCGATGTATTCGCTTATCTGCCACAGCTTCCGGCAGGCGAGAAGATAGTTCAGAGATATCGTTTCATCGACCAAAATGATTATGTCAGCATGGCTAAGACATACGGCGATTACCTGAGAGACGAATACGGCGATTATCTCAAGGTTGAGAGCGAGAGTCAGGCTCCGGTGGCAGTTGAGCTTGTAGGCGCGGTTGACAAGGTTCAGCAGGTTTTGGGTATCCCGATGTCTCGTCCGCTTAAGCTGACAACATTCAAGGATGCTGACGGTATTATAGAAGATCTTAATTCGGAAAATATCGGTGATCTTTCGGTTAAACTTACCGGATGGTGCAACGGCGGTGTGAGCCAGAAGCTTCTCAAGAAAGTGAAGCTTGTGAAAAAACTTGGATCGTCAAAGGATCTTCAGAATCTGAGCAACCATGCACAGGAGATGGGTGTTGACCTCTATCTTGACGGT
>JAILBP010000083.1:0-4112 GCA_024680835.1 Lachnospiraceae bacterium | reverse complement strand
GCAGTCTGGTCGAACTACGGCATGATCCTCTACCGCGATGACAATTTCTCTGAGAGTGCAAAATATTTTGCAAAGGCAGCAAAGAGCAACAAGGATCCCATGACCATGTATAACGCCGGATTGGCGTATTACGGAGCGGAGGATTACGATAATGCACTGACATGGTTTGGCAAAACGATAGATGGCGGATACAGCAGACCGGATGATGTGCGAAGACAGATACAGTCCATGGTCGATGCCGGTCAGATATCCGAAAAAGATGCGAAGAAGTATCTTGAATAGATCATGATCGTTCACAGGGGGTATGGGCAGTATGGTCGAAGATTTCACTCAGGAATATAACAGAAAACTCAGAACACCGGATGAGGCCGTCTCTGTGGTAAAGAGCGGAGACTGGATAGATTATACCAGTTGTCTGGGAAAACCGGTTTTGCTGGATCGCGCCTTGGCTAAGAGACGGGATGAGCTTTTCGATGTTAAGATCAGGGGAAATCTCATATCCGGACCTATCAAGGTGGCAGAGTGTGACGAAACACAGGAGCATTTCATATATCACAGCTGGCATTGTTCGTCCTATGAGAGAAGGCTGTGCGACAAGGGACTGTGCTATTATATCCCCATGGTCTTTCACAATAACGCCGCCTACTATGAATTTTTTTTACATGTAAATGTTGCCATGGTGAGCGTCACGCCCATGGATGCCCACGGGTATTTCAATTTTTCCGTGAACACGGGAGTCGCTGCGCCGATTGCCCGCATGGCGGATATCGTGATACTGGAGATAAATGATAAGCTCCCGAAGGTCAGGGGAGGCTATGACGAGTGCATTCATATCTCGGAGGTGGATTATATTGTGGAAGGTGAGCATGAGGACTTCCCCGATATTCATTATGCCGAACCCTCGGAGTGCGACCGTGCCATTGCAGGTCACATACTGCCGTATATTGTGAACGGAGCGACCTTGCAGCTCGGTATCGGAAATGTTCCGAATGCGCTGGGGGAGCTCATAGCCGAGTCGGATCTTAAGGATCTGGGGATGCACACAGAACTTTGCACGGACGCATTTTTAAGCCTGCATCTCGCCGGAAAACTTACCAACAAGAAAAAGAAGATTGACAGAGGCAAGGGAGTCTTCGGCTGCGCGGTGGGATCGAGAGATCTATACGAATGGCTGGATGACAATCCGGGAGTAATGGCATATCCCCTGGAATACGTGAACCGGCCGGGAGTTATAGAACGGATCGATGATATGGTGTCCATAAACGCCTGCGTGGCAGTGGATCTGTACGGTCAGGTTGCGGCTGAGAGTTCCGGCTCAAGGCAGATCAGCGGAACCGGAGGTCAGCTGGACTTTTTGACGGGGGCTTCCGCATCGCGGGGCGGTAAGGCTTTTATCTGTATGAGTTCGATATATGTGGACAAACAGGGTGTTACGCACTCGAGGATAATGCCGCAGTTTAACGGCGACATCATCACCTCCCCCAGGAGCCAGATATATTTTCTGGCCACTGAATACGGAGTGGTAAATCTTGAGGGACTCTCCACCTGGGAAAGGGCAGAGAAGCTTATCTCCATAGCTCATCCCGCCTTCCGCGATCATCTGGTGAGGGAGGCACAAGACCGGAAAATATGGCGCCGCAGTAACAGGCGCTAAGCATCAGAGTGTAAAACAGTCCGAAGTCTCCTGTCCATAGGGACTGTCACCGGATATCCGTTTGTGCTCAAAGCAGTGGTGCAAAGACCCTCAGAAAGTTATTCAGGAGAGTATTCGGGATGTTTCGGTTGATATTTTCGTATTTTATCTCTTTACAAGCTTTCAGCGTATTCAGATAGTCGTTTTTAAGGCATTCAACTATATCTGCTTTATAGAATATTGAATTGCACTCAAAGTGCAGGAAAAGGCTACGGTAATCAAGATTTACCGAGCCGATCCCTGCAAATTTATCGTCCATCAGCACGGCCTTCGCATGAACAAAGCCCGGTGTGTACTCATATATCCTCACGCCGGCCTTTATAAGATCCCCGTAATAGCTTCTGGACAGTCTGAAGACCATTTTTTTGTCGGGTATCCCGGGCATGATGATCCGGATATCCACTCCCCGCCTTGCGGCTCTTATAAAAGAGTCATACAGGGCATCACCGAGGATCAGATAAGGAGTATAAAACCATACATAGTCCGTTGCCATGGACAATGCTTCGGAATACAGGATATTACTGGTATGCTCGTCGCTCACCGGCGAATCATAATAGGGCATGATATAACCGTTATCCGCACCGGGGGTGCTTTCAGACTCCGTAATGTCCCGCAGAATGGATTCGGTTATTCGCTGCTCTGCCAGATCCTCCGGGATCGCATCGGGAGAGAACGCATTCCAGAATTCCATAAACATATAAGCGTAGGATTTTACCGCTGCGCCTGTTATCCTGAAGCCTATATCTTTCCATATACCATGAGGATGTATCTCATTGATATATTCATCGGAAAGGTTCACGCCGCCGCTGTAAGCGATCTCCCCGTCTATTACCATTATCTTTCTGTGATCCCTGTTATTAAGCTGTGTTTTTATCAAAAAAAACGGATTAAAGGGGATGCATTTTATCCCTTTTTCAGTCAGTGCCTTTATATCTCTCATGGAATAGGTCGCAATACTTCCCAGGTCATCATACATCACTCTCACATCCACTCCGCTTTTTATTCTCTCGGCAAGTATATCGGTAAGGGTATCCCAGAATTTTCCGGTGCGGATGATAAAATATTCGATATAAACATATTTCTCTGCTTTTACCAGATCAAGACACATGTCTGCAAACATATCCTCACCAAATGCGTAAAGTTTGGAGGTTTTGTTCTTTAATACGGGAAAACCCGTTGAATCACTGATAAATCTGAGGGTCTGGCTGAGTCTTGCATCATTTTCGGCTATGTCGCTGAGATTGTCATTGTTTTCTTTTTCTATAATGTCCGGTTTGGAGACGAACCTGCCTGTCTTGTCAAGCTTTTTTTTGAGTGCGGCACCGGTATGCTTGTTTCCGAGGGCAAAGTAGAGTATTGCTCCCAGCACAGGCATTGCTGTTATAACCATTACCCACAGGAGCTTATAGGAGCTTTCGTCCCTTCTGGCGATTATGCTCATCGCAAATATTACGGAAAGTATGGAAAACACAGCGTTGATGATCGCACCGAGTTGTCCGTATAACAATTTATCCAGTAACGATAAAAGTATAGCGTACCACAGCAGCTGCATAAAAAGAGCGGGGATCACTATCAGCGCTCTGCCTATTATCTTCTTCATTATCAGAATCCATCCCTTCAGGTCGTCATTATGCCTACAGTATATATACTCAGCCGAAAAACAGCAAGTCACTTTACATATATGATCATATGACATATGTCACATGGAAAGCATAAACGGTACGGGATTCGGTGACATATGACATCTATCCGATATTCGGTTCCGAAGGTATTATATGGTCAACATACAGAAAAAAACAACAGAATTGCGAAGCGATCATGTCATATTCAAGGAGGTGTTTACTATGGAAGAAAACACAAAAAAGAAGATCAATATCGGAACAGTATTACTGATGGCAGCAGGTATCATATTCGTACTGGTGAGCGGCAGCATGTTCGTGTCCAGTACATGGAGGCTCCTGTCTGACACTGCAAAGCAAATCTGCATCCTGATCATGACAGCGGGATTTTTTACCGGCAGCATGTTATTGAGGGAAAAGACAAAGCTTGCATCGAATGCCCTTTATTATCTGGGCACAGCAGGAATGGGATTTTTCACCTATGCGATACTCGGTTTTCTGACTTCCTTTGCAAACATAGAAAATCTGGATGTGACCTGCCTGAGACTGTGCGCGGTGGATCTGATGCTGATCATTGCTATGGTCATTCATCTTTATCTGGAAAAACTTGTACCGGATATGGTGATGCTGTACTTTATGCTGATAGGCTTCATACTCACTTTTACCACCGGCTTTGACATGGGCATTAAACCTTTTGCATTGATGTTCATGATACTGACACTCATCATGGCACTGGCTGATGTCATAATGAGAAATCATGCGGATGATGAGAAGATCAAAAAGCTTTCAACGGCATTGGG
>JAILBP010000049.1:0-5224 GCA_024680835.1 Lachnospiraceae bacterium | reverse complement strand
ACCCCGTCCCCATAGTTCTGAGTTTTAATCAGGATAGAAGTATTGCAAGATCAACAGAGTGGCCCCATCGTAGGAATTTTCCTGCAGAAGGTCACCCTGAACTTTCCAGCCGGTATCGGCGGTCTGTTCAATGGCTTTATTAACTAAAGGCAGGCTGTCGATCACATGGGAATCGGCATTATAGATGACCTGTTGGGCATATGCGCCGGCACTGATGATTGTGCGTGCGCGTTTACTCAGCTGGGGTTCCTCTCCGAGATAGGTCAAGAGGATATGGTTGGCCTGCTCGGTACTTTCCGGCGGATTAACTCTCCAGGTTTCGATCAGCTGGTCCAGTAAATCATCTTTGGCGGTCAGATAGGCATCGAACAGTTCATTATACAACTCCACATTTCCTTCCAGCCGCAGATAAGGATCGTCACTGCGGCTCAGTGCCAGGAGGCTCAGGAAAACGGCTTCGTTCTCTTTGTAGTAGCCTTTATGGTGGCAGTATTCGTGCGCATCCAGACAGGACAGGTACAAAGGAGAGATGTAACGGTTGTTTGTGGGTTCCATGGTGTAAGGATAGTTGTACCCGCCGATCCCCATACGGTCCAGGATATCCGAGCAGAGCGCCGGCTTGATGGGAGGGTAGTATCCCTGCAGCCGGGGAAACTCGTCGCTGATGTTTTGCAGGGCGGATACAGCAAGCTGAGCTTGCAGCTGCGGGCTGTAAAAGAGGACGCTGCCGTCTTCGTCCACCGAGATCTCCTTGGCAGCAGCGTTGGCCTCTGCGGCAAAATGCTTCAGCAGTTTATAGACTTCATCGTACGAATAAGTGGTGCGTTTTTCCGGATTGCCCTGTCCGAGAACCGTGCCGCAGATCGGAATGTACCAGACAGGCATATAGATCAGCACGACTATGATCAGGATGACCGATAAGGTCTGAAAGTAGCTTTTTATCGCGTTGCGAAAACGTTCTTTACGGCGGAAAAAAGGCAGTAACAGCAAATACAGGATGGCGCCGAGCACCAAAAAGACGCCGGTGTACATCAGGATCTCACCCAGGACAAAGGGAAGCGGTCCGGTAAGATGGCTGATGGCATCGCAGAGATGGCCGTAAATATGATCGGTATACCAGTCGCAGAATTTTGCGGAAATCGTTGTGAGTGCCAATAAAAGGATAAGACCGGCCAGGATCGGAACGGTCTTCTGATACTTCGAAAGTGTTTTTTTCTTTTTTATCATTGGTAACCCCCTTGTCTCCCCAAAACATTATAACATATTATGGACCGAAAGGGAATATTGCGGTGGATACCATGGGGACGGGGCCATGGTTCTTTTTTGGTAATAAATTCCTGTTTTATTTACTATATATTTGACTATAGATATTTTAAGATTTTTCTTGAAAAAGATTTTTAATTCAATTAGCATTTTCTTAGGACGTCCGAATCTATTCTAAGAAAGAGGTTTTTTATTATGAATAATGAACAACTACACAGGTACATTTCTGAGAGCACAGGGAATGAGAGCAATATATGCCAGATTTATGCCATTAAAGAAGGTGAGGTGGCACTTAATGATTGTTGGCATGGTTTCAAAACTATGGATGCGATGAATGTCAATTCCGTGACTAAAGGCATTGTGGCATTATTGGCGGGGATTGCATTGGATAAGGGATATATCAAAAACCTGGATCAAAAGGTGATGGATTTTTTCCCTGATTACTCTGTAAAGCGTGGAGAGAAGACCATATACGATGTTACGGTCAGGCATCTCCTTACTATGACAGCTCCATATAAAGGTAAGTCAGAACCTTGGAAGAAGGTTTGTACTTCACCGAACTTCACATATGCAATCCTGGATTATCTTGGAGGACGTAATGGAATAACAGGTGAGTTCAGGTATGCTACGCTTGGTATTCAGATACTTACCGGAATAATCGAGAAAGCAACCGGTGAAAAATGCATAGATTTTGCAAACAAAAACCTATTTGAGCTACTTGGACTCCCTAAGAGAATACCACACGGTGACAGTTCTAAAGAAGATCAATTTGATTTCTTCATGAACAAAAATCCCAGGAAATACGAGTGGTACACTGATCCTCAGGGCAGTGTTACCGCCGGCTGGGGATTATGCATGTCGGCAAAAGATATGGCTACTATTGGTGAACTTGTATTGGAATGTGGCATCAATGATGGCAGGAGAATTATTTCTGAAGAATACTTAAAAGATATGTTGGCACCTCACATTAAGCTTGGTGAGCGATTTGGCTTCATGAGCTATGGCTATTTATGGTACAAGCCTTACGATGATAAAGAGGTATATGCCGCGATTGGTGACAGCGGAAATATTATCTATGTAAACAAAGCGAAAAACGTATCTGTGGGAATGACAGGTACATTTAAGCCTAGAATCTTTGACAGAGTTGAATTAATTGAGAAAAAGGTATTGCCCGCGATTAATGATTGATTGCCGATTATATCGGAAGTTTTCTTTGAGAAGGGGGACTGAGATAAATAATGGATATAGTGTATAAAAGACTGACGGAGAATGAATTAAGCAGAATTGTAAAAATGAGGATAGATCAGCTGTCAGAGGAGTATACTTCAGAAGGAAGAACTGTGCCGGAAGATGTAGATCTTGAAACAGCGTTGTTAGATTTTTATAAAAGGAACATGGCGGCAGGTACATACGTTTCCTGGATTGCATTTGACGGGGACAAAATAGTAGGAACGAGCGGGATGTCATTTGCGGAAAAGCCGCCATATTTTACCTGTCCTTCCGGGAAATTGGGAATTCTATCAAGCATGTATACTGATCCGAATTATAGAAGAATGGGAATAGCCACGCAATTATTGGATAGGGTAGTAAAAGAAGCAAAAGACTATGGATGTGGAACAATCTATATTACGGCTTCAAATATGGGTGTAAAGCTGTATGAAGCGTATGGTTTTAAGCATAACGGAAACTTTTTGCAATACAATTTCTGATATGTGATAACTGGCTTAATAAGAATCATGAACTCCCGTTTGTCGGGGTGGTGCTGGAAGAAAAGTCCTTAAATATGCGGAAACAGAACGAAACGGTATCGGATAAGAAATAGAAAGTGATATTCGGGACGTGGAGGCTGCGTGTTCGAATCACGTCGCCCCGACTCAGAAGTGTTAAGGGTTTCGAAAAATCGAAACTCTTATTTTGCATTTTCAGAGCGGCAGCCGCCTTCGCATGGCTGATTAAAGCAAAACTGACTTGATTTTTTCTCAATGCTCCGTTGTTTGATTTTTCCGGAGCTATGGGCTACGCTATGATCAGAAAATGAACTGCAGACATTTTTCGGAAACATGGAGCACATAACGGACTGTATTCGGAAAAGGAGAACAATTATGGCAAATAATCTGGGAGCAAATATAAAGAGTTTCAGGAAAAATAAAGGGTTTACACAGGAAGAACTGGCGGGAATGATAGGTGTAACGCCGCAGGCAGTCAGCAGGTGGGAGTCGGAAGCAGGACTGCCGGATGTATCTATGATAGTACCCATAGCGCAAACGCTTGGCATTACCACCGATGCGCTTCTCGGGTATCAGCAGCAGAGTCAGGACGACAGGATAACACAAAAGATCTTTGAAAAAATGGCCGAACTTGAGGACGTGTCGGATCCCGGCGGAAGCAAACTTAAGATCTGTGAGTATCTTGCGGAAGAAGTCGGAAAGAATCCGATGAATTATGACATGGTAGTTAAATATGTACAGAGAGTTGCGGGACTCAGTTATTATACCGATATGGAAAAACTTCTGGCTGATGAACCGGAGCGTGCTCAGTCGATACTTACAGATGGCATACGAAAAGGTCTTAATATAATCAGATATTGCAGTGATGCCAAAAAGGTTAATAAGGCACACTTTTCGTTGGCGTGGATCTATATTCACATGAAGGATTTTGACAATGCAAGAGAGCATGTTAATGTCCTTCCGAGTCTTGGCGGTCATTGCATACGTGAAGATCTCAATCTGTCGCTTTCTTTCTTTGAGAAGGGTTACGATGCGATGAAGGACAGCGCGGTTGAGCTGGCGACACTTGTTTTTGAATTGATCGCACGCCAGACAGAGAAGATGACAACTTTCAGCTGTTATTTCGGAACGCTTGAGGAAGCGATCGAGATTTGCGACTGGTGTGAATCGGTCATCGATGCATACTCATCGAAGAGCGGATTTTTCTCAAAGGATACTCGCAATTGGGCTCTGCGTAAACTGAATTTCAGCAAGATGAGTGCATATGTACGTGCCGGAGATAATGCGAAGGCAGAAGAGACAAGGGAGAATTATCTGAAGCAGATCAAGGAAGAGGGACTCTTTGCGGATGAGGAACTGAAATCCGTTATAAAAGAGTTCACGGAAGGAATATATATACTGTAAGGATCCGGCAGATATAACATAATTGCTCTTTTGATGAAAAAATCATATAATAAGATACCAGTGTCATAAGTCATGATCCGGATCATGCTTGCATGAATGAGCAGCAGCGGAAGGTTTTTGTTTATGGATAAAAACTTGGAAAAAATATATTTCGCGCCAATGGAGGGCATCACTTCCAAAACATACAGAATGGTTCACAAAGAAGTCTATGATGAACCGGACAGGTATTTTTCCCCGTTTATAGCGGTGAGCGGTGCTCATACCGTCAAGAAACGGGATATAAATGGAGTTGTACCTTTTGAGGAGCGCCTGGTGCCGCAGATCCTGACGGCAGACGCAAAAGACTTTGTGTGGGCGGCCCGGATGCTTTACGATGAGGGATACGGAGAGGTGAATCTTAATGCGGGATGTCCCTCTTCAACAGTTGTGACAAAGGGTAAGGGCGCAGGCCTGCTGGAAGATCCCATAAAATTGAGACGAATGCTGGACGGGATCTTTGAGGCAGATAATATCCCTGATATTTCCATAAAGATACGGGCGGGGTTTTACGGTACGGACGAAGCGGAGGATCTGGCAAAGATAATATCGGATTATCCGTTTTGCGAGGTGATCATACATCCGAGAGCCAGAGAGGATTTTTATGCGGGTAAACCGGATATGGAAGCCTTTGACTGTATTGCCGGTGCACTTAAGTGTCCTGTCTGTTATAACGGAGATCTTACGAGTGCGGAAGATGTACATGATCTTTTGGAAGAGAGGCCGTGGATCAGCCGGGTTATGATAGGCCGCGGACTTATAGCGGATCCCGGGCTTGCCTGTGAGATCAGGTC
>JAILBP010000019.1:0-4307 GCA_024680835.1 Lachnospiraceae bacterium | reverse complement strand
CATATTGAATAATTCCTGCACACGTATATCCCACGTGTGCTTTTTCTTTACCTCTTCATATCCTGCCGCGGCGATCTCTTTGCGTTCCTTCTCGTGATCGAGATAGTACCTGCTCTTTTCAAGCAGCTCTTCACGGCTGCCGTAGTAATCTAAATGCTCTCCGGGCGTGAAAATGTCGGTGAGCTCGCTCTGGTAGTTGGTGAGGCAGAAGCCGCCGCTTCCTAAAATGTCAAAAATGCGTAAGGGAAGGCCGGTGCGTATTGACTTTGACGTGAAGTTCAGGTTGATCCTTGAGCTGTTAAATATCACAGGCATTTCAGTGAGGCTTTTTGCCAAACCCATATTTTTGATGTGAGGCATGGAAGAAGTGTCACTGCCTGTGAAAATAGCGGTGTCATCCGGATAGAAGTCCGAGAGCGTCTTCAAAAACGAAGTCCTCTCCATGGCGGCGATCTTATTGCCCATATACAGGCGGGACAAGGTCATCCTGTCTGTCAGATATTGGCGCTGCTCCTCGGACTGAGGTCTGTAAAAGCTTGGGTGAGCATCAGCAAATGCCTTCACAACATCGTCCTTTAAGGCTTTTTCCAAAAAGTTGTCACCGTAGACTAAAAGCTGCGATTCCATCAGAGCGTCGAGGTAACCTCTCATATATGCCGGCGCATCCGCGGGAAGCTTGTCGTAGGGCGACTTTTCGGTGTACAGCGACCCTATGAAGGTGATGTCATGACCGTAGTATCCGGGTGTATCCGGATGCTCGAACCCCGTGATGCCGTGAGACGCTGTATTATTGCCTGCAGGCAGTTTTTTGTTTTTGCAGTATTCCGAATACCCTGTGATAACAGAATCCTTATCTTTTACGTTTGTCGCCAAAGGGAGGTGAAAAATATGCCCCGGATTAAGGGAGGCAAGCTCCTCCGCATCGGCACGGTCGAAGATGAAGGTGAAGTTGTACGGATTAGTGATGGATGAGGTGTAAAGCTCCATCACGGGCGAGTCCACAGTCCATGAAACATAGGGAATGTGCATTATCTTCGCGATCTCGGACACAAAGGGGAAAAAATTGATGCTGAATATCATGTCGCAGGGATGATCCATCAAAAACCGGCTGAAAAGAGGCACCAGCTCAGCCGCTGTGTGCTCTTTTTCCGTGATCTCGAGACCGAATTCCGACACACTGTAACCTGCTGTACGGAATGCGCCTATTATATCCGGCTCGCAAATGCTGCCGTATCTGTAAAATGTGATCTTCATGTTTTTTCTCCGATGTGCTGCTTTTGTAAAACATAATAGCATTATGCAAGCTGCTTTTCAACCAAAGAGACCGCTATTCCCGTGGAAAAGTATCAGGGCAGGCAGTCACGACATGGTCAATACTCACAAAATATAACATTTACAATTGTGGTTTTTATGGTAAAATATACAAAAGATTTTATCCTGTTTTTCAGGATACAGTGACGCAATGTAGTTTTGACAGTAAACATAAAGGTATTGCCTATGATAGCGCTTATTATCACGTTTATAATAATGTTCGGGCTGAGTGCATATTGCTGCGTTAAGGGGATCCTCTTTAAACGCCGGAATATGGGGTTTGTGGCTGTGTCTGCCATAATGTGTATCTGTGATGCGCTCTGTGCAGTCCTGGTGGCGGCCGAAGGCGCGCAGATGGTGGAGAACGTCATGTTGCCGTACTATATATTTCACGGCTGGCTGTTTTTTGCCATTATGCTGATGACTGCCAGAATGGGACGGCTGAAGGGTACTGCCATGGCTTTGATCCCGTCGTTTCTTGCCTGCGCATATCAGACATACCTGTGCGTAAGCCAGTTCTTTGGAGCCAGGATCTTTTCTTTTTCCAAAAAGATCTTATTCACTTCGGCCTGGTGGGTTGCCACCGACACGAAAAATACGGGGCTGTTGTTCAGCTTCCGCTCATACCGTATCATGACGTACCTGAACATTGTGATGGTGCTGATCGTTCTGGTGGTATGCCTGATCAGGACACATGAGATATTCAGGATGAGATTTTGGGCGCTGATGGGAATGCTGTTTTTCATCTGCTTTGCCGAGGGACTGACCGTACGTTTCAACCTCCCTGTGTGGCTGTCGGTCATCGTGTATAACTTTATACCGATATTTTGCCTGTACCTGACACTATATTTCACGAAATACACCCTGAGAAACTGGTCACTGGATGATTTCGCCAACAATATGAGTGACGGTCTGATACTGTATGACGGATATGACGACCTGATACATATCAATGATATGATCAAGGACACGATGGATGCACGTCTCCTGGAGGACTTTAAAGATCGCAATAAGCTGGACGCCTGGATAGAAGAAAATACTACTCATGACGGTGACAACTGGCTTCGTTACGACACGGAGGATAAACAGTACTATTTCAGAGTCAGGGTCATAGAGCTGGGTGATGAGAAGACCATCGGAATCCTGTATATTCTTCATGACTCGACAGAGTCCGCCACCAGGATCAGGTTCATGGCCGAGACCAACAGGGAGCTGGAGAGGATTTCACGCATGAAATCGGATTTCCTGGCCAACATGTCTCACGAGATCCGGACTCCCATGAATGCCGTCATAGGCATGGCGGAGATCGCGCTGAGAGAAGAGAAATCCCCCGAGGTAAGGGATTATCTCAGGCAGATCCAAAGCTCCGGCAAAAACCTGCTCAACATTATAAATGATATTTTGGATTATTCAAAAATAGAGTCGGGCAAGCTGGAGATCATCCCGGAGGAGTACAAGCCCCTGCGGGAGTTCTCGGACATTGTAAATGTTCTGGCTACCAGAATAGGCGATAAAAAGCTGGATCTTTTCCTGGTGAGTGACGGCAAGGTTCCGCGAAAGCTGTACGGCGATGCCATGAGGATTCGCCAGATCATCATCAATCTGGCCAATAATGCGATCAAGTTCACCAACGAGGGCAGGATCCGTATCAATGTTTCAGCGGAGGACATAGGAGCCGGCATGGTGAATCTGACGGTTCATGTGACGGATACGGGCATAGGCATCAAAAAAGAGGATATGGGAAAGCTCTTTGAGAGTTTTCAGCAGCTTGATTCCAAGAGAAACCGCAATGTTGAGGGGACGGGACTGGGACTTGCCATAACCAAAAGACTGGTGTCGGCCATGGGCGGCACCACGGGAGTGACCAGTGAATATGGAAAGGGTTCGGATTTCTGGTTTACGATACCGCAGAAAGTGGTGGACGGAGAAACCGGCTTCGGAGTTGTGTCTCCGGAAGATAAGATGATGATGCTGTATGATCCCAAGGGACTCTACAGCGATATCTTTATGGAGAATATCAATGGCTTTGGAGTAGCGTACAGCGTACTGACGTCTTTAGACGATTACGTTCCCTCGTCCAAGAAGGATTACATCATATTCAGCGAGCGGGATTACGACGATAAAGTGGCGCAATATGTGGAAAAATATAAAGACACTGAGTTTGTCATGTCTTCGGACATTGATGCGGATACGAAAACCGACAGGGAAAATCTGCACAAGCTGAGGAGGCCGCTGACATCCGTTAAAATGGTGAAGCTGCTGAACGGAGAGGATGATGCCAGGAGAGAGGCGGAACAGGAGAAGTTCATAAACTTCACCGCGCCGGAAGCGAGGATACTGGTGGTGGATGACAATCCCATCAATATCACTGTTGCGCAGGGCTTGCTGGCTCCTCTAAAAATGCAGATGGACTCGGCGGGAGGTGGCAGGGAAGCCATTCAGAAAGTGATTGAACGGGATTATGATATCGTGTTTATGGATCATATGATGCCGGAGGTGGACGGGTGCGAAGCTACTGTTGCCATCCGTGAAATGGGTGACAGCATCAGACAGCCTGTTGTCATAGCGCTGTCTGCCAATGTTATGGAGGAGGCACGATTCCAGTTTGAAGAAGCGGGCATGAATGATTTTGTGGCAAAGCCCGTGGATGTGCACGATATCACTGCAAAGGTGAAAAAGTGGCTGCCGAAGGACAAGATCATAGAGAGTGAGGAAGCTGCACAGGAGGCAGCACTTACGAAGACGCGTATCAAAAGCGAGGTCCTGGATACGGAGAAAGCTGTCAAAGGTCTCGGATCGGTGGAGCTTTTTGAGAAGATCGCCGAGGAATACTATGTTTCCGGAGAAGAGAGGCTTCATGATATCATGACCGCCTTTGAGCAAAAAGACTGGGAAAATTACACCATCAGGGTTCATGCTCTTAAGAGCAGTTCAAGACAGATCGGAGCCATGGATCTCGGCAGTATGGCCGAGGAGCTTGAGATGGCAGGCAAGAC
>JAILBP010000174.1:0-7342 GCA_024680835.1 Lachnospiraceae bacterium | reverse complement strand
TTGCACTACGGTCGGTTTCTTATCTGTGTGCCGATATCTCCGGATACCAAGATGATCCTATTTCTTGGTTTGAGAGATGATGTTTCTCATCTTAGCCACAGGTACGATCTGTTTTGATGTACAGAAGCCGAATGCTTTATGAAGGGCATCGGTCACGCCATACTTTTCACATATCTGTTTTTCGGAGCCAAAAGACTTTACTATCTGCGTTTTATTTTTTCCGTTGACACGAATAGTTTTGACCGCTCTATAAGTTTTAGAATACTTGCTTGTAGTCCATCCTAACCGCATAATCCCCACCTCCTGCTTATATTATAATGGAATGTACTGGGACGGGCGGGTAGAGATTTAAGATTTGACAAAAAATAAAGCTGTTGCTGGCTTTGAAGCGATATGGATGAGGCCAGACTGTCAAACTACCGAGACGGTTAAAACGCCGGTAGCTTCATCGTTCCAAAAGATCGCATAAGGTGTGTGAAAACAGATCGTATAAAATGTGTGAAAACAGATTGACATGGGAAATAGGTGGTGCTATATTTGAGAACGATTCTCATATTTGCACAGGGGATGGAAAAATGAACCAGAAAGCGAAATACAGGACAAAACAGCATAGACTGCTGATCGAGTACCTGCAAACCGTACCGGGTATGCACATTACAGCAAACGATGTATGCGCATATTTTGAAGAAAGGGGAGCAGGCATCAGCAAGGCTACTATCTATCGGCAGCTTGAAGGTCTTGTCGATGAAGGGATCATCAACAAATACATTGTAGATGGAAGCAGTCCGGCTTGCTTTGAGTATGTCGGAGCACATGCTCACGCGGATAAGGACATATGCTTTCATTGTAAATGTGAGAAATGCGGAAAGCTCATCCATCTGCATTGTGACGAGCTTGAAGAGATACAGGCTCATTTATATGAAAAGCACCGGTTCAAAATGGATCCGGTGCGCACTGTTTTCTACGGACTGTGTGAACAATGTATCTGATCGAGAGGGGAGGAAGCGGCAATGCCGTGTTCAGAGGTATCACGATATAAGAGAATAACGGCAGGTATTATTGGAATACTGATGTTTTTTATCATGCTGCTTTCCGCCTTCTTCATTGCAGCTGAAGTGGGGCATGACTGCACGGGAGAGGACTGTCCTGTCTGTGCCTGCATCCGGCAGTGCGAGAATACGCTTCGCAATATGGGTGACGGGATGGCTCCCCGGGCGGTGAGCATTATTCCTGTTGTTTTCATATTGGTTTTCTCATCATTTTTTTTTTGGGTTTTTTGAGTGAAACACCTGTCACAAGAAAGGTCCGTCTGAATAATTGAAAAACCTCCGGCAAGGGAGAGCTGTGCCTTTTTTGCATGTTTTCCCTTGTATTTTTGTGCCCGAAAAACAAAATATATGGAGGTTATACAATGAAAAAATATCTGGCTTATTTAATAGCGGTCATTATGTTGACCGGCAGTCTTTGCGCATGCGGTTCCGGCAATAAAGAGACCGCATCAAGCAGTGATGGGACACAAGGCGATGACGGGATACACATCGTTACGACGATATTTCCGGTGTACGACTGGGTGAAGAATGTACTCGGCGAAAATCCTGCCGGTGCCGAGGTCACCATGCTGCTCGATAACGGTGTGGATCTTCACAGCTATCAGCCGTCGGTAGATGATATTATGAAGATCTCCACCTGTGATCTGTTTATATATGTTGGCGGAGAATCCGACGGATGGGTGGATGGAGCTCTTGCTGAGGCGGAAAACAAGGATATGGTCGTCATCAATCTGCTGGATGCTCTTGGCGATTCAGCCAAAGAGGAGGAGATAGTCGAGGGCATGCAGGAAACGGAGCATGATCATGACCATGAGCATGAGGAAGGCGAGGAGCATGACGAAGACAGTCATGACGAAGACACCCATGACGAAGAAGACCATGATGAAGACGGAGCTGAACACGAGCACGAGCATGAGAGGGAGGTTGAATATGATGAGCATGTATGGCTTTCCCTGCGCAATGCAGCAGCTTACGTTCAGGACATTTCCGGTTCGGTACAGGGCATCGATCCTGACAATGCCGAAACCTACAGCAGTAACGCGGCAGCATATATTGAAAAGATAGATTCACTTGATGAAGAATACAAAACGGCGGTTCAGAACGCCTCCTTCCATACGCTTCTGTTTGGAGACCGTTTCCCGTTCCGCTATCTGGTGGATGATTACGGACTTGACTACTATGCGGCTTTTGTCGGCTGCTCGGCAGAAACCGAAGCCAGCTTTGAGACCATTACCTTCCTTGCTCAGAAGGTTGATGAGCTGGGACTTCCTGCGGTCATGACCATTGAGGGAGAAGACCACAGGATCGCGGAAACTGTTATCGCAAACACGCAGAGCAAAGGCATACCGATCCTTTCCATGGATTCAATGCAGGGGACAACATCCGATGATGTCCAAAATGGCACCACCTATCTCTCCGTTATGGAAAATAATCTGTCGGTATTAATGGAAGCGTTGAAGTAGGAGGCACTTATATGGCTTTGGTTACCATTCAAAATCTGTCGCTCGGTTATGATTCGCAAGTCTTTGTGGAAAACCTTGATTTTTCCGTGAATGCAGGTGATTATCTTTGCATTGTGGGAGAAAACGGTTCGGGAAAAACCACGCTTATGAAAACGCTGCTCGGACTTCAGGAACCGGTCAGCGGTCAGATTTTGATCGGTGACGGGCTTCGTAAAAATGAGATCGGCTATCTTCCGCAGCAGACGATCGTGCAAAAAGACTTCCCGGCATCCGTGAGAGAGATAGTTCTCTCCGGGTGCCAGGGACGATGCGGATTGCGGCCGTTTTACAGCAAGGAGGAAAAACAGCTGGCAGAGACCAATATGGAGCGTATGGGTATATCGCACCTTAAGAACCGCTGTTATCGTGAGCTTTCCGGCGGACAGCAGCAGCGTGTACTGCTTGCAAGGGCGTTATGCGCGACACAGAAGGTGCTGCTGCTGGATGAGCCGGTGGCAGGGCTTGACCCGAAGGTGACTCAGGAGATGTATGATCTGATCCGTGACCTTAATCGCGAGGGCATTACCATTATCATGATCTCCCATGACATTGCAGCCGCCGTTCGTTTTTCAAGCCATATCCTGCATATCGGAGCATCTGTTTTTTATGGTACCTGTAAGGAGTATCTGGAGAGTGATGCCGGAAAGCTTTTCCTGATGCAGCAGAAAGGCGGTGAGGAGTGATGTTGGATAAACTCATAATGTATCTGCAATATCCCTTTGTACGGTATGCCCTGATCGTGGGGGTGCTGATCGCGCTATGCTCCTCGCTGTTGGGGGTTACGCTTGTACTGAAAAGGTTCTCTTATATCGGTGACGGGCTTTCGCATGTTGCATTCGGGGCAATGTCGATAGCGGCGGTTCTGAATATGACAAATGAAATGCTGATAGTGCTGCCGGTCACGGTCATCAGCGCTATCCTGCTGCTGCGTACAGGGCAGAATGCAAAGATCAGGGGAGATGCGGCAATTGCCATGATCTCCGTTGGTTCATTGGCGTTTGGTTATCTCCTTATGAATATCTTTTCAACCTCGACCAATCTGTCCGGGGATGTTTGCAGTACGTTGTTCGGATCGACCTCCATTCTGACGCTTACACAGAAGGAGGTATTGCTCTGTACAGTGCTGTCAGCTGCTGTTGTGGTGATCTTCATCCTGTTTTACAATAAGATATTTGCAGTGACCTTTGACGAGAATTTTTCAAAGGCGACAGGAACGAACGCGAATGGATACAATCTGTTGATAGCGGTCGTTATAGCGATCATTATCGTTCTTGCAATGAACCTTGTGGGCTCGCTGCTGATCTCGGCACTGGTCATTTTCCCGGCGTTGTCTGCCATGCGGCTGTTCCGGAATTTCAGGTCGGTCACGATATGCTCTGCAGTGTTATCAGTGATATGTGCGTTTACAGGGATCATAATTTCCATACTGGCGGGAACACCGGTAGGCTCCACGATAGTGGCTGTGGATGTTGCGGCCTTTGCAGTCTGCTACATTGCAGGCATGATATGCGCGAAAAAAAGAGTTGGAGTACTGCTGTGTCTTATGGTCTTATGTATCGCGTCAGGCTGCGGAGACAGCGGCTCATCCGGAAGGATCGAAAAACAGCCCTCCGGCGTGAACGATGTACTTGAAGCGGGGATAGCGGATGCGGATAGTCAAAAGGATGATGCAGACAGCCGTTCTGCAGATTCTGCTCCGGATATTGATAATGCACAGCAGAATGGCATAAATGAGGACTCATCTGAGACTGAACCGGCTGGTGAAACCGGGGTTCCGGCACAGGACGCAGGGGAAATAGACATCGATCTGACCGTACTGTCCGCCACGATGGTCTACTCAGAGGTTTACAGCATGATGGTCTCACCGGAGAGCTATATAGGAAAAAACGTGAAAATGGAAGGGACGTTCTTGTCTTATCACGATGAGATCACAGACAATTATTATTTTAACTGCGTGATAGCGGATGCGACAGCCTGCTGCGCCCAGGGGATAGAGTTCGTTCTGACGGATGATTACGCCTATCCTGATGATTATCCCGAGGAAGGCGGGAATATCTGTGTGGTCGGGACCTTCGACACATATCAGGAGGACGGTTATACCTACTGCACTCTGAGGAATGCCAGGATAGTGTAAAAATCGTGTAAAAACCCTTTCCGGAACTGCATAAAGTGTTTGATTAAATACCGGGTTGTTATCCTGTAAAAAACAGTTGACAAATCACGTTCAAGCGATTATCATACTGAAGAGATAAGGGCACGCAGGTTGAGTGTCCGGTTTTACACAGAGAGAATATGATCATGAGAAACTTAGTATTTACAACAGCATCCTTTAGCTTTTTCTTTTCCTTTACCTCGGACCGATGTAAGGGTGTTTTGTGATGCTGTGAAGATCATGAGATAACTTACAGGCGGTCAGGAAAGAAATTTCCGGATCGCCTTTTTATGTGTGGGCAAAGCGTATTAGTAAATGGGAGATACAGGATGAAAAAGATTGCGTACAGCGGGATCGAGGGCGCATTCGCTCATGTGGTTGCCAGAAGGATGTTCCCGGATGCCATCCATGTTTCATACGGCAATTTCAGGGACACATATGAGGCGGTAGTGAAGGGAGAGTGCGATGCAGCGGTGCTGCCGACAGAGAACAGCTATGCAGGCAAGGTTAAGGAAGTAGCGGAACTTTTGGAGAAAGGCTCACTCTGTATCAATGAGGAGTATGAACTCCCCATAGTGCAGAACCTTTTGGGAGTGAGAGGGAGCAGCCTGTCGGACATAAAAAAGGTTGTGAGTCACAGGAAGGCGCTGGAGCAGTGCGATGAATATATCACCGAAAAAGGATATGAAGTCGAGGAGACTGTAAACACTGCGGTGGCTGCCAGACAGGTAGCCAGAGACCAGAAGATGTCTGTTGCAGCTATCGCAAGCCTCGAGGTCGCGGCAATGTACGGACTGAAGGTTTTGGATGAGCATATCAATACAAGGGATGACAATAAGACCAGATTTGTGGCTGTATCACGCGAGCAGTGATCAGTAAGTGAAGAAACGGAGGAAAAAACAATGGGAATGGCGTACGAAAGGCAGCTGGCAATACCTGCGGAGTTGAAGGAGATGTATCCTTTGACGGCAAAGATGCATGAGACCATACAGGAGAGAAAGGCAGAGCTCATATCGATATTTGAGGGCAGAAGCGATAAGCTTGTGCTGATAATAGGACCGTGCTCCGCTGATAATGAAGACTCTGTCATGGATTACATCTCAAGGCTCATACCTGTTCAGGAGAAGGTTAAGGACAAGATCTTCATAGTGCCCAGGATCTATACCAACAAGCCCAGGACCACGGCTGAGGGATACAAGGGAATGCTGCATCAGCCGGATCCCACCGAAAAGCCCAATCTTTTCAAGGGTATTGAGGCCACAAGGCATCTTCATATGCGTGCGGTCATGGAGACGGGATTCGCCTGTGCCGATGAGATGCTGTACACAGAAAACTATGGCTATCTTGATGACCTGCTGGTATATGTAGCAGTTGGTGCGCGCTCAGTGGAGGATCAGCAGCACAGGCTTACATCAAGCGGTATCAGCGTTCCTGTGGGTATGAAGAATCCGACATCAGGTGATTACCGTGTTATGCTGAATGCTGTCAGTGCCGCACAGAACGGACACTCGTTCATATACAGGGGATGGCAGGTGCATTCGGACGGAAACAGACACGCACACGCTATTCTCAGAGGCTACACGGATCAACACGGATCCATGAGACCAAACTATCACTATGAGGATCTGGTGAGACTCTGTGATCTTTATGACGAGATGAAGCTGTTAAATCCCGGGCTTATAGTGGATACCAACCACTGCAACTCGCATAAAAATCCTTTTGAGCAGCCCAGGATCGTCAAGGAAGTATTGCATTCAGCAAGACATGACAGCCGCATTGCGGGCATATTGAAAGGCTTTATGATAGAGAGCTACATCGAGGACGGAGCCCAGGAGCCGGGAGGCGGCTGTTACGGCAAGTCCATCACAGATCCCTGCCTTGGATGGGAGGCTTCGGAGAGGCTTATTTACGAGATCGCGGACCTTTTATAAAACAGATTTGAAAAATTTTTATAAAAAAGTGTTGACAAATCAAAAAAACAAGTTTATTATTTCGAACCATGAAGAGCAAAGGTGCTTTGGACGAAAGTCCGGAGCGCCTATTTTTTTTACCCGAAAGATTCCAAAAGGTGGCGCGGACCTTACGGAAAAAAGGATAGGAATAATAACAAGGAGGAGCAAAGAAATGGATAAGACAATCCCTGAGCTTTACGGAAGTCTGGTGTTTACGGATAAGATCATGAGAGACAAGCTGCCAAACGATATTTATAAGGCACTCAAAAAGACTATCGACAATAACACCCATCTTGAGCTTGATGTGGCAAACGCGGTAGCGGTAGCCATGAAGGAATGGGCGGTTGAAAACGGAGCAACACATTTCACACACTGGTTCCAGCCGATGACAGGCTACACCGCAGAAAAACATGACAGCTTTATCTGCCCGGTGGGTGGAGGAGAGATCATCATGGAGTTCTCCGGCAAGGAACTGGTAAAGGGAGAGCCGGATGCTTCAAGTTTTCCGTCGGGAGGCATCAGGGCAACATTTGAGGCCAGAGGTTATACGGCCTGGGATCCCACGAGCCCCGCATTTATAAAAGATAAAACCTTATATATCCCCACAGCGTTCTGCTCATACAGCGGAGAGGCGCTGGACAAGAAGACACCGCTCTTAAGATCCATGGATGCCATCAACAGGGAGGC
>JAILBP010000165.1:0-2347 GCA_024680835.1 Lachnospiraceae bacterium | reverse complement strand
TCAAGGATCTTATCATATGAATGTCCGATGCTCTCATAGTAGTCCGGCAGGATATGAGTCAGAAGTCTTTCGTCGTTTTCGGTGTATCCGGATATGATACCGAATCCGCTGAAGCTTACAAGGCTGTAATCGCAGTCAAGTTTTCGCGCGGTCTTGTAGGCGAAGGCTTTCGTGGCATTTTCGAGGGCGGTGCAGTACGTATCCTGAGGTGTGCCGTCAACTCCGTAGCCGCAGGTTATGGAATCGCCGATAAACTCGATCTTGAAGTTTTTTGCAGGAGTGGGGGATATCACTGCTCCGTCGTCTACGATGATCTCTTTTATCCCGAAGCTGGAATCGCTGGATTCCGAAAGCTTTATAAGTCTCACAGTGCAGTTATCGGATGGAAGATCGATCTCGAACGTGTCTTCTGTCTTACCGAGAAGTGTATCCATCAGTAGGGTATCATCCGCATATATTGCTAATCGTGGGTGATGCATTTTCTCAGTCTCAATAGCGGCCTTACCATCCCCTATGAGTACAAAGGCGCATTTGCGACTGCCTTTTACGTTGAATTCTACGCCTGCTGCGGAAAATGATATCAGTGTAACTCCTTCCACGACGGCGTAGCGTCCCAGCATCTTTACATTTTCAGGTATTGCTTTATATTTCTGCATTACATTCCCTCCCATAATATCAGCAGTTGAATGACAGATTTATCCACTGCCTTCGGTTCGTTACGACGGCAGAGCCACAGACCTTGCCATAAGTCTGTTATAACATCATGAAGAGACGGTTGCAAGGTTTGGAGGCAAATTTTCGTTGTTTGTATGATTTTTTTAGATATTATGACAGGATTTAAGGGTGAAAAGGCAAAGCTTTTAAAACATCAAGAGGGGTTGTAAACCCCATGTTTTTTTATTATAATTGAGAGTGTTTTACAGTAAGCAGGAGAGCCTGCCGGCTTGCCGGAGAGCCTGTCGATCCCGGGACGGATCGGGATAGTAACTTTGTTCCTGCGATATCGGCTTTTAAATCCCCGGGGAGGTTTGATATGTTAAAATACAAATGCGGCAACTGCGGAGGAGAGTTTGAGATACATTCACACGGTGAGCTGATGTGTCCTTACTGCGGGACCAGACAGTATTTTTCCGACGCGGAGCTTAAGGGGTATAAGGGATACCGTGACAACGTGCTGCAGTACGTCAGGAGCTTCAACGACAGGGTGTTTGAGGAGGGAGATGTCTTAAAGCTCTGGAGTGACAGCGATATCGAAACACTTGTCAGCAGCGGGGGAAGTACCATCGAGATCACATACACATATCGCAGCAAAACAGATGATATAGAGGTGTTTATCAACAAGAACAGCGTGATATACCTGTTCCCGGCTGAAAAAAAGCACTGTGCGGACAGCATGCTCCGTAATATTGACAGTCTCAAATATCCTTCGGCGGATATCAAAAATATGAGAAGCATTTTCCCACACCTTAAGGCGAGATATGAGCTTGAAAACGGTGGCGTGATACTGGCATTTGCCAAGAACGAGAATGTTTATCCCATGTTTGTGTTCACCGACCTTCATCCGAAACACGTTGCCTGGATGGTATCCAGGATGGAGAATATCAGCTGTCTGCTGGAGTTCAATGAGCGTGATCACAGACATATGGATGAGGATAACCTTTTCATCAATCCAAAGAGCCATGAGGTGTTGTTGTACGGAGGATGGTGGGATATGGCGGCAGGACGGCCGGTGAGCTGTCTTGAGAAACTCAGAAAGACCGCAAAGAGGGTTACGGGATCAATGCTTAAAGAAGGTCCCGAAGAATATGAGAAGTTTTTGGATTCGGTTCCTAAGTCATCGGCATACGATGATTTCGAGTACTGGGACAGCGTGATAGAGTATGGCTTCGGAGGTCATAATTTCACTAAGTTTGAGGGATGAATTCTTCTGATCACAGGTACCGTCATGCGTTACTATTCACAGTCACTCTGCCATCATTCCGCGGGCACGCGTACGTGCACAAGATTCTGCTCAGCAAGCTGGCAGAATCTTATACACGAGACTCTACTGTCGCTATCGCGACTGCCCGTGTCATGAAGGCAGAGTGACTGATTCCAGTCGATATCATGTGGTATATTGGCTTCTCAGCAAGCTGGCAGCCTGTATACCACATGATATCGACTGTGAATAGTAACAACTGTTTATCATTTTAGTCAGACACACTATTTTTTTATACACAAAAAATTTCACTAATAATACCTATGATTTTTATACTATGATTTGAGGATCAAAAGGGAATTCACTGATCACAACATAAAAGACCTGCCGCATCCGACAGGTCCTTTTCTTATTTTCCGGTGTCATATA
>JAILBP010000143.1:0-17408 GCA_024680835.1 Lachnospiraceae bacterium | reverse complement strand
CGCTGTTTTTCTTGTTGATCTTGGCGATCCTGTCCATGAGCCGGTCTACGCTGTCATAATCGCTCTCCATAGCTATCACGGCGAACTCGTCACCACCTATGCGGAACACGGTACTGTTGGCGAAAACGCCGCAGATGATGGCACAGCCTTCCTTTATGTACGCATCTCCCGCCTGATGTCCCTTCGTATCGTTTATCTCCTTGAGACCGTTGATATCGAAGACTACCACGGCAAACTTCTGAGGTATTCCATCCTCTATCATACTGTTGAGATGAGACTCCGCATCAACATAGGCATGTTTGTTTTTTACTCCGGTCAGGGTATCGATATTGACGGCATCTCTCGCGGCTGAAAGGTTCTTGGCATACTCCTGATCTCTCTTCACCTGGAGGTCTATATTCGTCACGCCCACTATGAGCTGATCCCTGCCGTTTTCCTCTATTACCGCTGCCCTAAGGCACACATAGAAAGGCTCCCCTCTCAATACCATCCTGTAATTCAAGATGAAAATGCCGCTTTTATCAATAGTGTCAAATACATTTTCCTTTGTGAAGGAGGTATTGAACAGGTCGAGATCCACAGGAAAGATCACTGAACTGCTATCTTTCATCACGCTCGCGAAGAAATCATCACCCTCTTTGGTGAGATTCAATTCGTCGCAGATGGGATCGGCACTGTACTCTATAAATTGTCCCGTCTCTTTATCCACAGTATAATAGCATACGCTGTCACCGTACAGGGCATTAAACCTTCTGTAAATGATCTGCTCTTCCCTGGCCTTCTCAAAGACTTCCTTTTCCTTCATCTGCGCGTCTATATCACTGACACCGATCACTATGTGATTACCGTCTGTCCTGAGTTTAACCGCCTTGATGTTGATATATACGGGACTGCCGTTTCTCATCATCCTGTAGGTGAGCGAATAAACGCCATGTTCTTTTATGTTGCGCATTACGTTCTTTTTGGTGCAGGTTGAGAGGAAAGACTTTTGATCATCCTTATATACATGTATCTTTCCCATCTCTTTGCATTTCTTAAAGAACTCTTCTCCGTGATTTTCGACTATCAGTTCACCCTTATCCGCTCCCGGATTGTAATCCACATAGCTCTCGTCATCCAGATCCACCAGGTAGAGCTTGATATAGTCCGAGGAAAGAGCCCTTGCCAGATAGGTGTAATTCATTCCCATATCCCAGTCATTTATTGGACTATACTCCAGGACGACAGCCAGGATGGCAACATTGCCGTTTACAGGATTGCGGGCAACTCTGCGTATCAGCACATGCATGGAGTCTCCCATAGGAGTCCTCTCCTCCACCACGACCCTCTTACCGTCCTTCGCGCATTGCCTTGCGGCGGACATGAATATAGATCCCGGTCCCTTTATAAAGTCCTTGAAATACTGGATCTCCTTGCCGTCATCCAATACCGGAAAATGACTTGCTATAAACTCTCTGTGGGATTTATTGCCGCGTCTGACCTTTATCCCCTCTTTTGTGACCTCCAGAACCGTCATGGGCATAGTATTGAAATACTCGTCAAGGCTCGTCTCGTCACTGGGCGCCGAGGACAGATCATAAAGATTTATCCTGCTGATAGCATCATAGTATCCCGCCTCAAGGGGATTCTCAAAACCAATTGACGTACCGTTCTCATATCTACCCAAAAGCTCAAACAAAGGTATCGGTCTGCAGTAATAGTAACCCTGATGCTTGACGCATCCGATCTCACAGAGGAAATCCGCCTGTTTTTTTTCTTCAACCCCGATAGCCGCAGTATCTACTCCCAGAGCGGCAGCAAGCTTCACCATCTCGGTCATTACACGCTTGCTCTTCTTGCTCTTATCCATCTGTGTCACATATGACATATCCAGCTTGAACAGATCAAAACCGATCTTCTGCAATAACTCCGGAGACATATAACCGCTGCCGAAGCCATCCAGCCAGACCTTAAATCCCAGCTCTCTGAGGCGCTCGATCTGAATCTTGACGTAATGGAAATCATCACAGAGCATCTCCTCTGAAATCTCCGTAGCCAAAAGCTTATGTTCAAGACCCGCCTCGTCCATTCGTATTTTGATCTCTTCCACCATATCACAGCAATCGAAATCAGACCTTGAGAGATTTACCGACTCAGTCACCAGATAAAGACCGGCGTCTTTCTGCATCTTCATCTTTTTGATGATCTGATCTACCACGAAAAGATCAAGCTTGTAGGTAAGTTTTGTCTCCTCCAGTATGGGTACAAACTCGGAAGGAGGGATCATGCCGTATTTGGGATCATTCCATCTTGCCAGTGCTTCCTCCGCACTGACCCTGCCGTTTGCAGATCTCACCACGGGCTGATGGTATACTGTGATCCATCCGTGTTCTAGCGCTTTCTCGATATTTTCTATGATGTATCTGCGCCTCTGAGACTGCTCCAAAAGCTTCTCACTAAAGAATCTGTAATGAGATTCCTTGGAACCTTTGATATGTTCACATGCCATCTTTGCCCTGTCGAGAGCTATGCTGATACTGACCTCCTCGATGCTGTTTAAATACACTCCCACCATCATGGATACGGTCTTTCCGTCGTTTAAGCCCTTGGTGATCATGAACAGCTCGCCCAGCTTATCCTCCAGCCCCTCTGACACGGTAAATATGGCAAAGTGATCGCCTCTGATCCTGCCGCAGTTATCCTTGCCGAAAAGCTTTGCAAGAGTCTTTGCGATAGTCTTTAAGAGTTCATCACCCTCAGCCATACCGTATCTGTAATTAAAATCCCTCAAACGTGCAAGGTTTATAAAGAGAATGGCTGTATCATAGCCTTCCCTGAGGAAGCGCTTTCTGCCGCTCTCTGCTAACATCATGAAATATTCCATCGAAAGAATGCCGGTCAGATTATCGTAATTTTCCATGTCGTTCCTCTCCCCCTATAATATGTAATGATTCAAAGGTCAAAAGCCTGACTTCAAGGTAAGCCTGCCTGCCGGTGGAAGCAGGGCTAACTGACCCTCAGATCATGTAGTGGTACGACAAACAGTTTTTTCTCGACAGTTTGCCGCCGGGATCATGCGTTACGCGATTGGCTTAAACCTCAGGCGTATACGTGGGAGCTTTTCAATGGTGTAGTAGAAATTCTCAGCCCAGCCTTCTCCCTGAGTCTCGTCGTTTCGTCCTGTAGCGGGAGGTGCAAAAATATTGAGATAAAGCTTTGTGCTGCCTTTCAACCTCCTGTTGAAGAAAGCAGGCATCAGATCGATGCACTTGACACCCGGTGCTTTATAAAACCATCTGCCGTTTATCTCCATCATGAGGTTTGCATCCTCAAGCCCGTCTTCAAAATATGCCTCTGCGAATACCGGATCGTCTTCAAAATCCAGTTCCATCGCAATGCCCTCGCAATCCTCGGCTCCTCCGAATCTTAAGGTTGCAGGCAGTTTGATGTCATCTGTATGCTCCATCCCCGGCTTGAAGAAATCCTCTTCGATTATCTTTTTATATTCTTTCAAAAGCGGTGTCTCGATACCGACGTTTGAATTATTGGGATCTGTGATCTCCAATCCCAGCCTTCCGTCGTCCCTGAACTGATACAGGGTAAAAGCGTTCACCGTCCTGTCATTGTCTGATTTTATGAGCTCAGCCATCTCACGCATCATGAGAGCCTGATCGTAGGGTCCGGTCACATCGCCATCGGCATTTAACTCCGACAGTACCAGCGGTTTATCTGCTCCTCCGCAGATCTCACCGAAACGTTTTTTGCTCTTCTGGAAGCACTCGAATATCTCACGGACATTACCGCGTTTGTGCTGGTTATTATCAAAGTCCGCAACCTCAAAAGGCCAGCCCCAGTTTAGTGCCAGATAATTATCGATGGACCATATATCTGTGGCACGAACAGCCTCTGCGAACTCTTCCTCTTTTTCGATCTTCGGATCCGTCTCTTTGGTCCAGCATCCCGCACACAGCACCATCTTTACATTGGGAGCGTACTCTTTCATGATGCCCGTAAAACGCACATAAAAGTCTGCTATCTCCTGATAGGTCGCTCTCTTGGTAAAAGAAAACCAGTCTCCGGTGCACTCATGATTCATTCTCAGCAACACACGACCAAAAGGTCTAAGATCCTTTGCTATGGCTATAATGTGATCATCCGTCACCTTCGGATCCACCGTCAGCGTCAGCACCACATCCTGCCCGTGACGCCTTACATCCTCCATATACTTAAATGTCGTGCCATCGGGATTCGGCTTCAGACCGCCGGCATACGGGAAATAATCATCATAAGGATAATCCCAGGCAAACTTCACATCCCTGTCTGAATAGGCCTCTGACGCCCTCGCAGGCCACGCCGGATCATTGGGATAATAACAGTACATAAGGCTGATGCCTCTGTGAGGTCTTCCCAGTTTCTGCAGGATATAATCCTGATCTACATAAAACCCGCGCTCGCTTCCGTCTCCCAGATCTACAGCACAAGCTGCGGGAGTAAGTGTCACTTTCTTTATATTATCGCTCATCTCCACCTCAATATATTACTCTAAACACGGTCGTATCTCACGACCAGACTCCAAATCTATTAATCAGCAATCATTGTCTTCTCTTACCGGCCGGTTTGAAAACGTTACGCCGGAATACAGATATAAAATTGAAAAAAACGGCAATCATGTCTTCTCTTACCGGCTAATTAGAAAATTATATACCGAATACAAATGTGCACAGATCCCGGTCAGTACTCTGACAGGATCCTATGCACAAACTCCTGCTGTCACTCCGGGCAAACTACATGTTTTCCTTAACAGTCTTATATATGCCTGCCGCATCAAGACCGTATTTCTCAAGAAGCTTTACAGCCGGACCCGACTCTCCGAACACATCGTTCATACCGATGCGCTTAAGCGGTGCCTGAACCTTCTCTGCAAGCACTTCCGCAACTGCCGAACCGAGACCGCCGATGATGGAATGCTCCTCAACGGTGAAGATCTTCTTTGTCTCTTTTGCAGCCTTTACTATGATGTCCTCATCGATAGGCTTGATGGTGTGAATGTTTATAACGCGTGCAGAAATGCCGTCTGCCGCAAGCTTTTCAGCTGCCGCAAGAGCTTCTCCGACACAGAGACCTGTAGCTATGATGGTGATATCATTGCCGTCTTTCAGGGTTACGCCCTTGCCAAGCTCGAACTTGTAAGTTGCGGGATCGTTGATCACCGGAACTGCGAGACGACCAAATCTCAAATATACCGGTCCGTCGAACTCGTAAGCAGCCTCAACTGCGGCAATTGCCTCAGTGTCGTCTGCGGGGTTGATGATGGTCATGCCCGGGATAGTACGCATAAGAGCGATATCCTCATTACACTGATGTGATGCGCCGTCCTCACCCACGGAGATACCGGCATGTGTAGCACCGATCTTAACATTGAGATGCGGATATCCGATAGAATTTCTCACCTGCTCAAATGCACGTCCTGCTGCGAACATTGCAAAAGATGATGCAAAGGGTACCTTGCCTGTGGTAGCGATACCTGCTGCGATGCCCATCATGTTGCTCTCTGCGATACCGCAGTCTATATGTCTCTCCGGGAATTCCTTTTTGAACACTCCGGTCTTTGTGGCTGCTGCAAGGTCTGCATCCAGTACCACAACGTTATCATGTTTCTTTCCAAGCTCTACCAGAGCTTTTCCGTAGCTGTCTCTTGTAGCTATCTTATCTCCTAATGCTGCCATCTTACACCTCCGCCTTATCAAGATCTGCCATAGCTATAGCGTACTCCTCATCATTCGGAGCCTTGCCATGCCATCCAACGTTATTTTCCATGAATGAAACGCCCTTGCCCTTAACCGTCTTAGCGATGATGGCAGTGGGAACGCCCTTTGTCTCTTTAGCCTCGGCAAATGCCTTTCTGATATCATCGAAGTTATTGCCGTCGATGCAGATCACATGGAAACCAAAAGCCTTGAATTTCTCATCTATCGGATATGGAGAGTTGACCTCTTCCACCGGTCCGTCGATCTGTAAGCCGTTGTTATCTACGATGACTACGAGGTTGTCAAGCTTCTTTGCTGCAGCGAACATGGAAG
Organism: Lachnospiraceae bacterium; assembly: GCA_024680835.1. Classification (GTDB taxonomy): domain Bacteria; phylum Bacillota; class Clostridia; order Lachnospirales; family Lachnospiraceae; genus RGIG6904. The sequence continues at coordinate 11,349 of JAILBP010000143.1, read as the reverse complement.
CTTCCCATACCTGACCTTCCTGAATCTCGCCGTCACCGAGCAATGTGTAAACACGGTATGTGTCATTGCTGAGCTTTGCAGAGAGAGCCATACCTACTGCAGCAGAAATGCCCTGTCCCAGTGAACCTGAAGACATGTCAACACCCGGTGTATGTGCGATACAGGGATGTCCCTGGAGATGTGATCCCAGATGACGCAGAGTCAAAAGATCCTCCACCGGGAAATATCCTCTCTCGGCGAGAGCTGCGTAAAGACCGGGAGCTGTATGTCCCTTGGACAGCACAAACCTGTCTCTCTTGGGATCCTTGGGGTTCTTCGGATCGATGTTCATCTCCTCAAAATAGAGGTAGGTGAAAATGTCTGCCGCTGACAGAGATCCACCCGGATGTCCTGCCTTTGCAGCGTGGACTCCCGTCACGATACCCTTGCGGACTGCGACGGCTTTTGCCTTCAGTTCTTCGTTTGTCATTTTGTTTTTTCCTCCTTGTATATTGTGGGTGACTATATTTTCCCCCTCAGTCGGCTTTCGCCGACAGCTCCCCCTGAGGGGGAGCCTTTTATTGGAATGGTGTACGGTGTTGATAAATTCGATAAGTTAGGTTAAACCTTTCACGATGCCACTATACTCGACCTTCGTCTTCGTCTCGGTCTCGTCAAGTGGCCCTGTATAGGTTTTCCTAATCTCATCCTTCGCCCTTCGGGCTCGGATTCGATAAGTTAAACCTTAAAGCAGCTTCCTCCGATGAATTCACGGACGAGGGAGTTGTGGTGGATGTTCTCGGACGGAACAGGAAGGAAGTAGTCCAGGAACTTAAGGAGTCGTTTTGCCTCAAAATATTCCGGACAATCCTTTTTAACCGAGAAGAGCAGAGGTTCAGCGTAAACTTTCAAAACTGCAAGTTCATAGATGAGCGCCGAGTTGAAAATGTAATCGGCCTTCTCCTGGAAGGGGAAGATGTATTTCTCCTCTCCGCGTCTGACAGAATCCCATCTCTTGATGTTCTCTGCAGCGGATGTTCCCCTGGTGCGGGCATCTCTGACTATTCGTCTTATGAGGCGTCCGTCTGTGGTGGGAAGTGCATCATGTTCATCTATTGCAAGCTGCGTCAATGCGGAAATATAGATCTTGAACTTACTCTCCGCAGGCAGCATGTATGACAGCTTATCATTAAGACCATGGATGCCTTCGAGAACCAGTATATCATCTTTTCCCATCTGAAGGAACCTGCCTTTTCCGTATTCCCTCTCTCCGGTCACAAAGTTGTAAGTCGGAAGCTCAACCCTCTCGCCGTTTAACAGCGACATCATATTCTTATTGAACAACTCGACATCGATGGCTTCAAGACACTCATAATCATACTCTCCCTTTTCATCCCTGGGAGTGTCCACCCTGTTCACATAGAAATCATCCATCGCAATGGGATGTGGAGTGAAACCACAGCTCCTGAGCTGCAAAGAAAGTCTGTGTGAGAACGTGGTCTTTCCGGATGAAGAGGGACCTGCTATCATGACAAATTTAATGTCTTTTCGGCAATTTGCTATGGTCTGTGCCAAAGCGCCTATCCTGGCTTCCATCTCCGCTTCCTGCAACAGTATTATATCCTGTATACGGCCTTCTGTCACAGCATCATTTAACTGTCCCACATTTTTCACACCAAGGCTTGCGCCCCATGCTGCGGAATTGCTCTGCACCTCAAACAGCCTGTCTGAGGGCATGAATTCCTTTAACTCTCCTGTGGCTCTCAGTGGATATATCAGTACAAATCCGTCCCGGTAGGGTTCTATGGCATAGTCTTTTACACAGCCCGTAGAAGGCATCATGTAACCGTAGGAATAATCCCTGTACTCACCGAGACAATAGAGATTTACGGCAGAGGACCTTCTGTACTTAAACAGGGTTGCCTTGTCGGTCATGCCGAATTTCTCAAAGATCTTGATAGCCTTGTCTGTAGCAACGCTGATCTTCTGTATTGCCTCATCGGCATCTATGATCTTCTGCATCGCATCCCTGATCTCTGCGATGACGCTGTCAGTTGCTTCCTTTCCCTCAAGTCTGCAGAACTGCCCCACACCGGTGGACTGCAGCATATTAATGGAAACTCCGTCTTTGCCGTAGAGATCATACACTGCCTTTTGCAGCACAAAAGCAATAGTGCGCTTATATGCCGAAAAACCTTTCTTGTCCTCCGTGGTGACAAACTCTATCTCTGAATCCTTATTAACTTTTCTGGTGAGCTCACGGAGCTTACCGCCCACTATTGCCAGAGCTATCTGTCTGTCGTATTCTCCCTGCATCTCTTTCGCAAGGTCGTTAAGTGAGATGCCGGATTCTTTTTCAAATTCCCTGTCTCCGATTTTGATCTTGATCATGTCCATAAATCTGTTATCCCCCAAATATTTTTATTTTTTTCAAAGTTACTATTCACAGCCAATATCATGTAGTATACAGGCTGCCAGCTTGCTGAGCAGACTGTATGCTATATGATATTGGCTGGAATCAGTCACTTTTCAAAACCCCCTCAGTCAGCCTTTGGCTGACAGCTCCCCTGAAAGGGGAGCCTTTAAATACTGTATCATAACAAAGTGATCTGTCATGCAACTCCGTAAAGGATCACAGGGTTATAAACGGATTCTCGCCCTCAAATGCCGTGACACGCAGCTTCGGGAAGCGGTCCGCTATCTCTGCAGCCATGTCATTTACAAAGATGTGCTCGAGACCGGCATGACCTGCGTCCATTATGATGAGACCCTGAGCAACCGCATCTATTCCGTGGTGGTGGTCGATGTCACCGGTCAGCAGGATGTCCGCATCCTTTTCAATGGCGCAGTCTATGGCGCTCTTGCCCGATCCCGGACAAATGGCAACACGGGAGATACGGGTGTTTGTCTCACCGAAGATCCTCACAGCCGGAAGATCAAAGGTGTTTTTCACCTCCATGGCAAACTCGGACACCGTCATGGGTTCTATGTCTCCCACCACACCCAGACCTGCGGGTTCCCCGTCTATCTCGGTGGTGACATCCAGAGGTTCCATAGATTTAAGCCCCATCATATCACCTGCCAGATTTCCCATCCTGACCACGTCGTGATTGGTATGGGCTGCCATGTAGTTGATCTTGTGACTCAGCATCACCACAATACGCCGGGTGATAAAATCATCAGCAGTCACCGCTTTTATGGGTGAAAATATCAGTGGGTGATGTGTCAGTATGAAATCCGCGCCGATATCAACCGCTCTCTCTACCACTTCATCAGTGAGATCCAGCGCCACCAGTACATGCTCACATTTCCAGTTTTTATCACCTGCCTGATGCCCCGGATTGTCCCAAGCCTCGGCTTTATCCCGCGGCACGATATCATCTATGGCTCTGATAAGCTCATATGCTTTCATAATGCCTCCCGATCACATTTATACCAGTATCCTGTCTATATATCCGATCTCTTTTTCTATTTCCCGAAGTCTTTCCGATGCCGGTTCCCTCTCATTACCGCGCCCCTCTTCTATACGCTTTTTTGCATCAGCAAGAAGCCTGCGTTTTTTCAGAAGTTCCTCGATATATATGCCTGCACCGGATACTCTGCCGGCGTAGTCCTCGTATGATATTCCAAAGATCCCCGGATCCTCAAAAACCTTCATGCCGGAAAAATCAGCCTTTTCAAGTTCTGACAGAACCATTATGTGATAGTATTTTCCGGCATCATATACAACCTCCTCGTGGGGGATGTCTATACCGCACTTTCTAATGCAATACCTGAAGGCTGAGAGCTTCGACTGGGGCGATACCACTGCGTATCCGGCCTTTTTTATGACCTGCTCTCCGGATCTCAAAATATCAAATATCAGCTCGCCGCCCATGCCGTTTATGGTGATGATATCGGCTTCGCCCGGTGCTATCTTTTCAAGTCCGTCGGATAACCTTGTCTCTATCCTGTCCGAAAAACCGGATACAGCGATATTGCCCTCTGCTATCTTTAAGGGACCTTCCCTCAGATCGCAGGCAAATACGCGTCCGTCGCCTATGATATCTCTCTCGCAGAGGTATATCCCAAGATAACCGTGATCGCAGCCGATATCAGCCACAGTGACAGATCTTCTCAGGATGTTTTCTGCTACAGGTTCCTCACACAAGGTCGTCGGCGGCAATTTATATCTGCCGCCTATGCACTCTCTTATGATGTATGCAATTGCCTTAAGTCGCAATGAAAGATCCATTACTCAAGATAATCCTTTAACTTTCTGGAGCGTGACGGATGTCTGAGCTTTCTCAATGCCTTCGCCTCAATCTGTCTGATACGCTCTCTGGTGACATTGAATTCCTTGCCGACTTCCTCCAGCGTGCGGGCTCTGCCGTCCTCGAGACCGAATCTCAATATGAGGACTTTCTGCTCCCTCTCAGTCAGTGTTCCCAGAACATCCTGCAGCTGCTCTTTCAGCAGAGTATATGCCGCTGCATCTGATGGCGCCGGTGCGTTCTCATCCTGAATGAAATCACCCAGATGTGAATCTTCCTCCTCACCGATGGGAGTTTCCAGAGACACGGGTTCCTGTGATATCTTTAAGATCTCACGGACTCTCTCCACCGGGATCTGCATCTTATCTGCGATCTCCTCCGGCTTGGGCTCTCGTCCGAGCTCCTGTAAGAGCTGCCTTGACACACGGATAAGCTTGTTGATGGTCTCCACCATGTGCACCGGAATACGGATGGTACGGGCCTGATCTGCAATGGCACGGGTTATGGCCTGACGTATCCACCATGTAGCGTATGTCGAGAATTTGAATCCCTTTGAGTATTCAAATTTTTCAACCGCCTTGATAAGTCCTAAATTGCCTTCCTGGATCAGATCCAAAAACAGCATACCTCTTCCCACATATCTCTTGGCGATGGATACCACAAGACGAAGGTTCGCCTCCGCAAGCTTCTTGCTGGCCTCCTTATCGCCCGCTTCCATGCGTTTTGCAAGCTCTATCTCCTCCTCCGCTGTCAAAAGCGGAACCTTTCCGATCTCCTTGAGGTACATGCGGACGGGATCGTCCATGCTGACACCTTCCGGTGTGGAAAGATCGATATTCTCAAGATCGATCTCCTCATCGTCCTCGATCTCTGCATCATCTTTTTCCAACAAGAGTTTGTCATCATCGACGTCATTTTCCAACCGCACAACATCGATATCATGTACTCTTAAAAACTCGAGAACAGCTTCAAACTGATCCGATGTTGGATTAATATCCTTAAAATAATCACTCAGGTACGGATAATCCAGAGTATTCTTTCTCTTCTTGGCGAAATCCAGAAGCTCTCCGAGTCGTAAGATGATGTGCTCTCTGGTGAAGTTGGGATCCTTGGCCTTCAGCTCATCCGAATTGTCGCTCATTATGGCATCCGCAACCTTTTCTACCGTGGAAAAATCAGGCTCGAACTCATCAGAATAATCATCGGAAGTATTCTCGGCAACCGGCTCTTTATCAGCTATATCATCTTCGATATAATCTTTGTCCTCTTCCTTTGCTTTCTTATCTGTTTTAGCAGTTGAAGACTTTGTTGTTTTCTTTGCGTCTTTTTTCTCTTTATCTTCCGTTACCGCCTTCGAAGTTTTTGACTTCTCCGACTTAACCTCTTTTGCTGCTTCCACAGATTTACCCTTTGAAGTCTTAACAGCTGCCTTTTCCTCCTTCTTCGCGTCAGTCTTTGGAGTCTCCGGCTTTTTAGACGAGGATTTTTTCGCCTCGGCTTTCTTTGGCTCAGCCTTCTTGGGTTCAGCCTTTTTAGCCTCAGCTTTCTTTGGCTCGGCCTTTTTTCCCTCGGCTTTTTTAGGCTCGGCTTTTTTAGGCTCGGCTTTTTTAGGCTCGGCTTTCTTAACCTCAGACTTTTTGGTATCTGTCTTCACAGCCCCGGATGCCTTCGATGCCGCCTTGGATGCAGTCCCGGCAGAAGATTTTTCACTAGTCTTGGATGCCGCTGTCTTCGAAGCAGACGACTTTGCCGGAGTTGATTTCTTTGCAGGTTCTTTAACCTCAACCTCTTTCGCAGCGGTCTTCTTTATCGTAGAAGCCTTAGCCGCAGCTGTTTTGGTCTCCTTAGACGCGACCTGCTTTTGATCGTTTTTTGCAGTCGTCTTTGAAGAAGCCGCTTTAGACGCTGTCGCCTTAGCTGTCGTCTCCTTTGCGGTCTTCTCAGCCTTCTTTGTCTTTGAAGAAACACTCTCGTCTGCCTTTTTCTTTGTTGCCATCTTTTTTCCCTCTTTTCTTTTACGATCCACTTTTGCCCACGGGCAGTTCTAAAACGGTCAGCCTATCACGATCCCCTTGCGCCTGAATTCCTCAAGCTTTCTTCTCTCGGTAATGCATTGCTGCTTCAGCGCGAGATCTCCTCCGGTCTCTGCCTCTCTCCGTTTTAATGCGGCAAATTTTATGTTATATATCAATTCAGTCAGTGCCTTACCTCTCTCCGCCTTGTAAGAATCTTCCAGAGGCGTTGAAAAACATGCGGCGGCTTCCTCCATGACATCATCCGGCAGATGAGCCAAAATATGTGGGACATTGGCATAACCCTGTGCCATCTGTTCAAATAGCTCTTTAGCCAGCTCTCTGTATATGCCCTCCGAAAAATCCTCCGGAGATATATGATCTTTGATGTAAGGATACAATCCCACATCTTCGGGCAGCCATGTCAACAGCTTTTGCTGTGACCTGATCTCACCGGCTGGCTGGCTCTGCCTCCTTACCGCCGCAGGTTTCGGCTTTGGCGGGCTGTTTACGTTTGCCGTCATAAGCTCCGGCGACTCTGATATCTTATTTGATATGAAGTTTTTTAAGGTTTTCTTGTCGAGATCAAATTTCCTGCAGGCCGCATCGGCGTATTCTTCCCAGCCTATCATGCCTCCTGCGGCTATGATCTGCTCCGACAGATATATCAGAAACTTTGTCTTCTCCGTGGGATCGTTGACATCATAATCCTTAATATCCAGTCCCCACCGGAAAAGATAAGAATTCTCCGCTTCATTTATACGGCGGCTGAATTCCTCCGCCCCAAGCGCTTTTATAAACTCATCCGGATCCTTGTAAGGATCCATATGTATTATCTTCGCATCGATATCGGCTTCTGCCAGAAGATCGATGGCGCGTCTGGCCGCCTGCTGCCCCGCGTTATCCGAATCATAGCAGAGATATATCGCGTGGGACAATCTCTTGATAAGGCTCACATGCCCCTCAGTGAGGGATGTTCCAAGAGAAGCCACCGCAAAATCAAAACCTGCCTGATGCAGGGCAATGACATCCATATAGCCCTCACACAGTATGACCTTCTTGCTGCGGCTGGACCTTGCCAGATGATAAGCGTAAAGATTTTTGCGCTTTTCAAACACCAGGGTATCAGATGAATTCAGATACTTGGGCTTGGCATCTCCCATTACACGGCCACCGAAACCTATGACCTTTTTATTCATGTCGAAGATGGGAAACATGGCACGATTTGAAAAAACATCGTATATTCCGCCACTCTCGGTATGTTTTACCAGTCCGCTCTTTATGATAAGATCATCCGGATAGCCCTTTTCCCTGAGGTGACGATACAAGTCGTCAGGTTTTTTATCCGAGTAACCCAGACCGAAACGTACTATGGTATTGGGACTTAAGCCACGGTTGATAAAATACTCGTAAGCCGCCTTCCCGCATTCACTCATAAGATTTGTATGAAAATATCTTGCAGCACAAGTGTTGATCTCTATGATCTGCGACTTCTCCTCGCGGATGGCTGCCGCGTTTCCCGACCCTTGCGTTTTCTCTAAGGTCATTCCCACACGATCGGCCAGATATTCCATAGCCTCTGAAAATGTGTAATTGTAATATTTTTGAACAAAGGAAAAAACATCCCCGCCTTCATGGCATCCAAAGCAATAGAAAATGCCCTTTGACGGTGTCACCGAAAATGACGGTGTCTTCTCGCTGTGAAAAGGGCACAGTCCCATGAGGGTGGAGCCGCTGCCTTTGAGGGGTACAACCTCTCCCACCACTTCTCCTATGTCATTGCGGGATCTGAGTTCTTCCTTTATGTTTTCTGAATACATTGGCATATGATCACCGTAACTCCCATGCCTTCGGCACAAAATAACCTTCGAATTTGGCTATGGCATACTGATCCGTCATGCCGGATATGTAATCTGCCACAACACGGTCTTTTTTCTCGCCCCTGTTTATCATTTCGGTATAAAAAGGCGGCATCTCCGAAGGGTTTTCCATATAAAACTCAAACAGTTTTTCCAGAAGTACCTTTGCCTTTTTCTCCTCGTCCTTGGCAACAGGATTTTTATATACATTCTCAAACATGAATTCCCGAAGCCCCTTCATGGCTGCGAAGACCTCATCGGACATCTTGATGTCGTCGGTATTCATGGAATTCATGATGATGCTGTGGATCATGGTATCAAGGCGCTGCCTGGTGGTATAACCCAAAACCTCCGTGTACTCTTTCGGAATATCCTTCTCGGTCAGTATCCTGCCGCGGATGGCATCATCTATATCATGATTGATATATGCAATCTTATCAGAAAGCCTTACTACCCTGCCCTCCAAAGTGGATGGCATTGTAGACATCTGGTGATTGCGGATGCCGTCACGGACTTCCCATGTAAGGTTCAGTCCCTCGCCCTCTTTTTCAAGGCGTTCCACTATGCGGACGCTCTGCTCATTATGCTTAAACCCGCCCTCGCAGAGTTCATTGAGCACCGTCTCTCCCGCATGTCCGAAGGGCGTATGTCCCAGATCGTGGCCGAGGGCTATGGCTTCCACCAGATCTTCGTTTAATCTCAGCGCCTTTGCGATGGTCCTGGCGTTCTGTGAAACCTCCAGAGTATGAGAAAGTCTGGTCCTGTAATGATCTCCCTTGGGTGTCAGAAAGACCTGGGTTTTATTCTTGAGGCGTCTGAAGGACTTGCTGTGAAGAATGCGATCCCGGTCTCTCTGGTAAACAGGTCTGATGTCACACTGCGGTTCCTGTATGTCTCTGCCCCTGGATTCAGCCGACTTTGCGGCATATGGGCTCAACAGCTCGTATTCTCTCTGCTCCATCTCTTCACGTATAGTCAATCGTCTCACCACCTGTCTGAAAAAGGCTCTGTATCCGCCTGATAAACCTGCGCGATAATCCGCTGTATATATATTTACCGTTTTTTTCATGATTTCCTTTTTTATTTCAAAAAAAATGAGCGATTTTTATACACCCTTTTTATGAGTCATTACTATTCACAGCCACTTTGCATGCATTCTACAGGTTCACCTTGACATCGCTCAATACCGGATGTTATAGTTTGCAAAAGACGGCTATAACCCAGCATTTTCCGAGGGATTAAGAGAGGTAACGGAACCATGACAAATACAAGATTCTCAAAGTTCAAAAACACGTTCGCAAGGCACCTGGGCAAAGCTCTTGCTTTTGCTATGATACTCACGCTTTCCGGTTGCGGACAGAATGCAGGCAGCACAAAAGACAGTGAACCTGCTATCGAAAAAGAGACAGTGAAAGAACCTGAAACAGATACAGGTTCATCTGCCGGAGTAACTTCCGGACTCGACAGTCTTTCAAATACTCTCGTAAAGTATTCGCATACCAGCGGATTTTACGATGATCCCATCACTTTGGAACTGACAGCTGCCACCGCAGACAAACTGTTTTATACCACTGACGGTTCAGACCCCAGGACAAGTGAAACCGCGGTCGAATACAGCGAACCTCTGACCCTGGGCGACCGCAGCAACGATAAAAATGTGGTCTCGGCAGTAGACCCCGACCTCTTTGATACGGCTCATGCCAAGTATCAAAACGGAAATATAGTATCCTACGCAAAAGCGCCGTCGGATACGGCGGTGGACAAATGCCACGTCGTAAAGAGCGCCCTGCTCACAGGCGACGGCAAGTGGTCCGATGTCTACTGCGGCACATATTTTATAGGCACGGCCGAAAGCCACATAGAAGGTCTTCCAAAGCTTCTCGAGGCCGGCGGCGAAAGCCTTGCCCTCATATCCATAACCACCGATTACGACAACCTCTTCGACTACGAGACCGGTATATACATGAAAGGATCTTTATTTGAGGAATCCTGGAAGGAATACATTGAAAACGGCGGCGCACATACCGATGACGCCGGCAGAAAGCTTTTAGCCAACTACTCTGCCAGAGGCCGTGAATGGGAAAGGGAATGTCATATTGAGATGCTGGAATGCAGCGACAGCGCTGTCCAAAGTGTGATATCCCAGTCCTGCGGTATCCGCATTCAGGGAAATTACTCGAGAAGCGACCTGCAGAAGAGTTTCAGGCTCACCGCCAGGGAAGAATACGGCGACAAGCGCTTCAGATACAATATTTTCGGGGAAAGCTCTCCCTCAAGCTACAAGTCTGTCGTCCTGCGAAACGGCGGCAACAGCGCTTTCGGCGCCAAGTTCAACGACACTTTCTGGCAGTCACTGGCAAGGGATGCAGATCTTGATATTTCAACACAGATGTCCCGCCCGGCTGTAGTGTACTTAAACGGCGAATACTGGGGATTGTATGTTTTGCAGGAGGATTACTCATCGGAGTATTTTGAAGATCACTATGATGTGGATTCGGATGATATCATACTGTACAAGGGTGACGCAGAGACCATAGACATAGGTTATAAGCTGGATATCGGAGAGATCCCCTCAGATGCTGAGGAACAGAGCGACCGCTACTATTATCTTCCCCTTATAAACTTTTTCGAGACCCACGAAGACCTTACGGACGCTGAATCCTATAGCGAATTCTGCACTCTTGTGGATCCTGATTCCGTGAGGGATTATTTTGCTTTTGAAACATACATCAACAACAAGTGGGACTGGCCGGGAAAGAACTGGTCTATGTGGAAGAGCAACACGGTGATCCCGGGCAATGAATACAATGACGGCAGATGGCGTTTCTGTCTTTTCGACATAGAATTCGGCGGCATCAGCGGATCGGGCGACAGCGGCACAAACACCATCAAAGAAGACAATTACATGCCCTACGGCCTGTTGGACAGGGACACAAAAAACATTGCCGTACTGTGTTTTGCTTACCTTATGACAAACAGGGAATTCAGAAACGATTTTTACGAAAAACTTAGAGACCTTGACAGTGGCGTTATGGTATTCAATAACGCAAACGGCAGGCTTTCGGAATTTATAGATATGTATGAACCGCTGTTTGACCAGTTTTTTAGAAGATATCCCGACAGCGGCTCAACAGACGAAGCAATGAACAATAAATACTACGCAAGTGCCGCCTGCATCAGGCTTTTCCTCTTCGACCGCAGCGTTCACATAGAAGAGATCATCAAGTACTGTGAGAGCACCGAGGA
>JAILBP010000137.1:0-7945 GCA_024680835.1 Lachnospiraceae bacterium | reverse complement strand
GCTGAAGCTCTTTTTCAGCTTCAGCTCTCTTTGCAGTCAGCTCAGCATCCAGCTTACTCATCTTTTCATCGTATTCGGCGTTCTTTTCCATGGCCTCACTCATCTTGCGCTCAGCCTCTTCCTCAAGCCCTTTGTAATGATCCTCGCGCTTTTTCATGAAATCCAGCACAGGAGCATACAACAGTATATACAGGCCGCCGAACAGGATGACAACATTGAACAGATGTAAAAGAATCTGCGCAAAATCTATTCCTAATGGCATATCTGCACCTCCAACATCCACAATAATATGTATCGGCACGATTGCTTTGCAATCCTGCCATATCGGTCGAAACGATTACTAATCATGACTTCGTCATGATCGTTTCTCCCTCACATTACAAACACGATAAGGATTGCTACGATCAACGCATAGATAACGACTGTCTCTATGAACACCAGACCGAGCATCATGACTGTTCTGATCTCTCCGGCGGCCTCAGGCTGTCTCGAAACGCCCTCGTTCGATTTAGCTATTGCGATTCCCATACCTATAGTACCGCCTATTGCAGCAAGACCCACTACTATAGCAGCTCCTATGGCCTTTCCGGTGATGTCGCCAGCTGCCAACAATGTTGCGATTGTCATCAATGTTCCCATTACGTCCTCCTTTGTAGCTGTAAAGCTTCTTTATGAAATATGATACAAAATTCTGAATGTGCGATCAGGCAGCTGCTGCCTCCGCCTCAACCATTTTCTTTTTTGGCTTCTTCTCGTGCTTTTCCGTTACCTCCCCGTAATATACGGAAGTAAGCATCGTCAGCACGTATGCCTGTATCAGTGCATGCAACACGGTGAAGAGCACGCCCACCAGAACCGGAAGCACAAAACTCAATGTGATGAAATAATACACAAGTTCCGTGGTGAGCATACCGGACAGCAGTGCGCCGAAAAGTCGGAATGTCATGGAAAGAGGAAGAGAAAACTCCTTCAAAGTACCGAGGACACCCTTTCCTCCGTTTGACGTCAGCCCACCAAACATGATGAAGAGGTATGAAAAACATCCCATGGCTATGGCGCCGTTGATATTGGCCAGTGGCGCGGGTAGTGATATCGAATGTCCCTCTGTAGTGAGGCCCTGCATTCCGAAAAGCTCAAACATCGTGCCCGTGAAAATATAGGATCCCGCTGCAAAGATATAAGCTCCCAACGCTCTGTTCCTGTGCGGGCTGTTGCCCTTCGCAAGCCTGTCGAAAAGCCCTACCCACTCCTCTATCAGAAGCTGGAACTTTCCCGGAACGTACTTGAACTTCGGTATTGCAAAAATGCGTATCAGAAGCGCTATCAAAAGCAATGCCGCCGTGACCACAAATCCCGATGCAAGGGAAGGATCCACAGCGATACCGAATACGTTTATCTTGTTGACGTCATGCAAAACCGCATCTCTCATGGCTTCCTGTATCGACTCATGATGTTCGGAATACGGCAACGTGAGTATTATGCCAACCAGCAATACGACCAGCATCACTACCCACACCACCAATGCCTTTGTGTGTTTAACCTTAGTCATATGAATTATCCTCTATACATAATAAATAGGAAAAAAGTTTTACCATTAATTTTGAAAGATAGCACTTTAAGCGTGTACTGTCAAGTATTCAAAGCACTCAAAAAGGGGAGTGCATACGCACTCCCCGCATCATTACTGCAAGCTTATTCGCCTGTAATCTGTATGAGTTTTTTCTCCGGTACTTCCGGAACCGGCTCTTTCTTCGGAACAAATACCTTCAGCACGCCATTCTCAAAGTTTGCCTCGATATCCGTCTCGTCAACATTTTCTCCAACATAGAAGGATCTGCTGCAGTTTCCGTAGAAACGCTCCCTGCGGATGTACTTGCCGTCGCCATCCTTTTCGTCCTTCTCTTCCTTCTGCGAAGCGCTGATAGTCATATAACCATCCTTAAGCTCAGCCTGCACATCGTCTTTCTTATATCCCGGAAGCTCGATTGCCAGTTCAAAGCCGCCGTCAGTCTCTTTGATATCAGTCTTCATCACAAGGTTGTGCGGGATCGGTGCGGGTCTTCCGCCTCTGCCCGGTCTCATCCAATCGTCATCAAAAAATCCATCCAGTAAGTTCTCTCCAAAGATGCTCGGTACTAACATAAGTCATGCCTCCTTTTCGTGATATCTTCCACTGCTGTATCAGGATCCTTAAGTGCTGTTCCTGCATCCTGTCAGATCCTGTCGCATTTGTGGTCCAACTCTGCTGTTCAGGTTCCGTTTGGATCTATCATCTTACTTATCGTAACTTATCTTTGATCCTCTCTCCCTTGAACTGTGAACATAATATCACGTTTATTAGCACTCGTCAAGAGCGAGTGCTAATATTTTTGTGAATTTTTTGTGAACATCCTGAAAACCGCTTATTTCTTAGCAACCGGAACCCTTCTTTGAATTAGCCTCATATAACTTAGCATCTACCAGCATCCTGTACCAATATGCCTGAAAAAAATGGAAATAAAAGCCGGGAACCCCATCCAGGAATCCACCGCATACATACATTCTGTAGAGGTAATATAAAAAAACGCGTATCCTGCCGGGGATGCGGTAATACAATTTGTACTTAAGCCATCGTTTTCTCTCGGGCTGTGAACCAAGCAAACGCATTTTCACACCGTTTGCGGCAGTAATGTCGCTTATGTTTTGAAGGTAGTCCAACACCTCTCTATCTGCGTACCAGTCATGTTTTTTTATCCACCAGGAGAGGCTCTTTATATCATCATTCACAAAATCATTCTTGAATCTGACTACCTTACCGTGATCAAGCACTATATGTTCATCCATGATGGTCTGCTCGCACCGCCCGGCATTCTTTCTGAATATCCGCAATAAGATGGTTGGGTATATCCCGCCATGTTTTATCCATCTTCCCATGAAGATTATCCTTCTGCGAAGCTCAACTCCGGTAACTCTGTTCGGCAGTGAATCAAGTTTTTCTCCTATTTCCCACCGCAACTCCTTTGTCAGAAATTCATCAGCGTCCAACCGTAATACCCATTCCGTGTCGATGTCTGTATTATCCACCCCCCCAATTAAACCGGGTTGCGTAATCGATCCAAGTATTTTGATAGAAATCAAGTCTACTCCCGTGTTTTCTCAACTGTTTGTCAATTTTTTTGCTACAAGCTCTGTCTTATCGTCGGAATAGGAATCAACTACTACCACTCTTTTTGCGATAGACGCTACAGATGAAACACATTTTTCAAGCGTACTCTCTTCATTTTTCGTAAGGATCAAAACTTTCAGATCTGTCATACCTATTTTCCTCTCTCTTATATGTATTATCACCTATCACCCGTCAAAACACGATAAACACGCGGTTATAGCCAGGCAGTATCTAGTGAATTCTCACCAATATTCCTTAAAATTTCAAAATCCGACTCAACAGTCATCTTTACTTTTTTCTGTCTACAACTATCAGATATAGCTCTCACTCGACAACAATCTCTTAGCTTGCTTTTTCCAATCATAATCAACTGCTTTTTTTCTGTTTACCATATATACATCATTCGAAACCCGACCATATTCAAAAAGAGCGTTTTTCATACCTTTAGAAAAATCACCTGCCGTAGAATCCGTAAAAAAAGCATTTTCGGAAAAATTTTGCCATCCGGCAAAACGTGTTGACACTATTACACGCCCTGTTGCCAAATACTCCAGCATTTTTGACGGAAAATTGTACTGATTTTCCGGAAATCTCATATCTCTTGGGTTGAGCAGAATATGACTTTTTTTCAAGATGTCAATGTACTCATTATACTCAAGTCTTCCATGAAATATAATGCGCTCGTCTTTCGATGCATATGACATTATTGCATCTTTCAGATCGCCAATTCCGGTTATATGGAGTTCTACATCCGAAGAATCGATCTTCTCAAAGGCTTCAATAGCCATCTCCACACCGGCCAGGTTTGAAAACAATCCGCTGTACATAAATCTGATCTTATCAGTAGCGATGTCAGGTTTCGGAAAATCAATCCATTTTTGACTATCAATTCCACCTTCTATATTGATAAAACCCTGTTCCTTTTTCAAGAATGATCTTACATTCTCCGAAAGCCCCACAACCTTGTCAAATCCTCTAATACATTTGAGCTCCATAGCAGATTTGACTCTTCCGATGATCGAGCGTAGCGATATCATAGACTTAAAGCTGTCAGCCGTAGCGTAATCCGCCAAAACCAAAATACTGACAATACCCTTTTTTGCAGCCGTACCCGGCAACGAAAAGAACGGATAGATCGGATTGTAACATATCAGAATATCCGGTTTGATCTCATTTATGATGCTATTGCATATCTTTTTATAGCGATTTGCCCCGGACATACGGTTTCCATCACCCTTAAAAACGTAAGTCTCCGTCGGCCAAACGCCATTACCCTGCTCATTTACGTTATCCGTGCCCTCGCCGGACCGCCGCGTACTCTCAGAACTTTTATCATTTGATACAAAAATACCGTCTCCCAGTTGTTTATATAATACAGAAAACGAATCATAGTATTCCCTTTCAACCGGAATACCAACGTATGAACACAGAAATACCTCATGGTCCAATCCGTTAATCGCATTTATCATATTATGTTGAAATTTATTACCGGCATTTGAAAGATACTTTAGCTTAACCTCTGCACTTTCAGGCAATGCCGAACCACAAAACAAAACTTTCATAGTGTCTCACCAGCTATTAAACGTTATTGATCACCCATTTTAGACCACATATCTGCCAACGTATGGTATAAAATTGAGTATCCACGACACGAAAAGAGATATCAAAAACACAGATACGGATGTGATAAACACATAGACAACAGCATCCGACGACACTCCGCTAATCAAGTATATCTTACGAACAAGTGCCCACGAAAGTGGGTGGACAAGATATATTCCAAAACAACACTTCGATATCCTTGCCACTAATGCGTTGATCCGCTCGTTTTTCAAGCATGTTTTTTTCAGCAGTACAAAAATCAACACCGCTTCAAATAAAACATTCACCGTATGATATCCAAAATAGTCGTTTGAACTCTGCTGTGTCTTTAGCGAAACCATCGCTGTAAGCATTATCGTGAATAAAAAGCCCGATGCTCCCAGCAGATAGATCACGATACACTTATATCCACTCATATCAAGCTTATCCAGATAAAACCCCAGAACAAAAATGGACATATAACCGACCAGCTTGCCCATATTCATATTATCTATGGTTTTTCCCAAGTCACCGGCCAGCGTCGTTGATAGCTCTCCGCCAAAATCAGAGATCAGTCTTATGATTTCCGGTATTACAAAAACAAAGATAAATGAAATCAACATGAAATACTTAATTGTCTTCTCTTTGGACACCAGCGGTTTAACAAACGGTAAGCAAATATAAATCCCTGTGATCATGGGAATAAACCACATATGAAACTCCCCGCACAAAAACAGCTCCAGTTTCTCATATATGGTTCCTTTTCGTATGACGGCATATATAAAAGACCATACAAAAAAAGCTACAACCATTCTTAGCACATAGCTTGTGTAAACCTTTTTTACAGGTATCTCCCTGTTTAGGAACAGAGCACCGCTTATCATAACAAAAACCGGTACGCCCCACCGGACAGAACCCTCCAAAAAATTCAGCACCTGCCAATAAAATGTGTTTACATCCGCTTCACCTTTTGCAGATCCCGAAACATGAAGGAATATAACCGCAAATGTTGCAAGGATTCGGAGGTAATCAAGGTATGCTTTTCTGTCTGTTTTTTGTTGAGTTTGGGTATCCATCACAGCCTCCTCATTGCAGCAAACAATACTCTTTCCTTTTTATCACATAGCAATGACTTCTTTATAAATATCATAATAGCGGTCAGTCATTTGTTTCATCGAATATCTTTTCCCTGCAACTTTTTCTGCCTCCGAGGCCATCTGCGAAGTTTTCTTTTTCATATTTTTTATTATTTTTTTCAATGCATCCACATCGCCGTACTCAACAAAATCCGAATATTCCTCAACAGCTATCGAATCAGACCCGCCATTAACAAATCCGGCTACCGGCGTCCCGCAGCATAGACTTTCGGCGCAGGTCATTCCAAATGTCTCTCTCTTACTAGTTATAACCGTAAGATCGCAACGGCTATATAAGCTTGCAAGCTCCTCGGTGTTATTTATTTCACCAAGAAATTTCATATTATGCGGTATCTCCGTTCCGTCAATCCGGAACTCTCCTGCAACGATAAAACAAAACCGGTCATCCTCTGCAAATTCCGACGCCAGTTCCCAAAAATATCTTCCGCCCTTGAGATCGTTATCTTCCAGAGTAAAACGGGATGTCACATGAAGTATCAACATCCGATCATCATCCAGTCCAAAAATATCACCATCATTTTTATATTTGAAAACAGAAGTGTCCACACCATTTTCAACAAGCTGTATCCTCAACTTCGATGTTATGTCCGACATTCCGATCCTGCTAACCGACCACGGAGAAACACCGACCATTATCAGCTTCTCAAATCCTGTGAAAGTTTTTTTCATTCGTTTCCAAGTATATGAAGCTCTGTCAAAAAAAATACTATTTCCATGAACTTTATGATCCGGGCACTTGCGGCATCCATGGACAAACTGATTGCAATCAATGGCATGTGCGCAGTTCCCGGTATAAAAAAACTCCGCATGATTCGTCACTACCGTTGGTATTTTTTGAGCTTTCAGGTACTCCAATACAGTATAAATATTTATGGCAAAGCCATTCGGGCAATGAATGTGTACCGCGTCAGGCTTTCCTTTTTCTACTGCTTTTATAAATTTCTTTGCCGGTATAAGACCTGTTCCGTAACGATTTCCGGTAATATGCGCCCAATAATAATACAAGTGCGACATCGTCCATCCCGAAAGCCTGATATAGTTTTGATCTCCGGCTTCACCTGACTCATAATAATGCACAAAGGTCACATCATCCTGTTTCAGTGAATCCTCGATATCACGAATAATCCTGCTTATACTCCCCGTGTAATTTCCGCCCCAGTTCAAAGTATAGACCAACACCGGCTGTCATCCTCCGATTATGCTTTATCCACTTAAGCTAACTTTTGCTCACAAAGTAAAAAACATCACAGTTTTCTCATAACTCCACCGGATGGCGAAACAAAACCGGCAGGATCCTCTATAAAAGACTTTAATCTTTCTGCCGCAAGCCTCGGTGTCCATCCATCTCTTATAGTATCATATGCGTTTTTTTGAATCCTTCGGACAGTATACTCATCCATCTCCAGTATCCCGTCGATTTTTTTATATGCCTCCTGAGGATCGTCATACAAAAAACCGTTTTCTTCATCCCTTATCAACCATGGTGCTGCTCCGGTCATACGATCCGCCACGCATATACAACCGCCATTCATGGCTTCATTTAAAACTGCGCCCCAACCTTCATTGCGATCCGATGTCATAAAAAAGATATCAGATTCCAAAAACCGGCAATGCATATCTTCATGAGGAACAGAATCCAGCATTTTTATGTTATCAGACAATCCTTGTGCATTTATCTCACGCTCTACGAAACCTTTTAATTCTCCGTTTCCTATCATCGTCAAACTGAATTCCTTGCCATGCTTTTTCAGATGTTTGGCAAGTTCCACCGCCATCATCGGACGCTTCCACGTAATATACCTCCCGCACCACAGAATTTTCGTAATATCATGTTTCCCTTTTTCCGGTCCGTTTTCACCATAATCAAAAAAAGAGGGAAAATATCCCCATGAATACATTTTATCCGGATACGCGCCAACTATGTTCATATCTTTGGAAACGTAAGCTCCCGCGCACAACAAATAAACGTTTCTATCTCTGCACGATCTGTGGCACTTCAGCATCATACGAATCATTCGTGGTTTCAATAAAAACTCATACTCCGAATGCTTAAAAGGTCTTT
>JAILBP010000050.1:0-2312 GCA_024680835.1 Lachnospiraceae bacterium | reverse complement strand
TCAAACATCTCATCTGCCACCTGTGGAAACCTCTCATAGATGATATCCGCACCTACTGCTGTGATCCCTCCCTTCGTTGCTACTCTCTCCACTACTTCTTCAAAGCTCATCTTTTTCTCAAGCATCAACTCACCGGTAGCTGCAAGCGTAGACAATACCATCTCCCGGATCTGTTCCGGGGATATGGAAGTATGCTTTTTTGCAGAGCTACATATTACATCAAACATAGAAGCTATAAACCCGGGCATACAGCTGACCAGCTCGGATCCCATCCCCATCTCTTCCTCCGGCAAAACGATCACGTTACCGATATAAGAAAGCAGCATTTCCAGGTCTTTCCGGTCCTGTTCCGTAACCGCCTGATTATAGGTTATCAATGTCTGACTGCGGTTGATCTCCGCGGTTACCCCAGGAATCACTTTTGCGTATTTATGTTTTTTTCTGCTTTCCAATAATGCAAATGGAATGCTTCCGTTAAGTGATACGATCAGCGTTTCATCGCTTACATCTTCTCCGATCTCATCCAATACGGTTTTGATATCTCCCGGTCGTACACAAAGGAAAACCATATCTGATCTTGCCGCCAAATCCTTGTTTGATGTGCAGACCGTATATTTTTCCGGCGCTTCCGAAATCTTACCGGGTGTCCTGTTCGCTATGAACAGCTTTTCATTACTCAACATGCCGGATTCACTGAATTTCGAAAGCAGCATCTTTCCCATACTGCCATATCCTATGATCCCGATCCTTTTATCCATACATTGCCTCCTTTTTGTACCACGGGGACGGACCTTTTGGTTTTCCAATGTTTTGATATAAAAAACCACTTACCCGGACAGATAAGTGGTTTCATATACTCTGAAATATGATTGAAAAGATAACCTATCGCTTACCTGGATCCGTATTTGAATATGCAAACCTAAAACCATGCGCGTTGACGACGACACTCATGGCCCAGACCGCTGCCCATTCAATTGCGGATGCGCGATTTAACATCTTTTTTCCTTTCCGATCAATTTGATTTATATGGTTTCATAGTATACTCTTCAAGCAAAACCATGTCAAGCATCAAAAAACCACAAGGTCCGTCCCCGTGGTTTTTCCCGTAGTTTTTATTTTTTTGTTGACAAAAACGTAATAATATATTAAAACATTTATCAACGGTTCGGGAATATCTTCCGAAGAGTAAACAGACGACCGTCTGTTTCAGTCAGCCTATATTTTTTGATGTGACGTTTTAAAGAATTTTTTGTGCCACCAACAGAAAGAGGATTATAGAAAAAGATGTCAAGAAAGGCAAGAGTTTTAAGCACTACCAATATTTACCATATCATACTAAGGGGAGTAAACAGACAAATTATATTCTGGGACAGGGAAGACAGGGTGATATTCCTCAACAGATTATCACGTTATAAGGATATCTGCGGCTACGAATTGTTTGCTTATTGTCTTATGGATAATCATATACATCTTTTGATAAGAGAAGGAAAGGAGCCTTTGTCTATTGTATTTCGAAGACTTTTGGACTCATATGTCCACTGGTATAATACCAAGTATGATCGCTGTGGAAATCTTTTTCAGGATAGATATAAGAGCGAGCCTGTGAATGATGAACGGTACTTTCTTAAACTTGTGCATTATATTTTACATAATCCTGTAGTTGCAGGGATATGTTCAAGACCGGAGAAATATGAATATAGCAGTGCATCAGAATATATATTGAATCGTTCAGGAATCACGGATATCGATCATGTTTTAAAAATGATGGATCAAAAGGTGTTGAAGGATTTTCTGATAAAACCCGCAGAAATAGATCAGCAAAAAAACAGGGAAGATCATCCATCACTTGTAAAGATCAATGATAAGAAAGCTGTGGATATCATTACCGGAAGGTTAGGAAAAAGTGTTCCGGTTGATCAGGATGTCTTAAAGCAAAACATCAGATCGTTTCTTGATAAAGGAATATCCATGCGCCAAATCAGCCGTATTACTGCTCTTTCAAGGACTGTGCTTTATCGACTTCTGAAGGAGCAGTGAAAAACCACGAGGTCCGTCCCCGTGGTTTTTTTGTCATGCAATCAGTTTTTCAAATTCCGAAAATACTTCTGCGCTGCACCGGCTCTTCAGCTGTCCCAGCATGAATTCCATTTTACCACCGATCCACTCTCTGGTGTAGTGCGACATATTGCCTGCAGCCTTCTCTCCGTAGATACGTACCACCTCTGCTTTTGGCCTTTCATTTACTTCGCTGCAAAAGGCAACATACTCATCAATCTTTGCAGACAATCGCTTCCATTCTTCCGCCGCCTTGT
>JAILBP010000041.1:0-23852 GCA_024680835.1 Lachnospiraceae bacterium | reverse complement strand
CGATTCAAGGCTGCAAAGGATGAAATTTTCAAGGCCTTTGCGGATGATGTGAAGACTCCGGATGAGCTGGGGCAGGCTCTGGAAACCCTGGCTGACGTGGCAGAGCATTGTATGCAGACCTTTGAGCGTGACGGAATGACGGCGATAGACATCAGACAGATGCAGCTCGCATGCATGCAGCTGAACATAACGTCACATATGGCGAGATCAAAACATTATAACATACCTGTGGAGACGGAGGACGGTGTTTCAAATGTTTCTCTTCGCATAGTCTCTTCGGAGGATGATAAGGGAACAGCCACTGTTTTTACGAATGATACAAGGTACGGGCGGATCTCTGCAAAACTCATGCTGAAGGACGGGACCGTGAAGGGCTATATAGCCTGTGATTCCAGGGCAGGAGCGGATATGCTGAGGGCAAAGTCGGATGAGCTGGAAAATAAGAGCATTGATATTCTGTATTCGAGAGATGTGAATGACATGGCTTACGGATTAAACGGCAGTGACAGCGTCGGCAGGAATGAATTGGAGACTTTATTTGATGAAGCGTCAAAGCTGATTAAGTTTTTTGCATGAGAGTCCGATATACATAATGTGAGAAAAATATGTTACTATTCACAGTCAATATCATGTAGTATACAGGCTGCCAGCTTGCTGAGCAGACTGTATGCTATATGATATTGGCTGGAATAGTAACAAAAATATCAGTATGTGAACCGGCAGTGAATGGTTTTTAAAAGGACAAAAGGAGTACTATATGAGAATAAATCAGAATATCTCGGCAGCTATTACAAATGCACAGCTCCACAGGACTGAGGACAATCTTACAGCTTCAATTCAGAGACTTTCATCAGGTTTTAAGATCAATAAAGCCAGCGACAATCCTTCGGGAATGGCTATTTCCAATAAGATGCGGGCGCAGATAGATGCTCTGGATCAGGCAGACAGGAATGCCAATGACGGTACATCCGTGCTGCAGACTGCGGACGGTGCTTTGAATGAGACCATGGAGATATTGCAGCGTATGAGAGAGCTTTCTGTTCAGGCTGCGACGGATTCCATGACAGACGCGGATAAGGCGGCATGTCAGGACGAGATATTTGAGCTCCAGCAGGAGCTCGACAGGATTGCATCCGACACTGAGTTCAACAGCAAGTCTCTGTTGGACGGATCTCAGGATCGCAGGGTATTTTCAAATGAGAATGTTTCAAATTTCCGTACCAGCGAGCATGTGGATGATGGTGATTATTCCGTGGATGTAATAGCCGGAAGGCGTGCCAGGGGAGACATCTCCATAGATGCAGCACTTACTGACGGAAACTCACACGATGTGAGCTTAAACGGGTATACTTTTACAGTTAGCGGTGATTATAATGAAGTTTTGGGACAGCTTCGCGAAGGGGCGCAGTTGGCAGGAATATCGCTGGAAGAGGGCGCTGCAGCGGGAGATTATTATCTGACCACAAAAGCATACGGCGCTGCCGATCCCATAGAGATAAAAATAGATGGTGTGTTGAGATCAAATCCGGCGAACACCGCGTATTCCGGGATGGATGCTTCAGTAAAACTCGGATCCGGTTTTTCGGCGACTGCTACGACATATTCGAATGGAAACAGGGTTACCGTGACGGATGCGGATGGTTTTGAGCTGTCCTTCATGATCGGTGATGAGAGCTTCAATGAAGAAACCCGGGCGTTGGAACCTGTTGAGAGAACATATAATATGGACGTGACATCCATAGGTACCATGAGCATACAGGTGGGAGCTCATGAGGACCAGGAGATAGTGGTTTCGATACCGGCAGTCGACAGTGTTTCACTCATGGTGGACACAGTGAATGTATGTATAGAAGGCGGTGCGGACAAAGCTATTGCCAGTATGGATGAGGCTATAGCCCGTGTCAGTACGGTGAGATCCCGTATCGGTGCTTATGAAAACCGTATCGATTACACGGTTAAGAGTCTTGAAGCAACCAATGAGAACATGGAGTCGGCAATCTCCCGTATTCAGGATACGGATATGGCTGAAGAGATGACCGCGTATTCAAATCTCAATATTTTGAACCAGGCGGCTATTTCAGTGCTGTCGCAGGCAAATGATATGCCGCAGCAGGTTCTGCAGCTGTTGAACTGATGCATAGAAGAAGCACTTCTAATCGCAATTGTGTGCATATTCGCATTTATAGTGAATGAGATTTCTTTTTTCGTTTGCTATGGATCGATCCGGAGGATATAAAGTGACCGACGAACAGAAAAGAGATTTTACGAGACGCCTGTCCAACTGCAACCGTGGACAGATGATAGTGATCGTATATGACATTTTTTTCACATATATAAAAGGAGCGGAGGAATGTCTTTCTGCCGGTGATGCTGCCGGATTTAAGGAAAACGCCGGAAGAGCAGGAGATGTACTGACAGAGCTTCAGGACACACTGGATTTCAAATATGAGATCTCAAAGAGCCTCTTTCCTATATACGATTATTGCAAAAGATTGATCGCCATGGCGGTGGTAAAGCGTTCGAAGGCTGAGCTGTCAGAGGCGGAAAAACATATGATGACGCTGTACGAAGCCTTTAAGGTTGCGGCAGCGGAAGACAGATCTGAACCCATTATGGAGCATCCCGAGGCAGTCACGGCGGGACTGACCTACGGACGAGGGTACCTGAATGAGGCGTCTCAGGAAGACCCTTCAAGAGGCTTCTGGGCATAAATTGAAATGTCTGAGGTCGTAAATCGAAAGATAGATCAAAGATATTTTGTACCAAATTTAGCGTATTCTGCAAGTTGAAATTTTTTAAAACTTGCAGAATACGCTATTTTTTTATTTTAAAGTTTGTGCTATAATGCATTCATCAAGTAAATCAGACAAATCAAAATTTTATATTTCACCTGGATCTGTTTTTTATCCAACAGAAAAACTTTTTACGGGGGAGGTGATGATTATTCACCCTGGTATCACGATAATAGATAATCTTATCGGCCCCGGATTGGTAAGTTACATATCAGAAAAATGTGAAAACATTCCAGTGGTACTCTATACGGATCATGATAATCTGCCGGACGGCACGCTTTTCTCAGACATATTTATTATATCGGGAGAATTCCTGACGGAAGACCTGTACAGAAAATGCGACGGAAAGATCTTTTCTCTCGGCGAGAGCGGGAGGGATCTGACCGGTGTAGAGATACTTTGTCGTTTTTTGCCGGCGGATGACCTTTTGAGCGCTGTGTACGATACCCTGCTGAAATGTAACATATACTTGAGGGGCTTCGGCAGTTCTTTTTCTGAAAAGGAACTGGTCGGATTTTACGCACCCGGAGGCATGAATAAACTGTCTGATCTTACTTTTGCTTTCGCATCGGTGCGCGGGGAGGAGTGCAAAACACTCTATATTAACTTTTCGTTGTTTGAATTCAGATTCAAGGATGAAGCTTACGATGCCGGAGATCTCTTCTATTACATGAGATCCACGGATCTAAGCCTTGGACAGATCGCGGGTGCAATATCAAATGAGAGGGCGGGACCTGCGGTAATAGCGGGATTCAGTCAGCCTGAAGATTTGTCGGATATTACTGCTGATGATTTTGAACTCCTTTTTTCAAGGATCCTGTCCGAGACGGATTATGAGTGTATTGTGGTTCAGGCTCCGGAAAATGCCGGCTGTATACGGGCTCTGCAGTTAATGTGCACGAAGTTTTATTGCGTGTCCGATGAGACTGCCGTCGGAGACAGTTATGTGAAGGAGTTCAGGGAAAGCATGCCTGTGGGGGATGATCTTACGGAACGCTTCGGCGAGCTTAAGATACCCGGGAAATTGCTGTCGGGCGACCCGGACAGGCACGACTTTACAGGGTTTATGAGGGAGGTACTGAGATGAAAAAAAGGATTTACAGATGCAGGGAGGAAACATAAATTGAATGCTTATGCAGAGGATATAAGAGAAAAAGTCCTTGAGGAGATCGATCTTACAAAAGATATGAGTGATGCGGAGGTGCTGGGTCTGATAGATGAAAAGATCTGCTCCGGTACAAAAAAGTATTCGCTTTCAAAAAGGAGAGCAGCCAGAACGGAGGTATTTTACTCGCTGCGAAAACTGGATGTTCTTCAGGAACTCATAGACGATGATGACATTACAGAGATAATGGTCAACGGATTTAAGGACATATTCTATGAGAGATGCGGCCGTCTTTACAGGTGGGACAAAAGCTTTTCCGATAAGGATAAGCTGGAAGACACCATACAGTCAATTGTTGCGGCAAACAATAAACTCGTAAACGAGGCCAACCCCATAGTCGATACAAGGTTAAGCGACGGTTCCAGAGTTAATATCGTGCTGTCCCCCATTTCTATTGATGGGTCTGCCATCACAATCAGGAAATTTCCCAAACATCCTATCTCGATGGATGATCTTATCAGTTACGGATCTGTTTCGGCACAGGTAGCAGGATTTTTAAAACTGATGGTTGTATCAGGTTATAATATCTACCTGTCGGGCGGAACCGGATCTGGTAAGACTACTTTCTTAAATGCTCTTTCTGAGTACATTCCTGAAACAGAGAGGATAATCACGATAGAAGATTCAGCGGAACTTCAGCTTAAAAACATTCCAAACCTCGTGCGTTTGGAGACGAGAACGGTAATAGGAGAGGGAGCGGAATCGATCTCCATCAGAGATCTCATCCGCAGTGCCCTTCGTATGCGGCCCAACAGGATAATAGTAGGCGAGTGCAGAGGCGGTGAAGCGCTGGATATGTTGCAAGCTATGAATACAGGACATGATGGGTCACTATCAACAGGACATGCTAATTCATGCCGGGACATGGTGTCAAGACTCGAAACCATGGTTTTGATGGGCAGTAAAAACCTTCCTGTAGCAGCAATACGTTCTCAGATAGCATCAGGAGTTGACCTACTGGTGCACTTGGGAAGACTGAGGGATAAGAGCCGAAAAGTATTGGATATTGCCGAGATTGACGGGATAGAAGACGGCGAAGTCAGGCTGAATAATTTATTCCATTTCAGGGAGGCGGGAGAACTTGACGGAAAGATCTACGGAAACTGGGAAAAAGTCGGAGAACTCAAACACACGGAAAAGCTCCGGCAGGCCGGATTATCGCAGGTACAGATTTAAGCTGACAGACAGGCTTAAGACCATGGCGGCAAGCGTGGTATTGGCACTGGTATTGGGTTATCTTTTTTATGACAGTCTGTATATGGTGGTTTTGGCAGTCCCTTTGTATTTTTTACTTCTTAAGGTCAGGGAGCCGGTTATGCGCGAGAAAAGGAAATACCGGCTGTGCGTTGAGTTCAGGGAGGCGATCTTAGCCATCGCTTCTTCCTTAAATGCGGGTTATTCCATCGAGAACGCATTTCGCGAATCTTTGAGTGAGATAGAACGTTTATATGGCAGGCACAGCGATATGTATCTTGAATTAAAGCATATGGTGGGAAACATGTCCATGAATGCAGCCATCGAGGATCTGTTGGATGATTTTTCCAGCAGGAGTGACTGTGAAGATATCAGCACATTCTGTCAGGTGTTCATATTTGCCAAGAGAGGCGGAGGAAATTTCGGACACATCATAAAGAAAACGGCGGACAGGATGGGAGAGAAACTACGGTTGAAAAATGACATAGATACGGAACTCTCGTCCAGAAAGTACGAGAGCAGGGTCATGAATATCATGCCGCTGTTCATTATAGGATATGTGCGGTTTTCAACGCCGGACTATTTTGACGTGCTCTATCACAATCCTACCGGGATCCTTGTTATGACGGTTGCGCTGGCAGTGTATTGCACAGCGTATGTGCTGGGTGAAAAGATAATGAATATCGTGGTGTAAATATGGTCATATATGTATGTTTGTCAATTTTGTGTGTAACAGCACTTCTGCTGTGGAAGAGGTTTCATTTCCGGGAAGAGATGAAGATATATTTTGTGCTGGGTGCAGCCATAGGTTTCCTGGGATTTGCATCCTGGTTCGCAGGAAGTGACAAAAAACTGGAAACGGATGACGAGGGCGGCGTGCTGCTGGAAAGAAGAGAACACGGACATGGCGCCTACACGCAAAAACTTGTGCTCGAAATGGAGGGAGTACAACAGGATTACAGCGTCCGAATAGAGGATGAGCATTTGAGCGGCCCGGAGGTGAACGAAGCCTTCATTGCCGCGATAGATATGCTGGAGGAATCCTTTTACGGCGAGGAAGGTCATCCGGATTGTGTAAAGGGGGAAGTGTATCCAAAAAAGAATTATGTTATTGAGGTTGATAGCGAAGGTGATTCGCAAAAAAAAGTAAAAGCAGAAGTTTCTGCCATATATTATTTCCAGCCATCAGGTGTCGTGGCATCTGATGGCACTTTGAGAGATGACAGGATCGCTCCGGAAGGCACTCCTATACAGGTTACGGCAGAACTAAAATGCGATGGCAGACAGGTTGAACATGCTTTTTATTTTATGGCTTTCCCTGACACGGAGAAAAGTACCGGGGATTTCATGGAAGATCTCGATGAAGAGCTCGTGATGCGAAACGCCGGTGAAGGAGAGTATCTCAGTCTGCCGTCGGAGATTGACGGAATTGACATAAACTGGTCTCTGCCACAGAAAGGCGGTACTTACAACATACTGTTTTTGGGCATGTTCGCTGCTGTCGGACTATTTGTGGCAAAAAGAGAAGATAAAAAGAAAAAGGCAAAAGAGAAAAAGATCGAGCTTGAGAGAGGATATCCCATGATGGTGTCGGCACTCAGTCTTTTGATCGGATCGGGGATGACGGTCACTGCGGCATGGGAACGCATAGTGAACGCATACTTAAAACGAGTGGAAGACGGGAGAAAGAGGGATGCAGTCTATGAAGAAATGCTGCTTACATCCCGGCAGATAAAGGACGGCAAGAGTGAAAAAGAAAGTCTGGCACATTTTGCGGAACATACAGATCTCGGTATTTATCGAAAGCTCATATCCATGATCCTGCAGAATCTGCGAAAAGGTGGAAAGGATCTGGATCTCATGCTGGAACGGGAAGTCGAGAATGCGTATATTATGCTGCGCAATCAGGCAAAGGCAAAGGGAGCGGAAGCATCCACGAAAATGCTTGTTCCCATGATGCTGTCGTTACTGGTGGTGATAGTTGTGATAATCGTGCCGGCGATATTCACAATGGAAGTATGAAAACGAAGGGAGTCAGGATGATGACGAATTTATTAAATGAGTTTTTGTTTAAGACGAAAAACACTCTGTCAGGAATGATACAAGACGACAGGGGAATGGGCACTGTGGAGGTCGTGCTGATCATCGTGGTGCTGGTGGGACTTGTAATAATATTCAAGGACCAGATAACAGAGATAGTGAACAGTATCTTTGAGAGTATATCCGAAAATGTCAGCACGGTCAGCTCATAATGCGAAGGGCAGTATGACGGTATTCACATCGCTCTCCATGATGCTGATAGCCTCCCTGATATTTGCCCTGTTGGAGTCTGCAAGAGTACACGGTATGAAAGGGCTTGCCACACAGGTATCGATTTCGGCGGCAGAGTCTGTGTTAAGTGGATACTCGGACTGGATCTTCAAAAATTATGATGTTTTCCTGCTGAACGGCGGGTTTGGTGAAGGAGAACTGAGTATATCGAAGATGGATGAGAAACTGCTCAGGTACAGCACTCTGAATCTTGATCCTTATGATGACAGCTTCTTCGGAAACGGGAAGAATTTTTTCCGAATGCGTGTGGAGAACGCGCAGGTCACAGAGTATATGCTGGCAACGGATAACAGTGGAGAGGCTTTCAGAAAACTGGCAGTGAGCTCGTGGAGTTCCATGATGCTGCTCACGGAAGCACAGGATATATATGACAGACTGTCGCAGTCCGAGGAGGAGATCGAAAATATGCCATCGGTGGACGAGGTTATATCCGATTCCAAGGAGACTGTCAGAGAAGAGAAAAAAGCTGCGAGGGAGGAGAGAGAAAACAGTACGGATCATGAAGCCATGGATGATACGTACGAGGGTGCGAAACCTCCGCCAAATCCGGTCGATACATACGACAGGTTCAAACGCAGCAGCGTGATAAGTCTGGTTGTTCCACGGGGAACAGTACTGTCATCAAAACGGATACCATATTTTGAGAGGGTGTCGGAGCGGTTCAAAAACCATGGAAACATGAGGGCGGTGTTTGAACAGGACTGGATAGATATTGCGGTATTTAACAACTATATCAGCGAGCATTTCAGTTGCTACGGGAAGAATAAAAGGCCCGGCATGGAGCACGGCCTGGATTATGAACTGGAGTATATTCTGGGAGGTAAGACAAGTGATATTGAAAACCTGAAAAAAGCTGTTGCAGAGCTCTTATTGATAAGAGAAGCGGCAAACATGTTATATCTGGAAAGCGATAGCATAAAACAGGAGGAAGCTCTTGCTCTCGCAGCGGCGATCCTGGCGCCCACAGGTGTGGGCGAGGCAGCAGTAGCAGCGCTTGAGCAGGGGATACTGGCCTCGTGGGCTTTTGTCGAGAGCATATTGGATATAAGGGCTCTCATGGCAGGCCGAAAGATTTCATGGATAAAGGATTCTGTCCACTGGACTACTGATGTAGACAGCATTTCCACGGTTCTGTCCGGCGATGCATGCGCACTGAACTGTGAAAACGGCGCGGATTATGAGGAGTATATTCAGAAACTCATATATCTTAAGAGCCGCAGGACACTATCCTTCAGGACCATGGATCTTATTGAACAAAATTACAGGAAGTCCTGTGGAGACAACGATTTCTGTATGGATAATGCCGTTGTGGCTATAAAGGCTGATTATGCTTTTTCTTTTGACCGTGTTTTTCTGGGGTTTGTATCTGTGGGAAATGTCCGGAAAGGAAGATTTCAGATAGAAGAGAATACGGTTCAGACTTATATGCCGCAACGGCCGGAATGATCTGATTGATGTCATGCCCCATCCGCGGTGTGCATGACAGGATGCCCGTGATGATAAGAAAATGATTTTTCACATTATGTCTTTTGAACAACAAAATAAAACTCCTCACTTGCATTTTTTCTTGGGCAGCTGCTTTGCGGCCTTCTCTCCAAATAATCGCAAAGCGCGCCATCTGCTGTCTGCCGGAAATAAAAGGGCATCCTGTCATGCATATCGAAGGAAGGCGTCATTTTTGATAGAGACCATGGTGGTTCTGCCTCTGTTTGTATGCTTCGCAGTGTTTCTGTTGTTTCATTTCAGGGTGATGGAAATACAATCCGGTGTGGGACAGGCACTGTCATACACTGCCAGATTTATGGCTTTTTCCGCTTATAAAGAGCAGGATACTTCGGACAAGGGAGATTTTGTTAACATGGCGGAAGCCACGGTCCTGTTTCATGCCAAGTTGTCAGAGTATGGGTGTCCGGACAGGTTTATTGAGTTCGGGAGTTTGGGGATTTCTCTGGCAGAGTCTGACCTTGAGGGAAGAGATATTAAGCTTGCAGCGGTTTACAGGGTAAAGCTTCCGATAACGGTGTTTGGAGTTAAAGCCTACACCATTACACAAAATGCTGTGTCGGCGAAGTGGATAGGTGACAGGGTTACCAACACAACCGATGACAGTCAATGGGTTTATATTACTCCCACCGGGACAGCTTATCATAACAGGACGGACTGCCCGTATTTGGATCTTACCATACGCGCGGTTTCATGGACGGATATGTTGACATTGAGAAATAAATCCGGAGGCAAATACAAGGCATGTGAAACCTGCGGTAAGGAGGCGACCATCATGCAGCTGATATATGTGACGGATTATGGAGACAGATATCATTCCACCCTCACATGCCCAGGTCTTAAAAGGACAATATTGATGGTAAAACCATCGGAGACGGGAGACCGGCATGCGTGTCCTAAGTGCGCTGCCTCTCACTGACGGAAGAGGTAGCATCTGCATAGATTAGCCCTGTTAATCCTGCCGGAAGTCTGAAATGATGCCGATTATACTATTGAACGAAATCAACTACCGATTTCCAGATCCGGGGAATTTTCAGATTACGTTCAATAGTCGGGTGAATCAGTAACTAAAATCGTTAACAAGAAAAAATTCGGAGGAGATAAATTGATAGAATATATAGATCTTATCCTGATACTGGTCATGCTGGTATGGGCCGGAGCTCAGGATATAAAAAGTGGTGAGATAAACATCATGATACCCTTGTGCATAGCGGGGCTGGACCTTGCAGTGAGACTGTTTGGCGGAAGGCTTGATGTTCCTGATGTTTTCCGTGGTGCGGCCATAGGAGTGGCTGTTATGTTGCTGTCTGTGATTACAAAAGAGAGCATAGGTATGGGAGACGGCATAATATTGCTGTGTACCGGAGCAATGTCGGGATTTGAAAAAAACATGGAGCTGTTTTTTTCCGCGCTGACGCTCTGTGGTATGTGCGGTCTGTTCCTGGTGCTCATATTAAAAAAGAGCAGGAAGACTAAAGTCCCGTTTGTTCCTTTTTTGCTGGCGGCTTTCGGTATCATGGAGATGATATCGTTGAGCAATGGACTGCTTTAACAAACGGGTGCGAAAAGTGACGCGAAGTGACATGTGATTCTTTTACGGATCCTGTCTGTGCATATTATATGAGGGAGGAACCATCATGACGAAGTCATGATTTGTAATGGTTCCGACCGATAGGGCAGGATTCGTTTACGAATCGTGCCATTACATTAATAGTAGGATGATCACAAATGAAAAGAAAAGCATCATTTACCATAGAGGCGAGCCTGCTGCTGCCTATGATCATATTTTCAATGGCACATAGTGTGGGGCAGGCGGTTGAATTTCACAAACTTGTAAAGGAAGTCTCCGTGGTGAAACAGGAGTATCTTGAGCTTTCACCGGAGAAAACAATATATGCATTGCGTTTTGCGGATACTATAAAGGATGAGATCGGAGAACGGAAAAATTGAAGATAGAATATAAGAAAAACATGAAACACAGCTATATGGTGGTGATAGAGCAGGGGAAAGCGGAAACCCATGATGCGAGGATAGCGGAGAAGGTTTTTTCCGGATTTGCAGTGGATGATCTGATCCCGGTCAAAATACTGCCTTATGACGGGGAGATGACATTTTGGTTTAATATCACCGGAAAGATAAGTCTCAGGGATTATATGCACAGCAGAAAAGCAGATTCAGGCTTTATGGAAAAACTGATGAATTCTTTGAGACGTTTGCATGAGAACCTTTTGAGATTCTATCTTTGTGAGGATCATATCATACTGGATGATGAAACTGTATTTCTGAATGATTCCGGTACGGAAGTGTTTTTTTGCTATGATCATATGTACAGCAAAAGCTTTGTTGCACAGCTGGCAGGGCTGATGGAAAAACTGCTGGCAGTGATTGATCACCAGGACGAGGCTGCTGTTGGGATAGGATACGGGTTGTATGAACAGTGCATAAGGGGAAATGCGGATATTTTCAGGGAGATCACGGAGCTTCGGAGGAAGGTGGTCAATGCAGATCACATGTCACTTAGGACAGCAGAGGAGGAGCGTTTGTCACAGGCTTCTGAAACGGAAGAATTGGAGTCAAAGACCGTAAGCCTGGCAGAGCTTGATGAAAAGCTGAACGAGGCTGCAAAGAACAACTCTCCCATAAGGCGCAGAATGAAAGATCTTGCGGTGGGTTTCGCTGCGGCAGTCAATACCATCAGCGACAGACTCGAGTATCATAAATGGGATACATAGAGCGGATAATGGTGGGTAAGGTATGACAGGATAAGAGATGCTGTCATACCTTACGTTGCTTTCGGTTTTTTATCTTATACCGGTACATCCTTTCGTCTGCTTCGCTCAGCGCACTGTCAAGAGTGATCGCTTTACAATCCTTAAAGACAGCGCATCCGATGCTGGCAGAAATGTTGTACGGTTTGCCTGCATTTGCGGATAGCTTGGAAAGGGCATTTTTAAATGCAATGGCTTTGTCCCTTTCGTCTTCCTTATGATATTGCCCTATACCTATGAGGAAAAACTCGTCGCCGCCGCTTCTGACGCAGATCTCGTTCCCGCTTGTTATGGACTGCAGGGCATTGGAGATGGCTTTTATACCATAATCCCCTTCTGCGTGACCGAAGGTGTCATTGATATATTTTAAACCATCCATGTCGGCAACACATACCAGCAGAGAGTCACCATCTTCCGCATTTGAGAGCATTTCCCTGTACTCTTCGTACATTCCTCGGCGGTTATACGCCCCGGTCATCATATCCCTGACTGAAAAGTCCACAAGCCTTTCTTTTGACCTTATCATTTCAAGGGCGTTATTGATATATCTCAGCCAATTTCTATGGATCAGGTTTATCACGGGATGAGTCTTAAGCTCTCTCTGAAGTACGGCATAACCCAGGAGTTCTCCGTTGAAATGCACGGCTGAAAAGTAAAATACGGATGCACGTTCACGGTCCTCGTCAAGTTTCGGCAGCATGATCTCGGTAGGGAAAGAAACTGCACTTTCTTCATCAAAGAAAGCATCTTCTCCGACCATCGAATTTGACAGACAAAGCCGCATCTTTTCCGGATAACCTTCAAACACAGGGTTTTCCATGCTGAGCCAATCCTCCTTAAGGCAGAGGAAAAAGTTCTGATATGGTCTCAGAAGATTGACATAGTTATAGATATTTTGTAAACATTCCTCGTGGGTCTTGGATGCGGTGAATCCTTCGAGTACATAGGTCTCTATAAATGTACCGAGAGCCACTTTGTCCTTTTGTTCCTCGTCGGCCATGTTGTAGGAACTCACATACAACAGATGTCTGAACCGCTTCATTGCATATGTGGGATCCACGGAACACCCGCAGCTTGCACCGGCATGAAAATGTGATCCTGCTTCCATGGTGTAGGGATCGATCGCTGCACCCGGCTCCATAAGACTTCTCAGATAATCTACGGCATTTGCTCCCATCTGCCTGTCTGATGGTTCATAGGATGTTATGGTTTTGGTGTTTATCGCTCCTTCATCGGATGCGTCGAAGCCTGTCACTATGATATCCTCCGGAACCCGGATACCCAGTTTCTCCAATCTGTCTATAAGTCCCATGGCCATGGTATCGCTTGCACATATAACGGCTTCAGGTATGCTGATCTCCCGGTTTGCTATCCTTTGTGCCAGAGTATCTCCGCTGAAATAATAAAAATCTCCGTAAATGATATGTTCGGGGAGGACATCAAGACCGTGTTTTCTTATCTCGTCCAGGTATATCCTAAGTCTTTCTTCGGCAACTTCATTATCTTTTTGTCCGGTAAGGATACAGATCTTTTGTTTTCCGTGTACCTCAATGATATGGCGGACCGAGTCGCGGAGCGCTTCTTCGTCGTTATTTGAGATTAGTTTGAAACCATCGGCAGGAAGTTCGAGGACACATTTGGGAAGGTCTTTATTTGTTAAGAGCCTTTCGGTAAGTTTTTTTGCTGTCCGGTTATCTTCGTCTCCCGTCAGGGTCGAACCATCTACTATAACCCCGTCCAGCCTGTATGGATTTGCAAGATTAAAGATGTTTGTGTCTCCGTGCATATAGTTTTGGTTGGAGAATGAAACATGGACACCGGATGAAAACACGCACAGATCATAGTCATATCTGGCACACTGTTTCATTATGCCTTCGATGACTCTGCGAACATATGTTATTTCGGGATATGACACGAATAAACCGATTCGTTTGCGTTTTCTCATCTGTATATCCTCCCCTTTAGGCTGTTACTATTCACAGCCGGGTTACTGATATTCTACGGGCTTGCCCGATATCGGAAAATGCTCGGCAAGCAGCCTGTATACTGCATGATATTGACTGTGAGTATAAGTTTAACAATTTTTATGAAAAAATACAAGGAAAAAGCTGTGAAGCAGTCGATCTGAAGGCTGTAATATAGATTAAATCTGCAGATCATATGTCGGTATTCAAAAATCCTGAGTTTTTTTATGAGAACCCCCAAAAAAACTTTCCGGAGTTCGTATATGATAACATAGAGAAAAAGGAGGTACGGATCATGACAATCACAAGCACTTTTATTTCGACTCTTTTGAATATGGCCATCGAAAAATACAGCAAAATCCATGGTTCGATGCCTTCGGATGAGAAGAAAGATTCGATGCGCGAGGAACTTCAGTTATCTATTGAGTACGAGGGACTTGAAGTCGCAGCCAACAAGATCGAGCTGCTGTGCGCATAATAAATCTGATTTAATGGTCAAAAGGTTGACATTCAAGGTAAGCTTTCCGGTGGAGGATAGACTCTGAAAATCACCTTTTGATCCTCAAATCATGGAATTATTAAAGAGCAAAAGATAAACTCTCAACGCAAGTTGGGAGTTTTTGTTTGCGTTGAAACAGGATTCAGTATATAATAGTGGAGCTGTGAATATTTATCCGAAACGGTATCATCAGGGAGGAGTCCCGGTGTTTTTACCTGTCGGAATTGATGATAACCACTGATCACAAGGCGGGTTTAAGATGAAAGTAAATATATATTACGGTGGGCGGGGAGTATTGGACGATCCCACATTGTATGTGTTAAAGAAGATAGAAGAGGTTCTGGATGATCTCCGCGTAAAATACGAGAGATTCAATCTTTATGAGCAGAAAAACCTTATATCAACGCTTCCCCAGACCATAAAGGATTGTGATGCCGTGATCCTGGCTACAACTGTGGAGTGGCTGGGGCTCGGGGGCTATATGTATCAGTTTTTGGATGCACTGTGGCTTTACGGTGACAAGGAGAAGATCAAGACCATATACATGCAGCCTATAGTAATGTCCACAACCTATGGCGAAAAAGAGGGCAGGTTACATTTGGAAAACGCCTGGGAGATGCTGGGGGGATTGCCCTGCAGCGGTCTCAGCGGCTATGTGGAAAACTCCGTTGATTTTGAGCTGAATAAGGATTATGCCCAGATCATAGAGAAAAAGGCAGAAAACCTTTACCGCACCATCTCACAAAAACAGAAGGAGCTTCCCACCAGCAATCAGGCTATAACGCGCAATGTCACAAAGACCGCAAAGCTTGAACTCACACCAAGGGAGAGTGAGAAACTTTCGGAGTACGTGGCAGATGATGAGTACGTAAGACAGCAGAAGGAAGACATAAGGGAGCTCTCCGAGAAATTCAAGAACATGATGGGACAGAATGAAGTGCCGTCTGACGAGGAATATATAAAGGATTTTGAACAGGCTTTTAAGCCGGCGGATCCTCCCAGGAAAAGGACCTTTGTTTTTGTCATAGAGGGTAAAAAGCTTCCATTGTCCGTGAAGATAGACGGTGATAAATGTAGCTGCTCATATGCTCGCGAGACTGAGGAGGCTGATGTTTATGTGAAAGCGCCACAGAGCGTTATGGATGCCATTGTCGATGCCAGGGAGACATTCCAAAGGGCGTTCATGACGGGGGAGATATCGGTCAAGGGCGATTTTAAGCTGTGGAGCGAACTGGATGATACTTTTGTTTTTTGAAGGTAGAACCATCATGACGAAGTCATGATTTGTAATGGTTTCTATCGACAGGCCACCGACCCAATAGAGGGGGCAATTCATAATAACGAAGGAGGACAAAATGGGAGACTGTATTTTTTGCAAACTGGCTAACGGAGAGATACCGACACGAACAGTGTATGAGGATGAGAAATTCAGGGTTATAATGGATGCGGCTCCGGCCACCAGAGGACATTCTCTGATACTGCCGAAATCTCATTATGCCAATATTTTTGAGATGCCGGAAGATCTGGCGGCTGATGCAATGCGCCTTGCCAAAAAGATGGCAGCTCATATGACGGAAAAACTCGGATGTGACGGCTTTAACCTCGTACAGAATAACGGAGAGGCAGCAGGTCAGACAGTATTTCATTTCCATCTGCATCTCATACCCAGATATGCAGAAGGGAACAACCCGGCGAATGTCAACTGGTCACATATCGAATTGTCGGATGAAGAGATGGATACGATATGTAAGACCATCAGCTGCTGAGGCTGGATCATTAGATCCCAAAAGCAGGAATCTGCGGATATGATGTCCATATTGTTATGAGACAGATCCGAGCGATCGGATTTTTCTACCCCGTGGCGAGGCTGCGGGGTTTTTTAAGGAGTGGAACATGGGAAATATTTACAGGGAACGCATAGAAAAACTGAGAGTTCTCATGGAAGAGAATGATCTTACCGCATATATCATATATTCAGGGGACTGTCATGGTTCGGAATATGTGGGAGATCATTTCAGGTGTGTCAGATTCATATCCGGCTTTGACGGCTCTGCGGGGACGGTTGTGATATTGAAAGACTCGGCAGGCCTGTGGACTGACGGACGTTATTTCATACAGGCGGCTGAGCAGTTGGAAGGAACGGGTATAGATCTTTTCAGGTCCGGAGAACCCGGGGTTCCGAAGATACATGAATACCTCTGTGAAAAACTGTCAGCAGGTGCTAAGGTGGGTTTTGACGGTCTTACCATCACAGCGGAGGATGCTGCTGAACTTAAGGAAAAGCTTGATGAAGCCGGTATCGGGATAGCCATGGATGAAGATCTCTGCGGCAGGATCTGGGATGACCGCCCACCCATCGTCCACAGAAAGATCTGGTCTTATTCAACGCAGTATACAGGCGCATCATGTGCTGATAAGCTGTCTTTGATCAGGGAGAAAATGCAGGAAAAGGGCGCAGACTGCCATATCCTGTCCGCTTTGGATACAATAGCCTATGTCTATAATCTCCGTGGTGATGATATTGCCTACAATCCCGTGTTTATGTCTTACTCGGTCATTTATCCTGACAGGGCTTATCTCTATTGCGATCCCGATGCGGCAGGACCGGACGTCAGAGAAATGCTTGAAAATGATAATGTTTTCATAAAGCCGTATGATTCTTTTTTAGACGACATTAAAACTTTGCGCGGGACAATACTGGTGGATGGATCCGCTCTTAATGCCCTGATGATGGGTGTTTTGACTGACAATGAAAAAGACGGTGTTACCCTTTTGGATGAACGGGATCCGGAAACGCTCATGAAAGCGATCAAGAATCCCACTGAGATGGAAAACATCCGTTTAGCCCACATCAAGGACGGTGCTGCTGTCACGAAACTGATCTTCTGGCTAAAACATCATGATGATATAGCAAGCATCACGGAGATCGATGTGGCAGAAAAGCTTGTATCCATCAGAAAAGAGATGGAAGGATACATAGGGGAGAGCTTCGACCCCATCATAGCGACAGGAGCGCACGGGGCCATCGTGCATTACAGTGCGTCGGAAAAGACCAATGCACATTTGGAGAAAGATACGTTTCTGCTGATGGATACTGGCGGTCATTACATAAACGGTACCACCGATATCACCAGAACCATTGCGACAGGGGAGGTTACCCCGGAGATGAAGTGTCATTTTACTGCTGTCCTGAAAGGCCATCTAAGACTGTCGGCGCTGGTGTTTAAGGATTCTACCGGTGCCAATCTGGATATTTACGCCAGAGAACCGCTGTGGGAGATGGGGCTTGATTACAGGCACGGCACGGGACACGGTGTTGGGCATCTCTTGAATGTGCACGAGGGACCGCAGTCGATACGCATAAAGCATCTCAAGGACGATGAAAAATTTGCGGCAGGCATGCTGACCAGCGATGAACCGGGCGTTTATCTTGAAGGACAGTACGGCATACGCACGGAGAATCTTATGTTGTGCGTGCCATACATGAAAACCGAATACGGTGAGTACCTGACTTTCGAGTTTGTTACCATGGTGCCTTATGACAGATCTGCCATAGATTTTGATGAATTGACAGCAAAAGATATGGATATTCTGGAAAAATACTACAAAAAAGTCAGGGAAAGCATATCGCCTTACCTGACCGATGATGAAAAGGAATGGCTCTTAGAGGAAACTGATATCAGTATTCAACAAAAGCCATAAAATCTGCAGTTAAAAGTTTTCCGTGTTCTGTGGTCATCAGGGCTGAGTCCCGGTGGCCATAGAACGCCTTGCATGAGAATTCGTTGGCCAGCTGGCAGAGGCGACCGGCTTCTGCCTTACTGCAGCCTATAAAGTCATACCTCAGGACATACTGATCCCGGTAGCTGTAAAGACATACACATGCACCCTTGATATTGATCCTTCTTGCAAACTCAAATACTGAATGTATATCATTAAACACTATGGTGATAGGCTCGATCCATGGTGCATCCTCAGCCAGACTGATGGGCAAAACGGGCTTGGACTCCAGAGTGATGGGGCGATCGATGCTGTCTGCGTTGAATTTGTGCTTGAACTTTTCGATCTCTTCTTCGGTCAAAGCACGGAATACAAGTTCCAGAGCATTATTTACAACAGTTCCTTCGACTGACATGGGACCGTTGTTTTCAAAACCCGTTTCCTCTTCGGCTTTTTGCATGACATACTGCAGAAAATTATAAGCTCTCTCGTCGCGCTTCAGAATGTCATTCAGCTCCAAACCTTCTTTTTTTATCTCTTCCATAGGGATCTGACACCGCAACTCCCTGTCGGATATCTTGTGAAATCGCATATCTTTTCCTTTCATTACATGTACCTTTACATACTATATTTTTGTATATTCATTGTCAAGATAAATATACCATTTATGATACCTAGAATAACCCAGAATGGGCTTAAAAAGATTTATTGCAACATTCAGGGGTTTGTGGTACAATGTCGCGTGTTTGGGCATCGTCCCATAGTACAGCTATAGAAAAAGGAGATAAGGAAATGGCACAGAAAGTAGTTATCGCATCGGCATGTCGTACCGCGATCGGAAAGATGGGCGGAGCACTCAGCAACACACCGGCTGCAGAGCTGGGAACAGTAGTTATCAAGGAGGCGTTAAACCGCGCTGGCGTTAAGCCGGAGCAGGTGGACGAAGTCCTCATGGGCTGCGTTATACAGGCAGCACAGGGACAGAACGTGGCAAGACAGGCTTCTATCAAGGCAGGTCTTCCGGTTGAGGTTCCGGCAGTTACATTGAACGTAGTCTGCGGTTCAGGTCTAAAGTGTGTAAACGAGGCAGCGGCACAGATCCTCTCGGGTCAGGCCGATATAGTAGTGGCAGGTGGTATGGAGAACATGTCAATGGCTCCCTACGCTATGACAAAGGCTCGTTTCGGTTACAGAATGAATAACGCCACCATCATCGATACCATGGTAAATGATGCATTAACAGACGCATTCAACAACTACCACATGATGATCACAGCCGAGAATGTATGCGATAAGTACGGCCTTACAAGAGAAGAGCTTGACGCATTTGCTGCAAACTCACAGCAGAAATGCGAAGCTGCCATAGCTGCAGGCAAGTTTGATGAGGAGATCGTGCCTGTAAAGGTTAAGGTTAAGAAAGATATAGTAGATTTCGTAAAAGATGAAGGTCCCCGTCCCGGCACCACAGTTGAGACACTTGCAAACCTTAAGTGCTGCTCAGGCAAAGAGGGCGGACTTGTGACTGCAGGTAATGCATCCGGCATCAACGACGGTGCTGCGGCTGTTGTAGTCATGAGCGAGGAGAAGGCAAAAGAGCTTGGCATCACACCTATGGCTACATGGGTAGCAGGAGCTCTCGGCGGTGTTGAGCCGGAGATCATGGGTGTAGGCCCTGTGGCAAGTACACGCAAGGTTCTCGCAAAGACAGGCCTTACTATAGACGATTTTGATCTCATCGAGGCAAACGAGGCATTTGCTGCACAGTCTGTTGCAGTAGCAAGAGACCTCGGATTTGACATGAGCAAGGTTAATGTAAACGGTGGAGCCATCGCTTTGGGACACCCGGTAGGAGCTTCAGGCTGCCGTATTCTGGTAACACTGCTGCATGAGATGAAGAGACGCGGTGCCAAGAGAGGCCTTGCAACTCTGTGCATTGGCGGCGGTATGGGATGTTCTACTATCGTTGAGATGTAAATCGATATTATATTGAGAAAATGATCCCTTATATCATATACATGTACTGAGGTTTGTAAACCCAAGGTTTATCAGAAGGCTGTATACTGTTAAGTTCAGGGGGATTCAGGAGGATAAAAATGTCAGAATTTATCATATATGAGACAGACGGTGCGGTAGCTACCATCACGATCAACCGTCCGAAGGCATTGAATGCATTGAACAGTCAGGTTTTGGATGAGCTTGACGCTACTATAGATGCCATAGATCTTAATACTGTCCGCTGTGTTATATTGACAGGCGCAGGGGAGAAATCCTTTGTGGCAGGTGCGGATATAGGTGAGATGAGCTCTCTCACAAAGGCTGAGGGAGAAGCTTTCGGTAAGAAAGGCAATGATGTTTTCAGGAAACTGGAGACACTGTCGGTACCGGTCATCGCTGCGGTAAACGGATTTGCTTTAGGCGGTGGATGCGAGATCTCCATGAGCTGTGATATCAGACTTTGCTCTGATAACGCAGTATTCGGTCAGCCGGAAGTCGGTCTCGGTATCACACCGGGATTCGGCGGCACACAGAGACTTGCCCGCACGGTAGGCGTAGGCATCGCAAAACAGCTGATCTACACTGCGCGCAATATCAAGGCAGCTGAGGCATACCGCATCGGACTTGTAAATGAAGTATTTTCCGCTACGACAGACGAGAGCGGAAATGTGACTGCGACTGCACAGGAAAATCTCCTGGCAGGTGCTAAAAAGATGGCGCAGACCATAGCAGCAAACGCACCCATAGCAGTGCGCAACTGCAAGAAGGCCATAAATGACGGACTTCAGGTTGATATAGATTCAGCCCTTGTAATAGAGGAAAAACTTTTCGGAGACTGCTTTGAGACAGAGGACCAGAAGGCGGGCATGGGTAACTTCCTTGCACCGAAGGAGGAGAAGCTCAAAGTCGTTCCTTTCAAAAACTGTTAATTTCGGATCATATTTTCATGAAAATATAAGGAGGATCAGGTAATGAAGGTAGGTATCATAGGCGCCGGCACAATGGGTCAGGGCATCGCGAAGGCATTTGCCGCTGTAGACGGATATGAGGTTGCTCTCTGCGACATCAAGCAGGAGTGGGCAGAAGGCGGAAAAGACAAGATCGCAAAAGGCTATGCAAAGCTTGTAGAGAAAGGAAAACTTACACAGGAGGCTGTTGATGGCATTTTGGCAAAGATCACACCGGGACTCAAGGAAGATCTTTGTGCAGACTGCGATCTCATCGTTGAGGCAGCTTTCGAGGATATGAATGTCAAGAAGACTACTTTTGCTGAGCTTGACAAGATCGCAAAGGCTGAGTGCATCTTTGCATCAAATACATCATCACTCTCTATCACCGAGATCGGAAACGGTCTCACACGCCCCATGATCGGTATGCATTTCTTTAATCCTGCAGACCGCATGAAGCTGGTAGAGGTTATTGCAGGAGTTAACACTCCACAGGCTACAGTTGACGCTATAATCAAGATCGCTGAGGAGATCGGAAAGACTCCGGTTCAGGTCAATGAGGCAGCAGGCTTTGTCGTAAACCGTATCCTGATCCCCATGATCAATGAGGCAGCCTTCATCAAGATGGAGGGCGTTTCGGACATCGAGGGCATCGATTCCGCTATGAAGCTCGGCGCAAATCATCCCATGGGCCCCCTTGAGCTGGGCGATTTCGTAGGTCTTGACATCTGCCTTGCCATAATGGATGTTTTATACAAAGAGACAGGAGATTCAAAATATCGCGCTTGCCCGCTTCTGCGCAAGATGGTAAGAGGCGGCAACTTGGGCGTTAAGAGCGGAAAAGGTTTCTATGTTTACAATGCTGACCGCACTAAGACACCGGTTGACAAATTGTAAAAACTCAGAACCAAGGCAATCTGTCGAATATGCCGGGCAGGTACTTGTACATGCCCAGGCACATTCGGACAGATTTCTTTGGCGAGAGCCAGACAGCTCGAAAATCTCTGATTTTCGAGCTTGGTTCTGAGAAAAACCAATAGATTAAGAAAAAGGAGACAGTATAGATCATGGATTTTACATTGGATAAAAAGCATGAGATGACCCGCGACCTGTTCAGAGATTTTGCGGAAAAAGAGGTTAAGCCCCTCGCTATCGAGACTGATGAGACAGAGGTCTTTCCGCAGGTTACCGTGGACAAGATGGGAAAATACGGGTTCATGGGTATTCCGGTGCCAAAGGAGTACGGCGGACAGGGCTGTGATATCCTGTCATACATTCAGTGCGTTGAGGAGCTTTCAAAGGTTTGCGCAACTACAGGCGTTATCCTCTCTGCACACACATCACTGTGTATCGATCCGATCCTCACTTACGGCACAGAGGAACAGAAACAGAAGTATATCCCGGATCTTGCATCGGGAAGAAAGCTCGGCGCTTTCGGTCTTACCGAGCCCGGAGCGGGAACCGATGCCCAGGGATGTCAGACAAAGGCTGTTCTTGACGGTGACGAGTGGGTTTTGAACGGTTCTAAATGCTTTATCACTAACGGAAAGGTTGCGGATGTCTATATCGTGATCGCCATCACATCCGTGACAGAAGATAAAAAAGGCCGCAAGAAAAAGAATTTCTCGGCTTTCATAGTAGATAAGGGCGTGCCGGGCTTCTCTTTCGGTACCAAGGAAAAGAAGATGGGTATCAGAGGATCCAGCACATACGAGCTTATCTTTGAGGATGCCAGGATTCCCAAGGACGCTCTGCTCGGCGTAGAAGGAAAGGGCTTCCCCATCGCCATGCATACTCTTGACGGCGGTCGTATCGGTATAGCCGCACAGGCTCTCGGTATCGCAGAAGGCGCACTGGAGCGCACCGTTGCCTACACTAAAGAGAGAAAGCAGTTCGGCCGTTCCATTGCTGCACAGCAGAATACCCAGTTCGAGCTTGCAAACCTTGCCACAAAGGTTGAGGCTGCCAGGAACCTTGTATACAAGGCTGCACTTAAAAAGCAGGAGTTCGCTGACGGTGCAAAGGTTTCCTACTCCGTGGAAGCTGCTATGGCAAAACTTTTTGCCGCAGAGACAGCTATGGAAGTTACCACCAAGTGCGTACAGCTCTTTGGCGGATACGGCTACATCCGTGAGTACGAAGTTGAGCGCATGATGCGTGACGCCAAGATCACGGAGATCTATGAGGGAACATCCGAGGTTCAGAGGATGGTTATTTCAGGTGCGTTGCTTAAGTAAATCGCAGATGGCTTTTGTCCGGAAGTCTTTAGCCGGACAGAAGCAGGCAATGTATTTTATTGAATATCAAGTTGGAATTTCGATAAGGAGAATATATACATGAAAATCGTAGTATGTATTAAGCAGGTTCCGGACACAGCCGGCGGCGTTAAGTTCAATCCGGACGGAACCCTTGACAGAGCGTCGATGTTAGCCATCATGAACCCTGATGACAAGGCAGGATTGGAAGCCGCTCTTCGTATAAAAGATGCCGATCCTGATAACACAAAG
The DNA here is from genome assembly GCA_024680835.1 of Lachnospiraceae bacterium. Lineage (GTDB taxonomy): Bacteria > Bacillota > Clostridia > Lachnospirales > Lachnospiraceae > RGIG6904. The sequence continues at coordinate 467 of JAILBP010000041.1, read as the reverse complement.
GTTACCGTGCTGTCGATGGGACTTCCCAAGGCTGATGCAGTCCTGAGGGAAGCGCTCGCAATGGGTGCGGATGATGCAATACTGGTGACAGACAGAGTTTTGGGAGGCGCAGATACCTGGGCTACTTCCACGACCATAGCAGGTGCGTTGAGAAATCTGGAGTATGATCTTGTGATCACAGGTCGTCAAGCTATCGACGGCGATACCGCACAGGTTGGACCGCAGATCGCTGAGCATCTGGGACTTCCGGTGGTATCATACGCTGCAGATATAAAGGTTGATGGCGACTCTGTAATAGTAAAGAGACAGTTTGAAGACAGATATCATGTTTTGAAGGTTAAGATGCCTGCGCTCGTGACAGCTCTTTCCGAGCTCAATGAGCCCAGATACATGACACCGGGCGGTATCTTCGATGCACTTGAGAAGGAAGTTACCGTTTGGGGCAGAGCAGATCTTAAGGATGTTGA
>JAILBP010000241.1:0-2921 GCA_024680835.1 Lachnospiraceae bacterium | reverse complement strand
AATCTCGGGGATCTGACCATCATGGCGGATCAGGCAGAGGCAATATACAGTGAGTCCAAGGATAATACTGTTACTGTAAATGTCACGGGGAAGGTGACGCTGCAGGACGGAACCGATTTTCCTCACAACGAAGAGAACACGACGGATAACGGTTTCTTCGGAAACAAAGGAAATCAGGACAGAGGAAATGAAAACAGAGGTAATGGCGGCTTCGGTCACGGAGGAGAGGCAGTGAGCGGAAACATGCCGCAGATGCCTGACGGAGAAATGCCGGATTTCTCTGATGGAAACAGACCACAAATGCCTGATGGAGAAAGACCTGATTTCTCTGATGAGAACAGACCACAGACATCTGACGGAGAGATGCCGGATTTCTCAAATGGTGAAAACCCGGTAGAACAGCTAAATGTAGAAATTGCTCAGGCAGATAATGGTAATACAAGCGGAAGACCCGATAAAACCGACCAAACAGACAAAACTGAAAATGCCGTTACAGGTGAGACATCCGACAGAACAGAAAGATCTGACAGTACAAAAGAAGCCGTTGATCAGGATAATACGGGTAATTCTGAAGAATCAGATAATACCGAGGATGTAGAAGCCGATAACCCCAAGGCGGTCATATTCGTGAAAGGTAATCTTGTCATATCCGGTAATGGAGAGATTAATATCACAGCGAACAGCAAACACGGTATAAAGTCAAAGGGAACTCTGGAGATAAAGGACACTGTCAGCATTAATATCACGGCATATACGGATGGCATCCACAGCGAGTCGGACATAACCTTAAACGGAGGAAATATCACTGTCGCTGAAGCCACAGAAGGTATCGAGAGTGAGACAGCATTGATCATAAATGACGGTATATTGGATATTAATACATCAGATGACGGCATCAATGCAGCCGGTGATATCACTGTAAACGGTGGTACATTGAACGTGGTATCATCAGGCAATGACGCCATTGACACAAACTCCGCAATGTACTTAAACGGTGGACAGGTATATGCCTGCGGCCTTTCAAATCCGGAGGGTGCTTTTGACATCGATAACAATAAATTTGAAGTAAACGGCGGCATAATGATAGGCCTTGGCTCCGTGAACGCACAGCCCACAGGCGGTTCCCAGAATACTCTGATCATAGCGCCCACCACGGATGATACTCTCAAAAACCTTGAGATAAAAGATGAGGACGGTAACACGGTATTTACATATGAGTTCGCTGATTACAACGTAGCTGTAAAGACTGAAAAAACAGGTGAAGCCGGAGACGGAGACGGAGTGTCGGAGAACATCGATGAAACCGGAAATGCAAATCGAGCTTTCAGAGGCGGCATGAATGGCGGAACTCCCAATATTTTCATATCGTCAGACGCCCTGGTCAGCGGAGAGACCTATGAGGTATTTGTAAACGGTACATCCCAGGGCACGGTCACCATTAACAGTGTTACAACAACACTCGGAAACGTGGCCACCATGGGTGGCTTCGGAGGCGGACAGAAAGAACAGTGGTTCACAAAATAAAACATGAGGATTATTGCTTAGTAAAAGCGTCGGTCATTTTCATAATAATGTTGACACGTCAGCCCGAATTTAATATACTCATGTCAGCAGTGAACCCTACTGTATGAGTGGGAACGATAAGAGCAGTGAACCCTACTGTATGAGTGGGAACGATAAAAGCGGTGAATCCTACCGGTAAGTGGAAAATATTTTGGGCTGCACATTTTGTGCGGCCTTTTTTTTGAAAGAGAGAAGACAGTAAATGCATCAAATAAAACTGAAACTGTATACTATGGATATGAAATACTTTAATAATATGATTCCTGTAGATGATAGTTTTATAAGACCTCTCAACGTAAAACCTGATAAAAACGATAGCATAGATGAAAGAGCTTATAAGATTCTGTGTTCCAAGGAACTCGACTGGATTCAAAAAAATCAAGATGCTATTATCAAAAAAGCAAATAAACTTTATGTAATTGTACAGCGTGAAAATACCAGTGCGCTTCTAAAGAAACGTTGTCTGGACTTTATGATGGATTATGGCAGACTTTTAATTATTGCGGCCTCAATCTTTAGTATATCAGGAAATACCAGTTTTTTTCCTTGGCGTTGAAGTGCCAATACACGCCTTGCTTTTGATATAAGTTCACTCTCAAGAATACCACTTATTCTAACAGGAATACTGGTGGCTGAATCAACATATTCATTGTTGATATATTTAGATGAAATAGGGCACATATTTTGGATAAGAAAAGCTTTTTCATGTCCGAGAACTTTACCGAATACGATGGTATCACATTTCATATATTTGGCTATTTTGTTGTTGTAAATCCTATGGAACTTATTTGTTTGTGAAGAAAAGGGAATCATCCAATATAGGCCTTTGCTATTGCTATCTTCAAAGGCATAAAAACAAGGACGGTTATGTTCCTGTCCATTGATGACTTCCTTGTTCTGCATAAGATACGGATCGGGAAAATCAATGAAGTATTGATCGTTGATAAAGTAAAAATGTCCGTTATCCATGGGTACCTCCGAAAAAAAGCCCCATCCCGTAAAGGATGGGGCAAACATTTGAACTCGATCTCTTGTGAGTCGCATATCGAGTAGCGACAAACATTTGAACCCGACCATGTTTTAGTTGCATATCGGGTAGCAACAAACATTTGAAGCAGTCTCCTGCTCATCTACAGTATATGAAAAAGTGTGGGTTTTGTCAATATAATAAAGATAAGTTGCATGAAATCTATATAGAGAAAAGAAAAACCGAGGAGGGGCAGGCATTTATGGATTATGTTGAAAAGTACAAGAATCTGCCTGCTGAATCTATCGTCATGCATATATTAAAAGAAAGTGAATATTGGCATGTGAATTAGTTTGAAATCACAACAGAAAAAAACTATGGTATAATCAAT
>JAILBP010000231.1:0-3395 GCA_024680835.1 Lachnospiraceae bacterium | reverse complement strand
TGCGAATAAGACATTACTCATAACCGGAGGCACCGGTTCCTTCGGAAACACGGTATTGAAACACTTTTTGACCACGGATATCGGACAGATACGTATCTTTTCACGTGATGAAAAGAAACAAGATGATATGCGACATGAGTTGCAGGTAAAATATCCGGATTTTTATAATAAGGTGAAGTTTTATATCGGAGATGTGAGAAACATATCATCGGTTAGAGATGCAATGAATGGTGTGGATTATGTGTTCCACGCTGCTGCATTAAAACAGGTACCTTCGTGTGAATTTTTTCCAATGGAGGCAGTTAGAACAAATGTGATCGGAACGGACAACGTACTGCATGCTGCTGTAGAGGCAGGGGTTCAAAGAGTAGTGTGTTTGTCTACTGATAAAGCGGCCTATCCGATAAATGCGATGGGTACAAGCAAAGCCATGATGGAGCATGTGATCACGGCCAATGCACGCGTGGCAGCAGAGAGAGGGAAGACCGTAATCTGCTGTACAAGATATGGAAACGTAATGTGTTCCAGAGGATCCGTAATACCGCTTTTTATTGATCAGATCAAGAGCAATAATCCTATTACCATCACAAACCCAGAGATGACGAGATTTTTGATGAATCTGGATGAGGCTGTAGATCTCGTGAAGTTTGCATTTGAGCATGCAAATTCGGGAGATCTGTTTATACAGAAGGCAGATGCGTCTACGATCGGTGATCTTGCTAAGGCGGTACAGAGTCTTTTTGGAGATACAGGCACCAAGGTCATAGGAACCAGGCATGGTGAGAAATTATATGAAACATTGATGACCAGAGAAGAAAGATTGCGTGCTGAAGATATGGGCAAATACTTCAGAGTCAGTGCAGACAACAGGGATCTGAATTATGACAAATATTTTGCTGAAGGTCAGGTTGTAACACAGGCAGAAGAGGCATACACCTCTCATAATACTACGTTATTGGATGTTGACGGAGTAGTTCAGAAGATATTGACAACAGATTATGTAAAAGAACAGCTGGAGAATAACGGATGAAGATACTCGTGACCGGTGCAAAAGGGTTTGTGGGAAGAAATCTGGTAGAAAACCTCAAGAATATTCGGGATGGAAAGAACAGAACAAGGCCGAATTTGTCTGTTTCTGAGATCTTTGAATATGATCTCGGAGTAGGAGAAGATAAGCTGGATGAATTTTGCGGTTGTGCAGACTTTGTGTTTCACCTTGCGGGCGTAAACAGACCTTCTGATCCTACTGAATTTATGAAAGGCAACAGCGGATTTACGGACTCTTTGCTGCAACGATTGATCGATAAAAAGAATACTTGCCCCGTCATGATCTCGAGTTCTGTTCAAGCTTCTTTAGTCGGTCGTTTTGCAAATTCTGAATACGGAAAAAGCAAATTGGCCGGTGAAGAAGCGGTTTTTTCGTATGCGAAAGAAACCGGGGCAAAGGTTTTGGTATATCGCTTTCCGAATCTTTTCGGTAAATGGTGCAGACCAAATTACAATTCTGCGGTCGCTACATTTTGCAATGCCATAGCCAATGATCTGGAATATGCTGTAAATGACAGAAGCACGGAATTGGAATTGTTATATATTGACGATCTGATAAATGAGATGTTTGATGCATTAGAAGGACATGAACATCGATGCAGATACGAGGGATTAAGCGTTATTGAAGAAGTAGAAGGAAAGTACTGTTTTGCACCAACTGTACATCGTGCTACTCTGGGGTATATTGTTGATCTGTTGCAACAATTTAAGGAACAGCCGGAAACGCTGATGTTTTCATCTATTCCACCGAAAAGCTTTGAGAAGAAACTGTATTCGACATATTTGTCGTATTTGCCGAAGGAAAGGATAATGTTCAAGTTAAAGTCCTCGGCTGATGAACGCGGATCCTTTACGGAGTTTTTTAAAACAGTATCTCACGGACAGTTTTCCGTTAATGTTTCAAAACCGGGGTACACAAAGGGGCAGCATTGGCATAACACCAAGATGGAGATTTTTCTTGTGGTTGCCGGTCGTGGATTAATAAGACAGCGGAAGATCGGTACAGATGAGAATGGAAATCCTTTTCCGGTATTGGAATTTGAGGTTTCCGGTGATGATCTGAGCTGCGTCTATATGTTGCCCGGTTATACGCATAGTATAGTCAACCTGTCAGATACAGAGGATATGGTGACAGTTATGTGGGCGAATGAGATTTTTGATAGTTCATGCCCTGAAACTTATCGTGAAGATGTATAAGAACCATAAAATTGTTAAAGAAACAGTTTGATTATGTGGCTAAGCATTGAATTAGCAAGGGGAGTAAATGGATACTTGGAAAAAACCGGATGGAACGGCAGTTCAGTGGAAAAACAATGGAAAGATCAAATGTATGATAATCGTAGGGACAAGACCGGAGATTATCAGGCTTTCCGCCATCATAAAAAAATGCAGGCAGTATTTTGACACATTATTGGTGCATACAGGACAAAACTATGATTATTCATTAAATGGTGTATTTTTTAAGGATTTGGAACTGGATGATCCGGAGATATACCTTGATGCGGTCGGCGATAATCTCGGAAGGACTATGGGTAATATCATAGCCTCGAGTTTCGAAGTGATGAGAGATTTGATGCCGGATTGTTTGTTGGTTCTCGGCGATACTAATTCTTGTCTGTCTGTGATTGGAGCAAAAAGACTTCATATCCCGATTTTTCACATGGAGGCGGGAAACAGATCGAAATCTGCCTTGTTGCCGGAAGAAGAAAACCGCCAAATTGTAGATATAACAGCAGATGTGAACATGCCTTATTCGGAAGCGGCAAGGCGATACCTAATAGAGATGGGATTTCCGAAGGAACGAATTTACGTAACTGGTTCTCCTATGGCGGAGGTGCTGACACAGAACCTGGAAAAGATAGAGACATCGGATATTCACAACAGATTGAAACTTGAAAAGGGAAAATACATACTTCTGTCAGCGCATCGGGAAGAAAATATTGATAATGACAAAGTTTTTTACAATCTTTTTCAAGCTATTAACAACATAGCCGAGAAATACAATATACCGGTACTGTATTCGTGCCATCCAAGAAGCAGGAAAAGGCTTGATGCGACCGGGGTTAAGTTGGATAAGCGGGTTGTGGCACATGAGCCATTGGGGTTCCATGACTATAATTGTCTTCAGATGAACGCCTTTTGCGTGATATCAGATTCGGGTACACTTCCGGAAGAAAGCAGCTTTTATACCTCAATAGGTCATCCGATTCCGGCGGTATGCATTAGGGATTCTACGGAAAGACCGGAAGCGCTTGATAAAGGATGCTTTGTTCTTGCAGGAGTGGAAGATAATACGGTATTACAGAGTGTAGAGCTTGCCGTAGATATGTTGAAGAATGGGGATAACG
>JAILBP010000211.1:0-3254 GCA_024680835.1 Lachnospiraceae bacterium | reverse complement strand
AATTCAATAAGGGTGGTCTCGCATGGACCGGGTGGGGTCACACAATATTTTACGAGGATACTATGGAAAAACACATCAACACACCGATAACCGAAGAAACAGCATTGAGTCTCAAAGCGGGAGATTATGTTTTCCTCTCCGGCACTATATACGTAGCGAGAGACGCAGCACACAAGCGGATGACCGAAGGTCTGGACAAAGGCGAGGAGCTTCCGTTTGACATAAAGGGAGCGACCGTGTATTATATGGGTCCGTCCCCGGCAAAGGAGGGACAGGTCATAGGTTCGGCAGGACCTACCACCGCAACCCGTATGGACAGGTATACTCCCAGACTTCTGGACCTCGGCCTCAAAGCCATGATAGGGAAGGGCAAGCGTTCCTCTGAGGTTATAGAAGCCATGAAGCGCAATAAGTGCGTGTATTTTGCGGCAGTGGGCGGTGCCGGAGCACTGATATCAAAGTGCATCACGAGCAGTGAAGTGATCGCCTACGACGATCTCGGCGCTGAGGCTGTGAGACGCCTTGAGGTAAAGGATTTCCCTATGGTGGTAGTCATAGACAGCACGGGAGAGAATCTTTATGATACCGCTGCGCTGGAATTCCGCGGATAGTTTTTGAGGGTGTAAAACACGGAATGCCTCGTGATTTACGGTAAACGAAATAAACTCGGTTGTTACTGAACGTGAATAGCTGCAACTGAAATTACAATAAGAGATAACGACAACGGAGGATAGAAATGCCTAATAACCCGATGATGCTCCTGAGTTTTATAAACACACAGCTCAGAGATAATTACGATTCACTTGAGGAGCTTTGCGCATCCTACATGACTGAGCAGGATGAGGTAAAGGATAAGCTTGAGACCATCGGATATATCTATGATGCATCACTTAACAAATTCATACCGCAGTAAATTTCTGCCTGATATATTCTATTTGGAGGTGACGCTATGCCGCTTCAAAACAGATTTCATCTGGCTTTCTATATCGCTACTTTGGCGATCACCGTAACACTGCTTTTATTCACTTTATTGCAAAGGCGGACGGACCGACCGCAGAATAAGTGGTTTATTGCGATGTTGCTCATCGTCTCGCTGAATGCGATATCCAATATGGGATCCACCACGATGGTGGGGTATGCAGCGGAAAGCCCGGTAAAATTCACACTGTTAAAAGTTTTTCATAATACATATTTTATTTTTCATACCATGCTGTGCCCCGTTCTGTACAATTATGTGCTGACGGTGACGGGAACAAGCAGAAGCTGGAGCTTGTTCAAAAGATTCATATTTGCGGTGCCTTTTTTCGTGACAGAGTTATTTACATTGGTAAACCCGTTTTCTGACTGTGTATTTTATTACGAAAATTATGTTTTTCACCGCAATTGGGCCGAGTATATCATATACGGGGCGGCGGCGCTGTACATGATACTGGCCGTGACTGAGCTCTTTACATCCTGGTATGCACTGAACATAAGGCGCCGAATTGCCATGGCTTATTTTTTCACGCTGGCTATAGCGGGCGTGCTCATACAGCTTATTTTCATCAATATCAAGACGGAGCTCTTCTCCGAAGCCCTTGCCATGATGGGAGCGATGCTGGCTATAGAGGGTGAGGACGACAGGATAGATACAGACACCAATATTTACAATCGCCGTGCCCTGCATATGGATATCAATAATTTCATAGTCAAGCACGGAACGGTAAAGCTGATATTCATCAAGGTAGTGAATGCCGATATGGTGGAACGAGTGACTCGCTCTGCCAACAGTGACATGCTGACGCTGGCGTGTGCGGGGTATCTTAAGGAATTGGTTCCCAGATATCACATTTACCATCCGAACCCGGAGAATTTTGTGCTGTTGTGTGACGGCTATGACGATGACGAGGTTACCGACATGACGCAAAAGATCAGACAGCGCTTTGCCGAGAGCTGGCAGATTTTCGGGGCAACCTTTGTGCTGGATGCAGTGGTCGTGGGAGCTGATATACCGGATGATCTGCAGAGTGTGGATGATGTTTTGTTCGTGGCGGACAGCATTGTGCCCTCCGGCATAGACAAGGATAACGTTGAGATCAGCTGGATCATGCGCCGCGCAGAGATAGAGAGAGCAATACGCAGATCGGTTCGTGATCACAAGTTTGAGGTTTACTATCAGCCTACCTATTATCTTGATGAGAGAAAGCTTCACGGCGCCGAGGCGCTGGTGCGCATGAACGATGAGACACTGGGATTTATCTCTCCGGAGGAATTCATCCCCATAGCCGAGCAGATCGGCCTGGTGGAAAACATAGATGACTTTGTATTGAGGGAGGTCTGCACATTCCTTGCCAGCGGAGTTCCAAAGGACAGGGGCATGGACTGTATCAACGTCAATCTTTCTGTGATACAGTGTCTGCGACCGGGATTTTTTGAGCATATAATGGAGATCGTGAACGGCTTTGACATCGATCATTCGTGGATCAACTTTGAGGTTACGGAGTCGGTTGGTGCCGAGGATTATGAAGCGCTATCTGCAATAGCCCATAACCTGAAAGGAGAGGGATTCTCTCTTTCCATGGATGATTACGGCACCGGATATTCCAACATGGAAGGGATCTTTTCACTGGATTTCGATATAGTGAAGATCGACAAGAGCATTCTGTGGAATGCCGAAAAGCTGTCAAGAGGCCGCATAATACTGGAAAACAGTGTACGTATGATACATGATCTGGGCTGTGAAGTTCTGGTGGAAGGCGTTGAGACCGATGAGCAGATCGCACTGCTCAGCAGACTGAATGTTGATTTCCTGCAGGGCTTCTACTTCTCGAAGCCGGTGCCCAAGGAGAGATTTTTGGAAGTGATCTCGTAGCGGTTTATGAAAAAATGACTTGACAAAACCTGTAGGATTGACATATAATACTCGTTGCGTGTGACGCAACGGATCACGAAACTGAATATTTTATAATGGTTCAGCAAGGAGAAGTACTCAAGAGGCTGAAGAGGTGCCCCTGCTAAGGGTATAGGTCGTTAACGCGGCGCGAGGGTTCAAATCCCTTCTTCTCCGTCACATGAAAAGCTACAAACCGATGTGGTTTGTAGCTTTTTTAGATTATATTTGACGACTTTTGAGCGTGATGATATACTTTGGTCGCTCAGAGAGCTGAAAATACATGTTAAAAATGGAGAGATGATATGGATCAGAAATTGATACTGGAAGAAATGAAAAGACTTGCTGTTTTGGCAGGAGATGCCATCATGAAGGTTTATGCCAC
>JAILBP010000230.1:0-3610 GCA_024680835.1 Lachnospiraceae bacterium | reverse complement strand
TATCTTCCGCGGAAGGTATTCCATATCCAGCTTTTCCTCTATATCATAGCGCTCATACATCTCATCCAGTATTTTTTCCGGCATCTGCTTTTGCAGATTCATCAGCACCCATATGGAATTGCTCTTTATGATCATGTCATCGCCGGACTTCATATAGAAATTCCTGCTGCCGATGCACCCCTTCAATCCGTAGGGGACCGTTCCGATGTAGACATTGTCTCCCAGGGACGGCAGTTTATCAATGTCTATCTGCCAATACGAGAGCATCCATCCCAGATCCATGCCCAGCATCTTAGTCAGACCAAGACCGATATCCTCCGACTGAAAGGTGGTGCAGTCCTGAAATATATCTACAAGAGCATCATATCTCAAAACTCCCACTCCGTCGCACTCGCTGTATCTTATCCTCTTATCATAACCGTAACTCATCTTACACTCCCCGGTAATCGTGTATTAAACGCTCACCACTCCTAATCCCATATGTTATGGCACGATCCTCAAACGAATCATCTGTCGCTTTGCGATCCCTCACCATTTTCTTCGCTCTGCGGTGCATGAAAGAATTCATACACACTCCTCGCACTCTTACGATCCATACCGTCTGCCGCGGCAAGGCTTTCCTCATCAGCAGCCTTGATGGCATCTATGTCACCGAAAGCCAGCAGCAACGCCTTCCTGCGCTTCGGTCCAATGCCGGGTACATCATCCAGCACACTCCTCACCTGGCCTTTACCCCTTAAGCTCCTGTGGAACTCTATGGCAAACCGGTGCGCCTCATCCTGAAGCCTGGTGATGAGCTTGAAGGCTTCACTGTGAGTATCCATAGGCAGAAGCCTGTTGTCGTGATAAAGTCCTCTGGTCGAGTGGGTATCGTCTTTTACCATACCGCAGACCGGAATATCAAGTCCCAATTCCGACAATACCTCTAAACACACATTGACCTGTCCCCGTCCTCCGTCCATCATGATAACATCCGGAAAACGGTCAAAACCTCCGCCCTTATGGGTAAACCGCCTTGTCAGGACCTCCTTTAAGGATGCGTAATCATCCTGTCCCTGCACGGTCTTTATGTTAAAGCGCCTGTAATCGCTCTTCTTGGGGCGTCCACCCTCGAACACCACCATGGATCCCACAGGATAAACTCCGGAAATATTGGAGATATCGTAAGCCTCCATGCGGAACAGTTCCTCCGTTCCGATGAGGGAAGCGATCTCCCTCATGGCTCCTGTGGTGCGCATCTCCTGAAGCCTCAGTCTCTCCCTGTCCTGTTTCAGCACCATGTGGGCGTTCTTGAAAGCAAGATTTGTCATGGCACTCTTCTCCCCCTTCTTGGGGATCATTATATGCACACTCCTGCCTCTCTTTGCTGAGAGAAACTCTTCCAATGCTTCCATATCCCCCGCAGGAGAATGTATCATAACCTCCGATGGTATCACCGGGGTTCCCGAATAGAACAATTTAATAAAAGACGCATACACCTGCGGGCTCTCGTCAAGCTCCGACGGTTTTATATAAAAATGATCCCTGCCGGTCATGCGGCCGTCCCTGATAAAAAATATCTGAACCACCGCCTCATTTCCTTCTCTGGCGATAGCGATGATATCCCTGTCGCTCCCGTCGCTTTTGGTGATCTTCTGTTTTTCCTGTAAGCTTGCCACCGAGCGATAGAGATCCCTGTATTCCGCTGCAGCTTCAAATTCAAGGTTTTCCGACGCCGCGAGCATCTTCTCGTTGAGATCCTTTAATACCGGCTCAAATTTCCCGTTCAGGAATTCCAGCACTCCCTTTATCTTTGCGGAATAATCCTCCGGTGTCTGTTTGCCGGTACATGGAGCCTCGCACATTCCTATGTGATAATACAGGCACTCCCTGCCATCCATAGGCATATTGGAGCAGTTCCTCACATGGTAGAGCTTCTGTAGAAGGTTTATGGTGTCTTTTATGGCGAGAGCGCTGATATACGGACCGAAATATGCGGATCCGTCGTGTTTCATCTCTCTTGTAAAGAGCACTCTGGGGAACTTTTCATTCACCGTGACCTTTATGAAAGGATAGGTCTTGTCGTCTGTCAGAAGGGTATTGTATTTAGGCTTGTGCTGCTTGATAAGGTTGCACTCCAACACCAGGGCTTCCACCTCGGTATCCGTCACGATGTACTCAAAGTAAGCTATCCGGCTCACCATGATATCCTTCCTGATGCCCTCCGAATGGCTGTCCTGAAAATACTGATGCAGGCGATGGCTCAATATTCTGGCCTTTCCCACATATATTATCTCATCGCTCTCATCATGCATCAGATAGACGCCCGGTGAATGAGGTACCTTTGCAAGTTCCTCTTCTATGTTGAATTCTCTCATACGCTATACCCGGCCGTAAGGTGATTATCATCACAACTGATCCCGTCACCTTTCGCTGTGACTACTCCTCTGTCATGCCATCCTCAACAGTCGCCATGTTCTCCTTGTCTGCGTTCTTTAAGGGGATAGCGGGCTTTTTGTCCCCGTCCTTATCCTTTTCCTCAGGCAGGGGCAGGTTCTTGAGCTTGCAGAATATCTCCATAAACTCTTTTCCGGTTATGGTCTCATGCTCAAAAAGATGCTCCGAGATCTTATCCAGAACCTCCCTGTTCTCTGTAAGCATTGAAACTGCCTTATCATAGGCGTCTTTAAGCTTGTCTTTTACAACCTTATCTATCTTGGCAGCTGTCTCATCTCCGCAGTTCATCACCGGAGTACCGTCCAGATATCTGTTCTCAACAGACTCCAGGCTCATCATGCCGAATTCCTTTGACATTCCGTACTGAGTCACCATGGCTCTCGCTATGCGTGTTGCCATCTCGATATCGTTGGCAGCGCCGCTGGTGATGGAACCGAAGACGATCTCCTCGGCAGCGCGGCCTCCCATATAGGTGATGATCTTTGAATCCAGCTCCTCCTCTGTCTGAAGGAATTTTTCCTCCTCGGGAGTCTGTAATGTGTAACCTAACGCACCCATTGTACGCGGCACGATGGTGATCTTCTGAACGGGCTCGGAATGCTTTTGAAGAGCGCTGACCATGGCGTGTCCAACCTCATGGTAAGATACAACCTTCCTCTCATGCTCACTCATAGCTCGGTCTTTCTTTTCCTTACCGCCTACAGCCACCAGCTCGAATGCCTCGAAAAGATCAGTCTGGTTTACAAAGCTACGTCCGCCCTTTACGGCTAAAATGGCAGCCTCGTTTATGATGTTTGCAAGATCCGATCCCACAAGACCTGCAGATGCCAGCGCGATAGCGTCAAGATCCACGGTCTCGTCCATCTTCACATCCTTGGAGTGAACCTTCAGGGTATCAAGTCTTCCCTTCATATCGGGCTTATCCACTATGATACGCCTGTCAAAACGTCCCGGTCTTAAAAGTGCCTTATCCAAAACCTCCGGTCTGTTGGTGGCGGCTAAGATCAAAAGACCCTTTGAAGTATCGAAGCCGTCCATCTCAGCAAGAAGCTGATTCAAGGTCTGTTCTCTCTCGTCATTGCCGCCGTATCTCGAATCACGGCTCTTACCTATGGCGTCGATCTCGTCTATGAATATGATACAGGGCGCTGCCTTCTGAGCCTCCTTGAAAAGG
>JAILBP010000229.1:0-3613 GCA_024680835.1 Lachnospiraceae bacterium | reverse complement strand
TATCTTCCGCGGAAGGTATTCCATATCCAGCTTTTCCTCTATATCATAGCGCTCATACATCTCATCCAGTATTTTTTCCGGCATCTGCTTTTGCAGATTCATCAGCACCCATATGGAATTGCTCTTTATGATCATGTCATCACCGGACTTCATATAGAAATTCCTGCTGCCGATGCATCCCTTCAATCCGTAGGGGACTGTTCCGACGTAGACATTGTCTCCCAGGGACGGCAGTTTATCAATGTCTATCTGCCAATAGGAGAGCATCCATCCCAGATCCATGCCCAGCATCTTAGTCAGACCAAGACCGATATCCTCCGACTGAAAGGTGGTGCAGTCCTGAAATATATCTACCAGCGCATCATACCTCAAAACTCCCACTCCGTCGCACTCGCTGTATCTTATCCTCTTATCATAACCGTAACTCATCTTATACTCCCCGGTAATCGTGTATTAAACGCTCACCCCTCCTGATCCTGTATATAATGGCTCGATCCGTAAACGAATAATCATCTGTCGCTTTCCGATCCCTCACCATTTTCTTCACTCTGCGGTGCATGAAAGAATTCATACACACTCCTCGCACTCTTACGATCCATGCCGTCTGCCGCGGCAAGGCTTTCCTCATCAGCAGCCTTGATGGCATCTATGTCACCGAAAGCCAGCAGCAACGCCTTCCTGCGCTTCGGTCCGATGCCGGGTACGTCATCCAGCACACTCCTAACCTGTCCCTTGCCTCTTAAGCTTCTGTGGAACTCTATGGCAAACCGGTGCGCCTCATCCTGAAGCCTGGTGATGAGCTTGAACGCTTCACTGTGAGTATCCATAGGCAGAAGCCTGTTGTCGTGATAAAGTCCTCTGGTCGAGTGGGTATCGTCTTTTACCATACCGCAGACCGGAATATCGAGCCCCAGCTCCGCCAACACCTCTAAACATACATTGACCTGTCCACGTCCTCCGTCCATCATGATGACATCCGGAAAGCGGTCAAAACCTCCGCCCTTGTGGGTAAAACGTCTTGTCAGTACCTCCTTTAAGGAAGCGTAATCATCCTGTCCCTGCACGGTCTTTATGTTGAAGCGCCTGTAATCGCTCTTCTTGGGGCGTCCACCCTCGAACACCACCATGGATCCCACGGGATAAACTCCGGAAATATTGGAGATATCGTAAGCCTCCATGCGGAACAGTTCCTCCGTTCCGATAAAGGAAGCGATCTCCCTCATGGCTCCTGTGGTGCGCATCTCCTGAAGCCTCAGTCTCTCCCTGTCCTGTTTCAGCACCATGTGAGCGTTCTTGAAAGCAAGATTTGTCATGGCACTCTTCTCCCCCTTCTTAGGGATCAGTATATGCACACTCCTGCCTCTCTTTGCTGAGAGAAACTCTTCTAATGCTTCCATATCCGCCGCAGGAGAATGTATCATAACCTCTGATGGTATCACCGGGGTTCCCGAATAGAACAATTTTATAAAAGACGCATACACCTGCGGGCTCTCGTCAAGCTCCGACGGCTTTATATAAAAATGATCCCTGCCGGTCATGCGGCCGTCCCTGATAAAAAATATCTGAACCACAGCCTCATTGCCGTCTCTGGCGATAGCGATGATATCCCTGTCGCTCCCGTCGCTTTTGGTGATCTTCTGTTTTTCCTGTAAACTTGCCACGGAACGATAGAGATCCCTGTATTCCGCTGCAGCTTCAAACTCAAGATTCTCCGATGCCGCCAGCATCTTCTCGTTGAGATCCTTTAATACGGGCTCAAATTTCCCGTTCAGGAATTCCAGCACTCCCTTTATCTTTGCGGAATAATCCTCCGGGGTCTGTTTGCCGGTACATGGGGCCTCGCACATTCCTATGTGATAATAAAGGCACTCCCTGCCATCCGATGGCATGCTGGAACAATTCCTCACATGGTAGAGCTTCTGCAGAAGGTTTATGGTATCTTTTATGGCGAGAGCGCTGATATACGGACCGAAATATGCGGATCCATCGTGTTTCATCTCTCTGGTAAAGAGCACTCTGGGAAACTTCTCATTCACCGTGACCTTTATGAACGGATAGGTCTTATCATCCGTCAGCAGGGTATTGTATTTGGGCTTGTGCTGCTTGATAAGGTTACACTCTAAAACAAGCGCTTCCACCTCGGTATCCGTCACGATATATTCAAAGTAAGCTATCCGGCTCACCATGATATCCTTCCTGATGCCCTCCGAATGGCTGTCCTGAAAATACTGATGCAGACGATGGCTCAATATTCTGGCCTTTCCCACATATATTATCTCATCGCTCTCATCATGCATCAGATAGACGCCCGGTGAATGAGGTACCTTAGCAAGCTCCTCTTCAATGTTGAATTCTCTCATAAGCTATACCCGGCCGTAAGGTGATTATCATCACAACTGATCCCGTCACTTTTCGCTGTGACTACTCCTCTGTCATGCCGTCCTCAACAGTCGCCATGTTCTCCTTGTCTGCGTTCTTTAAGGGGATCGCAGGCTTTTTGTCCCCGTCCTTGTCCTTTTCCTCAGGCATGGGCAGATTCTTGAGCTTGCAGAATATCTCCATAAACTCTTTTCCGGTTATGGTCTCATGCTCAAAAAGATGCTCAGAGATCTTGTCCAAAACTTCTCTGTTCTCGGTAAGCATTGAGACTGCCTTATCATAGGCATCCTTAAGCTTGTCTTTTACAACCCTGTCTATCTTGGCGGCTGTCTCATCACCACAGTTCATAACGGGGGTACCGTCCAGATACCTGTTCTCGACGGACTCCAGGCTCATCATGCCGAATTCCTTTGACATTCCGTACTGTGTCACCATAGCTCTCGCTATGCGTGTTGCCATCTCAATATCGTTGGCAGCGCCGCTGGTGATGGAGCCGAACACGATCTCCTCGGCAGCGCGACCGCCCATATAGGTGATGATCTTTGAGTCCAGCTCCTCCTCTGTCTGAAGGAATTTCTCCTCCTCCGGAGTCTGTAATGTGTAACCCAACGCACCCATGGTACGCGGCACGATAGTGATCTTCTGAACCGGCTCGGAATGCTTTTGAAGAGCGCTTACCATGGCGTGTCCTACCTCGTGGTAAGATACCACCTTCCTCTCATGCTCACTCATGGCACGGTCTTTCTTTTCCTTACCACCTACAGCCACCAGCTCGAATGCCTCGAAAAGATCGGTCTGGTTTACAAAGCTGCGTCCGCCCTTTACGGCTAAAATAGCCGCCTCATTTATGATGTTGGCGAGATCCGATCCCACAAGACCTGCGGAAGCCAGGGCGATAGCATCAAGATCCACGGTCTCATCCATCTTCACATCCTTGGAGTGAACCTTCAGAGTATCAAGTCTTCCCTTCATATCGGGCTTATCCACTATGATACGCCTGTCAAAACGTCCCGGTCTTAAAAGAGCCTTATCCAAAACCTCGGGTCTGTTGGTGGCGGCTAAGATCAAAAGACCCTTTGAAGTATCGAAACCATCCATCTCAGCAAGAAGCTGATTCAAGGTCTGTTCTCTCTCGTCATTGCCGCCGTATCTCGAATCACGGCTCTTACCTATGGCGTCGATCTCGTCTATGAATATGATACAGGGCGCTGCCTTCTGAGCCTCCTTGAAAAGG
>JAILBP010000157.1:0-10021 GCA_024680835.1 Lachnospiraceae bacterium | reverse complement strand
GTTATCATTTTTGGAAAAACGAAGAAAGGAATTATTAGTCAGAAAATTACATACCAACAAGATCGTAGAGCCTACAGAAAGCTTTAACTGCTTTCGGACCAGAGTAAAGGATGCTCCAAACGGACGTATAGTTGCAAAGATGTATAACGATCTTATGTATGATGCCGGAATCGATGAAAAAACAATACAGAGGCTTTCCGGTCACACAACGCCTGAAATGACCAGGCACTACAACAAAGCTATCGACCGCACCTACGATGATGCTAAAATACGGGCTGTTTTGGGATAATTCAAATTTTCCCGAAATAATTCAACTGTTTTAGGCATAAAAAATCCCCACAAACCATTGAGTTTGCGGGGAAAATGAAGAAGCAGGTGATGGGAATCGAACCCACGTGTCCAGCTTGGAAGGCTGGTGTTCTACCATTGAACTACACCTGCATAATAGGAAAGTGCCCAGAGCCGGAATCGAACCAGCGACACGAGGATTTTCAGTCCTCTGCTCTACCAACTGAGCTATCTGGGCTTGCAAGCACCCGAAAATGCACTGCAAATGATATTATACACACGCAATCCCCATTTTGCAAGTCTTTTTTACTTGATCACTTTGAGGATGACGCCTGATGTTTTCGGCATTTTGATCTTTAAATATCCGTTCAGGATCGGGTAGATTTCGTGTGCATTTGAAAAACCATTCTCATCCGTGTAATACAGCCGCTCTGCACTGGCTTCCCAGGGGATTCCGAGATCAGCGACTTTAAGGTTC
Organism: Lachnospiraceae bacterium; assembly: GCA_024680835.1. Classification (GTDB taxonomy): domain Bacteria; phylum Bacillota; class Clostridia; order Lachnospirales; family Lachnospiraceae; genus RGIG6904. The sequence goes on along the minus strand of JAILBP010000157.1, from coordinate 9,255 downwards.
AGTTCCTTCTCACAATCGTTATTGTTGATGATAACGATACTCTGTTCATCGATCGTGAATCTGCCATACGCAAGAATGTTGTATTCCAACGTCAGTTCTCTGGTGGAACCGCGCCGCAATTCCGGACAGCCCTTTCGAAGAGCGATCAGTTCTTTGTGATAACGGATCAGCTCCTGATCCTCTTTTCCCCACGGGTAAGGGCGTCTGTTATCCGGGTCCGTAAAGCCTGTCAGACCGGCTTCATCCCCGTAGTACACGGTCGGTGCGCCGACCCATGTCATCTGGACCATGACCGCTTCTCTCATGATGGCCATGTTAACATCTTCCGAAGCAGCCTCCACGCCCAACTGCGCCACACGTCCCACTTTGTGATTGGTTCTGGTTAAGAACCTCGAATGGTCGTGGTTGGACAGTTCGTTCATTGCGACAAAGATCGACGGGCCAAGGAATCTGGAATAATTCCGGTAAATGTTATCCCAGAAAAACCGGGTGTCCCCGATCAGCTCTTCCCTTTTATCGTCGCTGTGCTTTTCCATTCCGGTCAAAAACCAGGTCAGCGGCTCCATGAATGCATCATAGTTCATGACAGAATCCCATTCGTCTCCCTGCATCCATGCCCCCGGATCCCCGTAATGTTCGGCCAGAATGATCGCATCCGGATTGGCCGCCTTAACCCTTCTGCGGAATTCCTTCCAGAAGCGATGGTTAAACTCCGGGCTGTGACCAAGATCCGCTGCCACGTCCAGACGCCACCCGTCAGCGTTATAAGGGGCGCTGACCCATTTCTCGCCAACGCGCATGATATAACGGTACAAGGCCTCTGAACCCTCATAATTCAGCTTCGGCAGCGTATCATGACCCCACCAGCCGTCATAGGATCCGTTGTCGGGCCAGGTTCCGCCCATGAAGTCAAAATATCGGCGATACGGACTGTCTTTGCTGATATACGCGCCTTTTTCGTATCCGATCTGGTTCTCGTAGATCTTCTCACGATCCAGCCATTTATTAAAGGAACCGCAGTGATTAAAGACACCGTCCAAAATGACTTTCATGCCCCTCTTGTGGGCTTCTTCCACGAGTTTCTGGAATAATTTATTTCCTTCTTCCAGATTCTTCAGGTTTGTCACACGGTTAATGTACTTGCTTGCCTGCCTGTTTTCCGGTGCTTTGGCACTGTTTTCCGGCAGAAGTTCCCCTTTTTCGTCCACGATCTTTCCGAAATGCGGGTCGATATAGTCATAATCCTGTATATCATACTTGTGGTTTGACGGGGAAACGAAAAGCGGGTTAAAATACAGAACCTCAATGCCCAGATCCTGCAGATAATCCAGTTTGTTGATCACACCCTGCAGATCGCCGCCGTAAAAGTCGCGGACGGAGGCATCTTTGGAAACACTGTTCCAGTCCTCCACCTTCTGCGATAAGCCGCCCAGGTAAAAGTATTCTCCGGTTTCTACATCATTGGTGGGGTCTCCGTTACAGAATCTGTCCGTGAAGATCTGGTACATGACAGCGCCTTTGGCCCATTCCGGGGTGGCAAATCCGGGACTTAACCGGAAATTCCACTCATCGGAAACTTCTTTGACCGCGCCGCAGATCTGATAAAAGTACCTTTGTCTGCCGCATTCTATTTCGAAATAGAAATACAGCATTTCATTATTTAACTGGTAAATACAATCATAATAATCGTATTCGTATTTCGTAAATGTCTTCTTCATCAGCAAACGTTCCCCGTTGCATCTGAGAAAGACATTGTCTACGTTGTTTTTACCCGTACGGAAACGGAAATTCAACATGCCGTAGCGGCTGGGCTCAAGCGGCATAATATAGTCTTCGCTATAACTGAAAAAAAGCGCCTGTTTATTCAACATAGGGCGCATTTTTGACAAATAATCCGGTCCTTGACTCTGGAAATCCATATGAGACTGCTCCCCTTAAGAATGTTTTGAAACCCCTACGGGTTATCATACCACATTTTGTGGGTTTATGAAAGTTTTATATCCATATTTAGGTTTTGGAGCCGGTTTGGAAACTGACAGATATGAAAAAGACAGCTTCACGAAGCTGCCTTTTTCTGGAGAAGGTATTTCTTTCTTATGGGTATAGTAAAAACTATACAATGTATTGGGGGGTTACAAGTGTATTGTAGCAAAGCCCCTCTTTTCCGTCTATCCTAAGGTTGCACAAACTTTACAATTTCTTGTGGCTTTTTTTGGTGGATTTTACTACTGTCTAGTCATTTTGCCCAAATAAAGCCTCAAATTCGTCCCTTGTGATCTTCTCTTTTTCAATCAGAAGGTTTGCGCACTGTTCCAGGATCTCTCTGTGTTCTTCGATGATCTTCTTGGCCTTCGCATAGCAGTCACTGATGATCGCACGAACTTCCTCATCAATGGAGCTAGCCGTCCCTTCACTGACACTCTTGGCGTGTGCAAGATCTCTTCCGATGAATACCTCGTCATCATCATCCACATAGCAGATCATGCCCAGTTTTTCGCTCATGCCGTATTTGGTGACCATGTTTCTGGCAACCTTGGTCGCATCTTTAATGTCCTGCGCCGCACCGCCCGTAATATCATCACAGGCAAGCTGCTCGGCGATCCTGCCGCCCAGACTTACCATGATCGTGTTCAGCATCTCTTTTCTGGTAATGTGAACATCGTCCTTTTCGGGCAAAGGCATCGTATAGCCCAGGGCTCCGGGGCCGGTCGGTATGATCGAGATCATATAAACAGGGCCCACACCTTCCAAAACGTGGAAGAGGATCGCATGTCCCGCTTCATGATATGCGGTAATGCGTTTATCTTTATCGGTAATGACTTTGCTTCGCTTCTCCGCACCGACACCGACCTTGATAAATGCCTTGCGGATATCCTCCTGTACGAGGAAGGCCCTGCTTGCTTTTGCCGCATAGATTGCAGCTTCATTCATCAGGTTTTCCAGATCAGCACCAGTAAATCCGGCTGTTGTACGGGCAACCTGCTCTAAATCCACGTCTTCCGCAAGCGGTTTGTTCTTGGAGTGTACATCCAGAATCTCTTTTCGTCCCTTGACATCCGGTGCACCTACCGAAACCTTTCGGTCAAAACGTCCCGGTCTTAAGATGGCCGGATCCAGGATATCGACACGGTTTGTTGCAGCCATTACGATAATGCCTTCATTGACGCCAAAACCGTCCATTTCAACCAGCAACTGGTTCAGCGTCTGTTCTCTTTCATCGTGGCCGCCGCCCATACCGGCGCCTCTGCGCCTTGCAACAGCGTCGATCTCGTCGATAAACACGATACAGGGTGCGTTTTTCTTGGCGTCTTCAAACAGATCTCTGACACGGGAAGCACCGACACCGACAAACATTTCCACAAAGTCCGAACCGGAAATGCTGAAAAACGGTACTTTTGCCTCTCCTGCGACAGCCTTTGCCAGTAAGGTTTTACCGGTTCCGGGAGGGCCGACAAGCAGCAGTCCCTTCGGGATCCTTGCGCCAAGCGCCGTGTATTTTGCCGGTGACTTCAAAAAGTCCACGATCTCTTCCAGGTCTTCTTTTTCTTCCCGAAGTCCCGCAACATCCGCAAAACGGATCTTATTGTCATCTGTGGACAATCTGGCGTGGCTTTTGCCGAAATTCATCATTTTGGCATTTGCTCCGCCACCCATTGCCTGATTATTCATGATAAAGAACAGAAGAAACAGCAGGCCTACACCGATCAGAACCGGAAGAAGATATGCCGTAAACCAGCTCTCCCTCTTTACATCCGTCAGGGTGTAAGCAGGAAATTTCTCCTGCAATTCGTCCGAAATATCTTTCACATCTGCCACATACAGATAATTCATTACGCCGGAACGGAGTTTTGCCTCTACCACACCTGTGGGTACTTCGGCATTCTGGTCGATCTGTATGGACATATATTCGTTATTAGCCAGTTTTTCTTCAAATTCGGCATAAGTTACATAGTTCTTGTTGACCTTTGATGTCTGCCTCCACATGAATCCCAGAGCGATGATCATAAGTGCAAGAAAGATATAGATACCTATGCCTCTTTTTCTTTCATTCACTGATTATCCTCCAATTCCACCACTCCGATATAGGGCAGATTCCTGTATTTTTGCGCATAATCCAGGCCATATCCGACCACAAAATGATCCGGAATCTCAAATCCTGTGTAATCCACTGCCACATCCACCACTCTGCGCTCCGGCTTGTCAAGCAGTGTGCATAATGCCAGGCTTGCCGGTCCTCTTTCTTTGAGAATCGTTAACAGGTAGCTTAATGTATTACCGGAATCCACGATATCTTCAACCACGATCACATGCTTATCCTGAATGGATTCATCCAGGTCTTTCACGATACGTACTACACCGCTGGATTTTGTATCGTTACCGTAACTGGAGACAGACATGAAGTCCATGGTTACCGGTACGGTTATTCTCTTTGCAAGTTCGCACATAAAAAAAGTCCCGCCTTTTAAAACGCAAACCAAATGAACGGATCTTCCGGCATAGTCCTTACTGATCTGCTCACCGATCTCACGGATTCTTGCATCAACTTTGTCTTCATCCAATAAAACGCTTATTTTGTCTGCCATGGAAAGCCTCCCGTAATCTGTAGTTCTATCACATTTTTTGTTTCGTTCGTAATCTTGTATGCTGTACTAATCCGATATCCGGGGATCCAGATTACATGATCCCCGCATGCTATCAGCAAAACCTTATCTCGCACTTTGGCAGGAATCTTGCAGTTCACAAAATAATCCTGCAGGCTTTTTTTATGCCCCGTTTCATCTATGCATAAATAGTCGCCTTTTTGCCGGGTCCGGATTTGAAAGCCGTTTTTTATTCTATCATAATCCAACCATTTCGTATAGGTGTCATGCGCAATTGCAACGTTCGGATCATAAGGAAAGATCCTGCACTGAACCGTCCTGCCGTTCCCGATCGGCGTTTCCGAGGAAAGGTCCAGTTCTCTCCCTTCTTCCGTAAAGAGCAGCCACGGTCCTTCTTCACATTCTTCCGGTTCATCCGACTTCCGGAAGAGCAGTCCGGATCCGTCTTTTTTGACTACGATCCCTTTGGGGAGATGAATCTCTTTACCATTCTCTTTATCGGACAAAGTAAGGATCGCATCAATATGGCGCCGCAAAATGTCTTTTTTCCCCGGAACAAATTCACCGACGGCTTCCCGGATGATCTCTTTTTGAAGAACAATGTCCCATTTGGAGAATTCATCCGTTTCAATGATCAGATCGTTGTTCTTCCTTTTTGCAACCTGTTGATAGAGCGGTTCTGCCTGTTTGCGCAAGAACGCTTCAATTTCCTGCAATTCTTCTGCTGCTTTTGCCATATGGCCGATACAACCGGGTTGTATTTCGGTCAGTTCCGGAAGGATCTTATTGCGGATCCGGTTTCTGGCATAGCTGTTGTCCGCGTTTGTTTCATCGGTACAATACGGTTCTTCCTTTTCCTCCAGATACAGAAGCAGGTCCCTGCGGCTGCAGGACAGCAACGGGCGGATGATGTTGTCTCTTTTCGGAAGCATTCCGCCAAGACCTCTTAGACCGCTGCCTCTTGCCATCTGAAAGAGTACTGTTTCCGCCTGGTCCTCTTCATGATGCGCAAGCGCGATCTTTACATGCTCCGTTCCGGCATTCCTGATCGCATCTGCAAATGCCTCATATCTTAAGATCCTGGCCGCCTCTTCTACCGTCAGCTTATGTTCTTTGGCATAGTCTGCCGCCCGGACGGACCGAAGCTGAAACGGGATCCCATGCTTTTGACACAGCGCTTCGACAAAGGCCGCATCCTGTCTGGATGCTTCTCCACGAATGCCGTGTTCCACATGAAGGACCGACAGGTAAAAAGACAGGCGCGGTTTTAATTCCAATAACAAAAAGAGGAGGCAAACTGAGTCTGCCCCTCCCGAAACACCTGCGATTACCGTATCTCCCTGTTCAATTAATCTTCGTTCTGTGATATAGCGAAATACGTTTTCCCGAATCTGATAACTAATTTCCATCTTCCGATTCAAAAATGATCTCGTCTTCATATACCAGGCCAAGCTTGTCTTTTGCTACCTCTTCGACATACTTCGCCGTTTTTGTATATTTCTCATACTCGATCAGCTCTTTGGTACGCTCCTGTTCCGCTTCAATCTGCTGTTCGAGCATGACTTCTTTCTCATCATAAGCCGCTTTTTTCTCTCTCAGATCGATACTTCTGATCAAAATTACGACAAACAGCATGATTACTACGACAGTAACCAGAAAGATCCCCAAACGATTTTGTCTCTTTTTACGAAACGCTGCGCGTCTTCTTGCCATATTGATCTCCCCTTATCAATAACAGGCATTGCCCCTTGTTTACATAAAATTATATCCGTTCTTTCGGAATCTGTCAAATCCTATAAATTACGGTACATGTCCTGTGCTTCTTCTTTTCGCACTGTTTCCTGTACGGACAAAACTTCGACTTTCACCGGTTTGGTTCCGAACATGATCTCCAGAACGTCCCCGACCTTCACATCTGTTGATGCCTTGGCCGGTCTGCCGTTGATCGTGACACGTCCTGCATCACAAGCTTCGTTTGCGACTGTTCTGCGTTTGATGATCCTGGAAACCTTCAAATATTTATCTAATCTCATGGTCTTCTCCAAAAAAATTACTACGGCAGGATCCTGCCGTAGTAATTTTTGCATTCTGAAATGCTTCTTACTTATTAACTAAATCCTTTAAAGCCTTACCAGCTTTGAACTTAGGAGCCTTGGAAGCTTTGATCTTCATAACTGCACCAGTCTGAGGATTTCTGCCTTCTCTTGCAGCTCTCTTGGTTACTTCGAAAGTACCAAAGCCAACTAACTGAACCTTGTCACCTTTCTTAAGAGCTTTTGCTACAGTGTCTGTGAAAGCCTTAAGAGCAGCTTCTGCATCCTTCTTGGAAAGACCAGCCTGCTTAGCCATTGCGTCAACTAACTGTGTTTTGTTCATAACGAACTCCTCCTCTGTCTCGAGTTTGTTTGTTTTTAACGCCTCATTAGCGTCTAAAGTTATTTATAATCACTTTCCCTATGTTTGTCAAGGAAAATAGCCCTTATTCCTTGATTTTACGCCATTTTTGCCCCTTTTTGATTACATAATCGACCTAAATGTTAATTATGTAAAACAATGTTTAGAAGTGGTCTTCGACAAGGATGGGCTTTGGCGTGAAAATCTCCGCTAAAACAGCCGATTTATCACATATTTCCACATCTTCCCGATAGGATGATTCCCTGAGACTCACGCTGCCGGTAACCAGTTGCGCAAGCGCCCGTTCAGACACGATCAGATCCGGCTCTTCCTGCGTAGGACTTACGTTTTTACCCTCTACCAGAAAAGTCCCGTTATTCTCTTTGATGATATCGTCCGTGATCCGGATCACAAAGGAGGCTCCGTCCGGCTTCTTCATGCGGGAAAGGAGTTCTTTCGCGTTGATAATCCGTGCCATATATTCCTGTTTTCCATTTTTACGGATCGCATAGGCATTCGGGCTTTTGATCACGGAAAGCAGTTCCAGATCCCGCGGCAGGAACAGCTCGATCTTAACGTAATCTGCCTGAAATCTAGCCAGAAATCCCAGGACCGCCAGAAAACCGCGTCTTCCGATAAACGCAAGATCTTTTACAACCAGATGCGCGCCCTCTTCCGTTTTGCTGTCCTTAAATATCAGATAGCCGACCGCTTCGCCGTCTTCTTTCAGTAAATAACAGAATTTCCGGTCCCGATAGCAGTCCCCCTTCATATGCATTTTCATCATGCACTCATCGGATCGTCTGATCGCCAGATTGTAATTTTTCGCAAAACGATCATAAACATCCGTATATTCCGATACGGGATCGCCCTCTTTCCAAAGGACCGCCTCCCCGTTAAACCGGTAATTCTTCAGAATCTCAGGGGCAAATTCATATTCATTCTGCCAGCAGATCGTCTCATAACCGGCCTTTCTGTAAAAGGCATGGTTGAACGGGTAGAGCGTGGAAATGATCTCCCCGTTTTTGTATGCATGCGGAAGCAGTTCCCGAAAGATCGCCGCGATCGCACCGGACGCACGGTATTCCGGAAGCGTGGAAACCGCACCGATCCCGCCGTTTTTGATCAGATCCCCGTCAAAATAGCACATAAAATCATTATTGATGATGTGAGCCATCAGGGTCCCGTCATCCGCAAATGCACCCCAGTCCTCATCCGTTACCTTTTCGCTTTCTTCGCGCTCCTTTTCGGGATCCTCCATGGATTCATGAAAAGCAATGACCGAGATCTTTCGCGCTTCAAAACGTTCTTCATTTTTCAACTGCCGGATTTCCATACCGTACCCCCTTTGTAAACAAAAATCACTTGGAAAGCTGTTTCCAAGTGATCTAAAAGAGGTGCTGAACGGATTTGAACCGATGATCAGGGAGTTGCAGTCCCACGCCTTACCACTTGGCTACAGCACCATTTGTGCATTTGACACGATCAAAGATCGTGTCAGCCCGAGCGGCGCTTGAGCGGACACTCGGGATATGCATATTAGTGACTCCGACGGGAATCGAACCCGTGTTACCGCCGTGAAAGGGCGATGTCTTAACCGCTTGACCACGGAGCCATATCATTTATCCAACATCGCTTCGCGATGTCGCCGCGTCGTAAGGTTCCGTCATCTTCGATGACACCTTACGACAAGTACTCCCCGAGCTGGGCTCGAACCAGCAACCCTTCGGTTAACAGCCGAATGCTCTACCATTGAGCTATCGAGGATTGTGCCATGCCCGCGAAGCGGGGGTGGCGCTAAGTAAGCGCGCAGCGCTTACAGAATTCCCAACATCTGCTGCCGCAGATGTCGCCGCGTCGCAAGGTTCCGTCATCTTCGATGACACCTTACGACAAAGATCAAACCCTGAAAACCGAATCCGAAAGAACATCTGTGTTAATACGTCAGACCGATTAGTGACATTCAGCTCCATACATTACTGCACTTCCACCTATGACCTATCTACCTTGTCGTCTTCAAGGGGTCTTGAGATATCTCATCTTGAGGGGGGCTTCACGCTTAGATGCCTTCAGCGTTTATCCCTTCCAGACTTGGCTACTCTGCGATAGGATTGGTTCCTAACAGATACACCAGTGGTCCGTCCATCCCGGTCCTCTCGTACTAAGGACAGCTCCTCTCAAATATCCTACGCCTACGCCGGATAGGGACCGAACTGTCTCACGACGTTCTGAACCCAGCTCGCGTACCGCTTTAATGGGC
>JAILBP010000099.1:0-7104 GCA_024680835.1 Lachnospiraceae bacterium | reverse complement strand
AACGCTGGTGAATCTTGTGTGCAGGTTCTTTGAGCCTACAGAGGGCGTTGTACTGATAGACGGTAAGGATATAAGATCAAGATCCCTGAAGTGGCTTCACAGCAATATAGGTTATGTTTTGCAGACGCCGCATCTTTTCTCGGGTTCTCTGAGGGAAAACTTAAGATACGGAAAGCCGGATGCTACGGATGAGGAGATAAGGTTGGCACTTCGTACGGTTTCGGCTCTCGGAGTCATGGAAAGACTGGACGGAGGACTCGATGCCGATCTCGGAGAGGGCGGTGACAGGCTTTCAATGGGGGAGAAACAGCTCTTTTCCATTGCGAGAGCAGTTTTGTCTGATCCCGCAATACTGGTGCTGGATGAGGCGACATCGTCCATTGACACGCTGACCGAAAAAGCAGTTACCGATGCTATAGATATCGCGTCGGAGGGACGCACAACCTTCATAATAGCTCACAGGCTTTCAACCGTGGTAAATGCGGATGTTATCCTGGTGGTGGACGAGGGTAAGATAGTCGAGCGGGGAAACCATGCTCAGCTGATGAGACAGAAGGGCGTTTATTACAGCCTTTATATGAAGCAGTTTGAGGAGAATTCATGAAAAAGACAATAGGTTTTATAGTGGTCATAGTATTTGCATTGGCATGTTTTTTTGTGGCATATTACAGCAAAAAAAACAGATCCGAAGATGTGGTTTCCGATCAGGATATCGCCTATGATTATGACAATATGCCCGAAGAAACCACACATGATGATCTGAATATAGAACTTGACATCGGCCCCGGTGAAGCAGAGAGTTTTGACGAACATGAGTCTGAGGCAGAAGAACGGGAGGGTGAAAACCCGAAAGCATTAAAAACAGAGATACGTGTCAGCCTTGGGGGAATACCGGATTGCTTTGATCCCGCCCGTGTGTCAACGTCCGCAGAATGTTCATATGTTCTGCATTCATTTGAAGGGCTTATGAAACATACTGCATTAAAAGATAAAGATAAAATCCGTGGGACGAAGGTTGTATTTGGACAGGCAAAAGATTATGAGGTCAGTGAAGACGGGTTGAAATATACCTTTTATCTCAGGGATGACATATTCTGGACTGACGGCAAGGCGGTTACGGCAGATGATTTTGTTTATTCATGGAGGAGACTTGTGTCTCCGGACAATGATGGATACTACAGTACATATCTGAACGGTATTGTGACAAATGCCTCTGCAATACATAAAGGAAACCGGGAACCGGAAAAATTGGGAATAAAAGCTTTGGATTCAAAAACTCTGGAAATTGAACTCGAAAAGAAATGTCCTTATTTCCTGCGCATGTGTGCTGCAGCCTGCCTGTGTCCTGTGAGAGAAAGCTTCAGGACTTTCATTTTTGGAAATGGTGATCGGATAGACAGTAAAAACATAGTTACAAACGGAGCATTCAGTATTGAAGAAATCTCAGATACCGGTATTATGATGAAGTCGGCTGAAAGATACTATAACGCTTCCAACATTAGCTGCGATTCGGTTTTTTTTGGATTTGATGACAAAGTAGATGCAACCTATAAATATGCCCGTGGTGAATATGATTTGATAACAGATATTTCCGGAGGGCACAAAGAAGAGATCATCGCATCCGACGAATATGTTTTACAGGACACAGCTGACAGCAATTTCCTGATATTCAACCTGTCGAATGTCAGAGACTGGAGGATCAGGGCTGCAATATGTTTATGTCTTGACAGAGAAAAACTGGCAGGTGATGTTTTCGAGGGACACGCTGTTCCTTTATGGTCGCTGGTGCCGCCGGGTATATCAGATCATTCAAAAAAGAGTTTTGAGAATGGCTATGAAATCCCTCCTATGGACGGTGGTTTTACAGATGTGTTCGGATTTGAAGACGCGGCGACAACCGGGTACGAAGACAAGCGTGCCCTGGCTCAGAAACTAAAGGAAAAATCTGTGTCTGAGGGTAATTTTAAAGAGTCTGCAACACTGCGATATGTGTATAATATCAATTATATCAACATGCTCGTCGCATCGAATATCAAAGATCAGCTGGAAGAGACCTTGGGCATAGGTGTTGAGCTTGTAGGGATGAGTGATGAAGATTATGTAAGAGCATTGTCAAAACATGATTTCGATATTGCCAGGTTTAACTGGTCCGCGGAATATGATGACGCTTCATCGTATCTGGATATCTTTGATACGGATGGATACTATAATTACGGCAATTTCTATGGATATGAGCCGGAATACTATCTGAGATACGCGGGTGATCTGCCGGCAGGATCTTCGCGGGATGAAGTTTTGCGCATGTGTGAAGCCTCTATGTTTACTCAGTATTATTTTGGATTTGTACCACTGTATTCGGTAAGAGAAGACTGTGCGGTAAAAGAAGATGTCACAGGCGTGTACGGAGATCTTTTCGGCGAATATTTCTTTATGTTCGCATCAAAAATAAGTGAAGGGCAGGTAATGCCATGAAAAATAAGAAACTAATATATGATCTGATGCTGGCTGCCGGAATACTGATACTGATCGCAGCGGGAATATATTTTTATTTTTTCTACAAAGATTATGAGAACGCCAATGCAGAATATGATTCCATAGCCAGGGAATATACCCAGAAACCGGTGACTTCCGAAGTGACGGAAGAGGATGACGAGGCATATGAAGGTGATATAAAATCAGAAGATGATATTGAGGAGCTCATAGAAGAGGAAGAGAAGACCTTTTCCGAAGATACGGACTATTTTGGTGGAAACATATCCAAAACAATGTTAAAGAAGTCAAAGACCACCGAATGGTACGATATGCTGCGAGTGGATGTTCAAAGGCTTAAGTACTCTTATAAAAATGCTCAGGGCTGGATCTTCTTTGAGAAAGGCGAGATCAGTTATCCCGTGGTTAGGGGTGAGGACAATGAATACTATCTGGAACACACGCTGTACGGCAATGAATCGAAGGCGGGAGCCATATTCATGGATTATCGCAACACGGAATCCTTTGACGATGAAAGAGTCGTGATTTACGGCCATAATATGCGAAATTATTCGATGTTCGGTTACCTCAGGTTCTACAAAAAAGACGGATACTATGATGACAACAAGTATTTTCAGATATTTTATGATGACAAGATTTACAGATATCAGGTTTTTTCTTACTTTGATATAGATGCCACAGATGTGGATATGGTCGCCTGCGATTTTGAGGAGGATGCAAGGCAGGAGCTTATGACAAAAGCATTGGAAGAAGCAGATGCCAAGGAAACCGATACCAAAGAAATCAATGATAAGAAATCCAAAAAGAAAAAAGGCTCTGAAGACAAAAAAAACGAGGAGATCACTTTGGATGAAGAAGAGGTGAAAAAGCTGGCCAAACAGAAGTTTCTGGAAAAATGCAAAACTCTGGCCTGGAGAAACAGCAAAATACCGGGGCTGACCTTCAATGAGGATTCCCACATCATATCGTTGGTGACCTGTTCTGCAACAGGCAGGAGATTGATGGTGAATGCCGTCAGGGTTGATGAACATGAGCTGTAAAAAAAAGAATGTCAAAAATATACAGTTTTTCTGTCAAAAATCTATTGTACTTTTTTGGAGGTATAAGTTGTATAAACATAATCAATGGTATATATTTCATCCAACATAAGGAGGGTTATAAAAATGAAGATCAAAAAATTCTTGGCAGTAGCATTTGCGGCAGCAGTTGCATTTACAGCAGCAGCACCGGTTTCAGTAGCACAGGCCGCTACTGAATATCATGCATACATCGGTATCCAGACACCTACATTTTCTTTCCGTAATGCATGGAGTGACAGCATGTATGGTAAAGAGACAGATTATTTCAATCAGGTAACAGGATGGGATGGCAGTGATGCGATCACCAAACCGGGTACGTTCACAGATGCTACCATAACAGGCGACGGAACATATACAGTTTCTGTAGATGGTCTTGATTTCGGTGCAGACGAGTTTGCATCACAGGATTACATGAATCTTATCTTCGTATCAACAGATATTCCGAGAGATACGGTAGAAATTTCAGACGTAGTATTGGATATTGACGGATCTCAGCCGTCTATCAGCCCGCTCATCAGCCCCGAGGATGATGACAGATATACTACGATAGCTATCCAGAACATCTGGAACGAAGAGATCAAGACTATTGGATACTACAAGACACCGATGTCATCTATAAAGGTTACATTCACAGTATCAGGTTTGGGCGAAGCAAGCTCTGAGACAACTGATTCCGCAACAGAAGATTCATCATCAGATGATGCAGCTGCTACATCAGATGCAGGATCATCTGATGCAGGTACAGCAAATGCAACAGTTGCACAGACAGCAGATGTTACTCCTGTAGCAGGTATCGTACTTGCGATCTTAGGTGTTTCACTTGTAGTTGTAGCGATCAGAAAGAGATCTGCACTTCAGTAATATGTTTTGATCATTTTTGGGAGGACGGTTTGACCGTCCTCTGTTTTTTTTGTGTGTTATTACAGTTTTTGGTGTTGCGTTCGGGTTTTTCTTGTGATAGAATAAGCAATGTTTTACGAAATCCTTGATTGGAAGGTAAAAGACATGGCAAAGACAACATTTTCTTTACTGGTTGACAATACTACGGGTGTTCTGGGCAGGGTTTCCGGTCTTTTCGCCCGGAGAGGCTATAATATAGATTCCATCTCTGCCGGTGTTACGGCAGACCCCAAATACACCAGGGTCACCATCGTATCCAGCGGTGGCGAGGAAGAGCTCGAACAGATCGAGAAACAGCTCTATAAGCTGGAGGACGTGAGAGATATCAAGCGTTTGGAGCCGGGACAGTCGGTTTTGAGGGAACTCATGATGGTAAAGATCCGTGCCACGGACAAAGAGCGTCAGGGTGCCATGAACGTGACAGAGATCTTCCACGGAAAGATCGTGGATGTTTCACACGATTCCATGATCATCGAGATGATGGGACATCAGGAAAAGCTTGCCGCATTTCTTGATCTTCTGAGTGACTATGAGATACTGGAGCTTGCCAGAACCGGAGTTACAGGTCTTTCCAGAGGTTCGGATGATGTTACATTTTTATAATGCATAAAAGCAGGCAACACCTGCTTTACGACGAAGTTCCGGTATTCATTTTGAATGTACGGGTTGCTTCGCCTCATATTATTACGGGTAGAACCCGGGATTTCACAGGAGGAATAAAAAATGGCTTCAGAAGCAAAGATCTACTATCAGGAAGACTGCAACCTTTCTCTGTTGGAAGGCAAGACCATCGCAGTTATCGGTTACGGTTCACAGGGACACGCACATGCGCTTAACGCAAAAGAGTCAGGCTGCAATGTTATCATCGGTCTCTATGAGGGTTCAAAGTCATGGGATAAGGCTGTAAAGCAGGGCTTTGAGGTTTACACGGCAGCAGAGGCTGCTAAAAAGGCCGACATCATCATGATCCTTATCAACGATGAGAAACAGGCAGCTCTTTATAAAAATGACATCGAGCCGAACCTTGAGGCAGGTAACATGCTCATGTTCGCTCACGGTTTCAATATCCACTTTGGCTGCATCGTTCCGCCGAAGGATGTGGACGTTACAATGATAGCTCCCAAGGGACCGGGACATACAGTTCGTTCAGAGTATCAGGCAGGCAAGGGAGTTCCGTGTCTTGTAGCCGTAGAGCAGGATGCTACAGGCAAGGCTCTTGATCTTGCACTTGCATACGCACTTGCTATCGGCGGTGCCCGCGCAGGCGTTCTGGAGACAACATTCCGTACAGAGACAGAGACAGACCTCTTCGGTGCGCAGGCAGTTCTTTGTGGCGGTGTTTGCGCACTTATGCAGGCAGGTTTCGAGACTCTGGTTGAGGCAGGTTACGATCCGAGAAATGCATACTTTGAGTGCATCCATGAGATGAAGCTCATCGTAGATCTTATATATCAGTCAGGCTTCGCAGGCATGAGATATTCAATCTCAAACACTGCTGAGTACGGCGATTACACAACAGGTCCGAAGATCATCACAGAGGATACCAAGAAGGCTATGAAGAAGGTTCTGGCAGATATCCAGGACGGTTCTTTCGCAAAGCAGTTCCTCTTAGACATGTCAGATGCAGGAAAGCAGGTTCACTTCAAGGCTATGAGAAAGCTTGCTGCAGAGCATCCGTCAGAGAAGGTCGGCGAGGAGATCAGAAAGCTTTACAGCTGGAACAATGAGAATGATAAGCTGATCAACAACTAAGAGACATTCTTATTTATCGAAGTCAGTATCAATGCCCGGGGAGTTTTCCCGGGCATTTCGCAGTAAATAATTCAAGAGAGGCAGAAACAATGGCGAAAGCGTACAATCACAAGGTTGTGGAACCCAAATGGCAGAAATACTGGGAGGAACATGAGACATTCAAGACAGATGTGCATGATTTTTCCAAGCCGAAATACTATGCACTTGATATGTTCCCTTATCCTTCAGGCGTAGGTCTTCATGCAGGACATCCGGAAGGCTACACTGCAACGGATATCATGAGCCGTATGAAGAGAATGCAGGGATATAACGTGCTGCATCCCATGGGATATGACAGTTTCGGTCTTCCCGCAGAGCAGTATGCCGTAAACACAGGCAATCACCCCAACGGCTTTACACAGGAGAACATCAAGGTTTTCTCAAAACAGTTGAAGGAACTGGGCTTTGATTATGACTGGTCAAAGATGATAGCTACCAGCGATCCTGAGTATTATAAGTGGACACAGTGGATATTCAAAAAGCTCTATGAGGCAGGTTACGCCAAGTATATCGACATGCCGGTTAACTGGTGCGAGGAGCTTGGTACCGTTCTGTCCAATGACGAGGTCATCGACGGCAAGAGCGAGAGAGGCGATTTCCCTGTAGTCCGCAAGAATATGAAACAGTGGGTTATCGATCAGCCTGCTTTCGCCGAGAAGCTTCTGGAGGGTCTTGAAGAGATCGACTGGCCGGAGTCTACCAAGGAGATCCAGCGCAACTGGATAGGCAAGAGCACCGGTGTTGAAGTTGATTTTGATATTGTGGGCGGCGGTTCTTTCTCTATCTTTACCACATGTATAGAGACTATCTACGGTATCACTTTCATGGTGCTGGCACCGGACGG
>JAILBP010000058.1:0-2510 GCA_024680835.1 Lachnospiraceae bacterium | reverse complement strand
ATCGCAGGTTGCCTTTGAAAAAGAGAAGTTTCTGGCAGCGGCAAAATCATCTACCCACTCAAAATCATAGATCTTATCGGTGTATCGCGCCGCAATCTCCTTGGTATTATCTGTGGATCCCGTGTCCACTATGACTATCTCATCACAGAGATCCGCCACAGTGTCAAGACATCTTGCCAGCACTGCAGACTCATTTTTTACTATCATGCAAAGACTTATTGTGATCATGTTCTCCTTACCTCCCAAGCCGGTTGTTATATCTCCTTCACAACTACCATAAAAGTTGTCCAAACGCTCACGCCCTTATTTCCCTAGCGCTTTAAGATACCGGTTATACTGGTTCTGCCTCACATCTGTCACCTCTGCCAGACCAAGATCATCCAAGGCAGTAATATAATCATCGAAATCCTTTTCAATATCCAGCTCTCCGGTTATGAACTTCAAACCGTCACCCTCTGCCTTGGCTGAGATATCGCCCATAAAGCGGTTTACGGTATCGCTCTCTTTGCTTGTGCCATAAATCTCAGGCCAGGGATGTCTGATATACTGTCTCAACTCCCTGTTGATGCGGGCATGCCACTCTGCAACCAGTATATCCGTAGCCTCTACCGACTGCGCAGCCGGGAGCACGAATGCCGGATTGATGCCCAGCTTCTGAAGCCAGTCGTTATCGCTGCCCTTCTCCGTGTATTCGCGGGTTCCGTCCGGCTGCACGGTGTAACTCTCACCTTCGAATCCCCACTGATAATAATCCTGGCAGTGTTCCGACATGGCATAATCCAAAAACTTTACGGCAAGCTCGATATCATCGGATTTTTTACTAACCCCGAACATTCCCGCAAGGGAATTTCTGCCTACATAAAACCCCTTTGAATCGCCCGACAGCGGCGCAGTGCCTGCAAACGCCGTCTCTTCCGTCCCGTCATAATAAGGCAGGACGTTCGAATACATCATTGACATCGCCCAGCTGAAATCATACGCCACACCTGTCCGGTCCACCTTCATACGTTCTATTATGGTATCCCGATCCAGCGTTTCAAATCCCTCTTCCAAAAGCCCCTCTGTATAAAGCTTATTCAGAAAAGACAGGTACTTTTTGTAATTCCCGGAATCCGCATAAGCGTAGGTAACCCTGCCACTGTCATCCGCCTGAAATCCGCTCACAAGATCCAGCCCGAAAGCGGGTCCGAACATATACGGCAGAAATTCCTTTGCAACACTCATGGGAATCTCGTCAGCGGTATCTCCGTTACCGTTCATATCATTATCCCTGAAATACCTTAAAAGCTCCACGAAGCTGTCAAGATCAGAAGGTGCCTCCATCCCCGCTTTGTCCAGCCACACCTGATTATACATGAGACAGGGCTGGTAATCGTCAGCCACATTCAGTCCGGGGACATAGTAGATATGCCCGTTCTCCGCGGTAAGCTCAGCTTTTTCCACCGGATGCTCCTTTAGCCACGCCACAAAATTCGGCATGTAATCAAAAAACTCATCCAGCGGGACAAACAACCCCGATTTTATAAAAGTCTGATTGGGATCCGAATCCGGTATCTTTATGATGTCAGCGTCCGTACTGCCTGACGTTATGGTAGCTGTCACCTCATCAGCATAACTGTCATAGTCATGAAGCTCAAAATCCGCTTTTACTCCGGCTTCCTCAAACACCTTCAGCACTATGGGGGCTGACGCAATATCAACGTTCGCATAATTGGATTTCTGAGCCATGATGCTGATCGTTCCGCCATCCTCCGTAACAGGCGCTTCTCCCGTGTATGTAAAACCGTTGGCGTCCTCTATGACAGCCGCATTGTCAATGGCGCGATCCACAAGGTTGGTGTCCGACAGTCCGCCGGTATCATCCCCGCCGCAGGCAGTCAATGATGTCAACGCTAATGCGGTAGCCATTATGACGGATAAAGCTTTATTTTTCATAGTGGATCCTCCCTTATAAGATGTAATGGCACGATTCGTAAACGAATCTACATAATGAACTCTTTATAACTGTTCCACCCTAATAGTAGCTCTCCAGTACAACCCTTATCTTGTCAGACGCCTCTGCACAGAGATCCGGATCGATATCACGTATGCCCTTCTGAAGCTCCCTTATGTATCCGTTTAGGGTTCCGTCATAGTAATATCCGTCAAGCCTTTTTCCTACGTTTTCCATGGCGTCGCTGTCAAGCTCATCGCAGGCTGCAGCAAGCTCATCCAGCAATTCCGTCAGTGTCTGCCTGTCTATCATAGGCAGACTTTCCTGCGGTTTTTTCTCCTCATCTTCCCTGAAGAATCGTTCAAGCTCGTTCAAAACATATTTGAAGGAAGCCATCACGCCGTCCGTCTTTGCCATGATGACATCTATGTTTTCGGTCTTGCCTGCCATCTCAAGCTCCTCGGCCATACTGCCGAGATCCATGGCTCCGATCTGTCTTGAACTGCTCTTAAGAGCATGAACCCTGATGGTGTAATTTTCCCAGTCTTTTTGCTCAAAGGCGGTCATGATATCATGA
>JAILBP010000057.1:0-7477 GCA_024680835.1 Lachnospiraceae bacterium | reverse complement strand
CGCAAAGACCGGTGAATCCAATCCGCATGTAATACCTGCGGTAGTAGCCATACAGCACACCGTAGAAGAATGTGCCGACGGCATGCCGCCATCTCCTGTCAAGCGCCTGAGATCCAGCTTTCTATTGATCAGTGCATAGATAATCGTCTTAATGATCTGCGCGGAAGCACTCCCTAAAAGCCCGCTGATGAGAACCCTGTTCCCGATTATCGCCATGAAAAAATCAGTTATCGTCATGTTGTTTCCCCAAAGTTTATCTAAGATCGACGTTATATCCTCTGTGTTCAGGCTGTGTGAACACTGTGCTCAAGTGCGTCAGTCCCTGAGGCGGAGCCGTATTACCTGCCATCCGTCTGTCACATGCGGCTATGATGTCCGGAATTGCAGTCGCATCAAACCGTCCGGTTCCCACATCAATGAGCGTCCCCGCCATGATGCGCACCATGTTATATAAAAAGCCGTTACCCGTGACACGAATACGTATCAGTCCGTCAGAAAAAACATCTTCATCCTGCGTAAGCGAAATCCTGTCTATCCGGCGAACCGTAGTCTCGGTAACTCCACCCGCAGAACAAAAGGACGCAAAATCATGTTCTCCCGCAAAGGCTTTCGCTGCCTCTCTCATAGCGGAGAAATCCAGAGGTCTCGGAAAATACAGAGCATACCGGCTCAGGATTGGAATATCTATACGCCTGTTCAGTATAACATATTCGTATGTTTTAAGGCTGTCGCAATGTCTCGGATGAAAATCGGGATCTGTCTCTACTGCTGACTGGATCACAATGTCGTGCGGAAGGCGTGAATTCAATGCATAGGGTATCTTTTCAGCCGGTATCCGAAGCTTTGTATCGAAAACCGCCACATTCCCCCTGGAATGAACACCGGAATCCGTGCGTGATCCGCCTGTCAGGGTGATCTTTTCCCCTGCGAGTTCCTCCAGTGCAGCCTCCACGGCACTCTGTATTGTCGTCACATTCGGCTGCGACTGAAAACCGCAGTAATCCGTCCCGTCGTAAGCGATCCTGATCAGGATCCTGCGAATCCCGCCACCGGACTGCATCAAACCTGACTGCTGTTCCATCTTCTGATCTCCGTGTGGTAACGTTGTATCAACATAAGCGTTACTATTCACAGCCACTTTACATACATTCTACAGACTCGCCCTGACATCGGCAATCTGCGAAGCCAAGCTGGCATATGCCTGTCTGTATGATATTGGCTGTGAATAGTAACATAAAAACACAAAAAAATACAGCGGGCACAGGATAAACCCGTAACTCGCTGCATACTGTTTCACGTCGGATAATATAACCGGATTCCGACTGAATATACATCTTTATTTTATAACTCTGACTTTCAGCACACCGTCAATGCCGTTGAGCTTTGCGATAACATCATCTGTTACCGGAGCGTCGATATCCAGCAGTGTGTATGCGTAATCATCTCTTGACTTGTTGGTCATGTTGTCGATATTGATGTTTGCGCTGCCGAATGCGTTTGTAAACTGACCGATAGTGCCCTTTACATTTCTGTGAAGAACTGCCACACGACCTGCTGTTGCGCAGGTTCCCATGTCGCATGCCGGATAGTTTACAGAGTTCTTGATGTTACCGTTCTCAAGGTAATCCGTGATCTCCTGAACAGCCATAACTGCACAGTTGTCCTCGCTCTCCTCTGTAGAAGCGCCAAGATGCGGTGTTACGATACATCCCGGCTTGCCGGCTGTAGTGGTGTTTGCGAAGTCTGATACATACTTGTGAAGCTTGCCTGCAGCCAGCGCCTCCACAACAGCTGCCTCATCAACCAGCAGATCTCTTGCGAAGTTTAGTACAGTAGCTGTGGGCTTCATCATATCGATGGCAGCTTTGTCTACCATACCCTTTGTGGAATCCATAAGCGGTACATGGATAGTGATGTAATCGCACTCTTTATAGATCTGGGTAACATCTGTGATGTGCTTTACATCTCTTGAAAGAGACCATGCTGCCTTTACGGAAATATACGGATCATATCCGTAAACATCCATTCCGAAATGTCTTGCTGTATTGGCAACCTGAATACCGATGGCTCCAAGACCTATAACGCCTAACTTCTTACCCTTAAGCTCTGTACCTGCAAAGTTTTTCTTTTCTTTCTCGGCTTTTTTGCCAACCTCAGGATCCTCTCCGTTGGCGTTGCACCAGTCGATACCGCCCTTGATATCGCGGGCTGCCAGGAGCATGCCTGCGAAAACCATCTCTTTCACACCGTTTGCATTGGCACCCGGCGTGTTGAATACTACGATACCTTTCTCTGCGCATTTATCAAGCGGGATGTTGTTGACACCTGCTCCTGCTCTGGCAACAGCCACAAGCTTGTCACCGAGCTCCATGTCATGCATTGCTGCAGAACGTACCAGCGCTGCATCTGCATCTTTAAGATCATCAACCTTTGCGTAATCTCCGCTGAAATTGTCAAGACCGATCTGCGCGATCGGATTTAAGCATGTATAATTAAACATTTCTTTTCTCCTATTTTCGTATTTCAACTAACTGTCCCGAACCCGGCTCGAAAACCGAAGGTTTTCTCGCTGTTTGGTTCTCACCAAAGATATTTATGTAAAAATCCCCTCCGGGTCTTTTTCACAGATTGCCCCGCTCTTAACAGTTACATATTCTTCTCTTCGAAATCCTTCATGAATGCCACGAGCTTCTCTACACCTTCGATGGGCATAGCGTTGTAGATGGATGCACGCATACCGCCTACTGTCCTGTGTCCCTTAAGGTTTACGAAGCCTGCTGCTGTAGCCTCTTTTACGAATTTAGCGTCAAGCTCCTCGTTGCCTGTTACGAAAGGAACGTTCATGAGAGATCTGTCTTTCTCCACTACAGTACCCTTGAACATCTTGCTCTGATCCAGGAAATCATAGAGAATCTTTGCTTTCTTCTCGTTAAGCTCCTTCATCTTCTCAAGTCCGCCCATCTTCTTGAGCCACTTGAATACCTTGCCACAGATATAGATGGTATAGCACGGCGGTGTGTTGTAAAGTGAATCGTTGTCTGCCTGTGTCTTCCACTTGAGCATGGTGGGTGTTCCCGGAAGGCAGTCATCTGTGATGAGATCCTCACGGATGATAGCGATCACGCAGCCTGCAGGTCCGACGTTTTTCTGAACGCCACCGTAGATAACAGCGTATTTGCTGACATCAACAGGCTCAGATAAAAAGCATGATGAAACGTCTGCCACAAGATCCTTGCCCTTTGTGTTCGGAAGGTTCTTATATTTGGTACCGTAGATAGTATTGTTCTCGCAGATGTATACATAATCCATATCATCGGTAATGGGGAGATCGGTTACATCCGGAATGTAAGAGAAGGTCTTGTCTGCCGAAGAAGCAAGCTCTACAGCCTCGCCATAGATCTTAGCCTCCTGGAAAGCCTTCTTTGCCCACTGACCGGTGATGATGTAGCCGGCTTTCTTGTTCTTCATCATGTTCATAGGAACTTCTGCGAAGAACTGGCTAGCGCCGCCCTGTAAAAACAGAACCTTGTAATTGTCCGGGATGTTCATAAGATCGCGAAGATCCTGCTCAGCCTCTTTTATGATCTGATCATAAACCTTGGAACGATGGCTCATCTCCATTACGGACTGGCCACTGCCCTTATAGTCCATCATCTCTGCTGCTGCTTCCTGTAATACCTCCTCGGGAAGTACTGCCGGTCCTGCTGAAAAATTGTACACTCTGCTCATTTCTTTGTCTCCTTTTTATTTATCTTGAGAGCCCCCTCAGTCAGCTGCGCTGACAGCTCCCCCACTTCGCGGGGGAGCCTTTAAAGGGACTGTCTTACTCTGATTTCTGTTACCCGGTCACCCTGACAGGGGAGCCTTTAAAGGGGCTGTCTTACTCTGTTTTAAGGTTTTAGGCTCCCCCTCCGGGGGAGCTGTCTGCGAAGCAGACTGAAGGGGTTTTACTCCAAATCCGACTCGTCAAACGCCTCAGATATGGGCTTGCCCGGCGCAACCATCGGCCACACCTTGTCATCGCAATCTATTACACAATCTAACACAACAGGGGTATCTGTTTCAAGTGCCTTTTTAAGTGCATCATCAAATTCCGCCTGTGTTGTACACCTGTAAGCCGTGCATCCCAACGCTTCCGCAAGTTTTACATAGTCGCAGCCGTCGTCGAGAACCGTAGCCGAAAACCTCTTCTCATAGAAAAGATTCTGCCACTGGCGAACCATTCCCAGAACGTGGTTGTTGACGATAACCTCGATAAGAGGCAGCTTGTTGCGGGCTGCGGTCGCAAGCTCATTCATATTCATGCGGAAACAGCCGTCTCCTGCAACATTTATGACACGTCTTCCCGGGTTGCCCACAGAAGCTCCTATGGCAGCACCGAGGCCGTAACCCATGGTGCCCAAGCCACCGCTGCTAAGCAAAGTTCTGGGCTTTGAGTATTTGTAATACTGTGCAGCCCACATCTGATGCTGGCCAACCTCTGTCACTATGATGGTGTCATCCGGCGAGAACTCGTCTATCTTCTCTACGATGTACGGACCGCTGAGGCCGCTCTTATCATACGCAAGAGGATACTTCTCTTTGAAATCGGATATCTCCTGCATCCACTCTGTATGTTTTCTCTCCTGCAGCAGAGGATTAAGACGGGTGAGTACATCTTTCACATCGCCGATGATAGAGGCATCAACCTTGATGTTCTTATTAATCTCGGCAGGATCGATATCTATATGGATAATCTTTGCATTCTCGGCAAATTTTGATGCATTTCCGAATACACGATCCGAGAATCTGACTCCTATGGCGATCAGGGTATCACACTCGCTAACGCCGAAGTTGGAAGCTTTTGTACCGTGCATTCCCAGCATTCCGGTGTATTTGGGATCCCTGTTGTCAAAACCGCCCTTTCCCATGAGGGAGTCACATACCGGTGAATCTATCAGATCCGCAAGTTCTTTTAACTCAGCGGACGCCTCTGATATTATGGTACCGCCACCCGTAAAGATAAAAGGTTTTTCGGATTTATTGATGATCTCAGCCGCCTTTGCAAGATCTTCATCGGTTATGCCAACTGAAAACTTGTCCGGCATAATAACCTGTCTTGCTGTATACTCGGCTTTTTTTGCAGTAACATCTTTGGGTATATCCACAAGCACCGGGCCGGGACGACCTGATCTTGCGATATCGAAAGCTCTTCTTATGGTGTCCGCAAGGTCATTCACATCTTTCACAATAAAGCTGTGTTTTGTCACCGGCATTGTAACACCTGTGATATCAACCTCCTGGAAAGAATCCTTGCCCAGCAGCGACACGCCTACATTACAGGTAATAGCTACCATGGGAACGGAATCCATCTGTGCCGTGGCAATACCGGTCACCAGATTAGTGGCTCCGGGACCGCTGGTGGCCATGCAGACTCCGACCTTTCCCGTAGATCTGGCATAACCGTCCGCTGCATGGGACGCGCCCTGCTCATGGCTTGTAAGCACGTGTTTTATCTCGTCGCTGTGTTTGTATAACTCGTCATATACGTTGAGTATCGCACCGCCCGGATAACCGAAAACAGTGTCAACACTCTGTTCCTTTAAGCACTCTATAACTATCTGTGCACCTGTCAGTTCCATCTGTGTTCCCCTGTATTATGAATTGTATTACATTTAATATTACAACGATCAGCGTACCTCGAGGATAGCTCCCCTGTTTCCGCTGGTGACCATCTTCTCGTATCTGCTGAGATATCCGGTCGTAACCCTCGGCTCTCTGGGCTGCCATTTGCTCTTTCTCTCAGCCAGAACATCATCCGGCACATCAAGCTCTATTGAAAGCTCAGGAATATTGATCTTTATGATGTCGCCCTCTTCTACCAGTGCGATGGGACCTCCAACTGCTGCCTCAGGAGAAACATGACCTATTGATGCACCACGGCTGGCTCCTGAGAAACGACCGTCTGTGATGAGCGCCACCGTTGAACCCAGACCCATTCCTGCAATTGCGGATGTGGGATTCAGCATCTCTCTCATACCCGGACCTCCCTTGGGTCCTTCGTAACGTATTACCACAACATCGCCTGCCACGATCTTACCGCCTTTGATAGCCTCTATAGCATCCTCTTCGCAATCGAATACACGGGCCGGTCCCTCATGTACCAGCATCTCCTCCACTACTGCGGAACGCTTTACTACCGAGCCGTCCGGTGCAAGATTACCCTTGAGCACTGCAAGACCACCGGTCTTAGAGTACGGATTATCCACTGTTCTGATAACCTCGGGATTTTTGTTGACTGCGTTTGCGATATTCTCACCGACTGTGCGTCCTGTAACGGTCATGCAATCGGTGTTGAGCAGACCGATGTCTGCCAGTTCTTTCATAACTGCCCAAACTCCGCCTGCCTCGTTCAGATCCTCCATATATGTGGGACCCGCCGGTGCCAGATGGCAAAGGTTCGGTGTTTTCTCCGAAATCGGATTTGCAAATGCTATATCGAAATCAAAGCCTATCTCATGTGCGATAGCCGGAAGATGCAGCATCGAGTTGGTAGAACATCCGAGTGCCATATCCACGGTAAGTGCATTGAGGATCGCATCCTTGGTCATAATCTGTCTTGCAGTGATGCCCTTGTTGTAAAGATCCATAACTGCCATACCTGCATGTTTTGCAAGACGGATACGCTCAGAATAAACTGCGGGTATAGTGCCGTTACCGCGAAGACCCATACCAAGTGCTTCTGTGAGGCAGTTCATAGAATTGGCTGTGTACATACCTGAACATGAACCACAGGTAGGACAAACCTTCTCAACATATTCCTCAACATCATCCTCTGTCATAGTGCCTGCCGCATATGAGCCAACAGCCTCAAACATAGATGAAAGGGATCTCTTTTGATTTTTCACGTGACCAGCCAGCATGGGACCGCCTGAAACAAACACCGTCGGAAGATCAAGGCGTGCTGCAGCCATCAAAAGACCCGGTACATTCTTATCACAGTTCGGAACCATGACGAGTGCGTCAAACTGATGTGCAATAGCCATACACTCGGTAGAATCTGCGATGAGATCTCTGGTCACCAGAGAATATTTCATGCCGATATGTCCCATGGCAATACCGTCACACACTGCAATAGCCGGAAATACCACCGGTACACCGCCTGCCTCGGCAACACCGAGTTTGACCGCATCCACGATCTTATCGATATTCATATGCCCCGGCACGATCTCATTGTATGAGCTCACGATACCTACCATGGGCTTTTTCATCTCTTCTTTTGTGAATCCAAGTGCGTTAAATAAGCTTCTTGCAGGTGCCTGCTGCATGCCTGCTCTTGCGTTGTCACTCTTCATGTTGTTGTCCTTTCTGTTATATTGTGTTATATGTTGTATTTTCATGGAGATCTTGTAAACGCTTGGAGACGTTTTATCTTCCTTTACAGTGCCCCCTCAGTCCGCTTCGCGGACAGCTCCCCCGGAGGGTGAGCCTTTAAATT
>JAILBP010000193.1:0-4721 GCA_024680835.1 Lachnospiraceae bacterium | reverse complement strand
TGTCAGTTCCGGCATAGAGAAGCTTGGCTCCAACCGCACCCACTTCGGGCTTTGCAGCGTAATAAACCATCTTCGCAAGCCAGTCTTTTTGGATGATCTCGGTATCGTCGTTTAATAAAAGCACCAGCTCACCGGTGGCTTTTTTGATTCCCAGATTGTTCATCCTGGAATAGTTGAAGGGCTGGGGATCGTAGATGTATTTGAAGCTATATTTGGATGCAAGTTCCTCGTTCTGAGCCTTGTTGTCCGTGGCGCTTCCGTTGTCCACCACTATGATTTCGATCTTTTCAAGGTCGTAATCAGTTTTCTCCATCAGGGAAGAAATGCAGGTTCGGAGGATATCCGGATGATCCTTGGTGGGGATGATGATGGAAACGGAGTTAGAAACGGAATTGCTTGTTTCGAACCCTGCGCCGTTGCTTACGGTCTTCTCGATTGCTTTTTTGCAGTCCTCATCTGCTGAGCCGGAAATACGATGGCTCAGAATATGGGGGATGTGGAGGACGGATTTGTAGTAATGTTTCAATACATTCTTTTCATCAAACGAAGCAATTGGGAGTTGTTTTACAGATGCTTTCAATATTTCATACAGTTCGCTTGATGACGGTGCTTCTGATTCAAACTTTTCGGTGGATATTCCTGTTTTCTCCAGAATATCCTTTCTGATCAATACCGGTTCACCAAGATAATTGAAATTTTCAAAAAGCTCCGGGGAGAAATCGGGTTTGAAGAAGGGATTACGGCGTGAAGATATGGATGCACTTTTATCTGCTTCGTCCCCGTCACCATTGCATACCAGCTCATCTTCATCTCCGTAAATTATTGCGGGTGCTTGAGATAATTCTTCCAGCACTTCTCTTACAGCCGTCTTCCAGCCTCTAGCAGGGATGGCGGATTCTATACAAAGATAAACATACTCATACTCTCCGAATGTGATCTTTCCCTCATCATCCGAAAGTGAGCCGACCCTCTTTTCCCAGGCATCGCTTCTAAGCCAGTATCCGTAGGGATTCTTCCAATCCTCAAGTTCCTTGTCATGTTCCTTCACGCAAGTCTCAAAGAAAGGATTGCCGGCGTTCTTTTTTTCGTTCGATGCCAAATCACCGTGAAAGACCTTTATCACGGCCTTTGCGGCAGCTTCCCTGCTATCCTTTATGAAATTTTTTAAGTTGGTTTTTACATTAGACATATCGCACAATTTTTATGCAAATTTTTTATCAGCATATCGATCAAAAATGTTTATAGGAGGGTAATTCTTTTTCGACCCTCCGACTAAAAAAGGAGGGATGCTTATGACATTACTTGAATTAATTTCAATGTTGTCTTTTGCGATTACAGTATTCCAACTGGGATATTTATTCGGAAGCGAAAAGAAAAAGAAATAACCGCCCCTGCCCAAGGATTGCGGTTATTTCTTTTAACCAATAACTGAGGGTTAACCGTGCACTACGGCAACACCTTTTTTATGCTAAAATTGTATACCTTAACCGCAGATTAGTCAATATTCTGTTGTTACACTATCCCTTTAGTTTCCGACTTATTTTTCCAAAAATACCGGGTTCTTTTGGGCCATCCAAAGAACTAGCTATAGATCCGGGAATAGGACTTATTTCAAAACTAACTCTAACATTTTTACCTGATAAATCCTTTATTGGTAAAACAAAATATGGATCATCTGTCCCAAAAGCATATACGTCGGTTCCTATTTTTGTCCCACTAGAAGATAGTATTTTTTTCGAAAGGTCATTATCTGAAGAATCCGTAAGATAATTAATCTTCACCACGCACGGATAGTCACAAGGGTCAAGGCGAAGCGTACGAATGCCGGTCCTACCTGACAGGTCGATCTCGTAGCCATAGCCGCTTCTGTCGGGATAAAAGGTTTTATCTTCCGAAAAGCCTGAGCCATCATCATAATACACTTTGAGTTTGCCAAAGGAGGCTCCCACTGTAGCCACACCATTTTCCAATGATCCTCCGGCCATCTTTCCGGTCACATCTATCACTTCGTTTCCGATCTTTTCGCGGATCTCGGCCAGGGACTTATGTCCGGCGGTCACGGTCTTCTGGAACTTCAGCTCGTTTTCTTTATATTTTTCAGCCTCACCCGCTGATATGCCAAGGATCTCCAGAAGACCATACTCTTCTGCAACGCGGCGCCTGGAATCTTCCAGCATGTAGCAGTAAAGAGCACGGTATGCAATCTCTTTTGCCGGGACTTTTTCTTCCACGACCCATTCGTAATCTATGGCAGTCCACATAGCGTGGCGCTCTTCACTCGAGCTGTCATCTTCCGCACTTCCTGTATCAACCAGGATATTCGAAAAGATCAGATCCAGATTAGAAACAGGCGCACCATCACAAGCTTTAACTCTCTCAAAAAACTCTTTGAAAAAAGAGATGAAACCGTCCTTATCACCCTTGAATAGCTTGTCATCCAAAAGTTCCTCAAGCCTTTTTCCCGGAATGATAGGGAATGAAATCTCTGAGCCATCTTCACTTAGCTTGCAGGGGCAGATTGCGAATCCGGAGTTACCCTGCAGTTTCTCATAATTATCTGCCATCTTTTTGAGATGAAGCTTTGCATTCCCAGTAAGTGCTTTTTTTATTACATATCCACTTTTGTCCTCTGAGCCTAAAGCCTTTTCATTTCCGGCATCTGAACATCCACCTGCTACTATCTCTGTCACAATGCAAGTATCATCCGCTCTGTCATTGGAGAATCTGGCGTAATTAACCATTGGTTTCTCACCGAGAACAAGCATATATGAATTGGAGAAAAGAGGAAACTCCCCTTCCCTTAAGATATTTTCGAAAGCAAGCTTTTCATCAAAAAGATAAAGCCTGTCGCGGTCGAAATTGCGAAGGTTATCCTTTAGCTCACCCGCCTGCGGAAGCCTTTCCTTCGAAAAGAGGGTGTTCATGAATTTATAATCCGGATAGGGATAGTACATTTGGCACTCATCCCTTGAAAATCCACAGTTTTCTGCTATCTTTAAAAGTCCGTTTTCGGTGAAAGTTTTTGCGGGAGTCTCACCGGGATAATCCTCAATACCTTCGAAGTACTTGCCCACATGATCTTCCTTGCAGCCCGCAAAATACTTGAGTCCGAACTTATTCTCGATGGCAATGACAATACGTCCGCCGGGAGCCAGATGCTTTTTCAAAATATTTAAAAAGGTCTCAAAAGGATTGTCTCCGCCGATGTAAAGGTATCCGTACTCGAAGACTCCGATAAGACTTATAAGCGTGTAGTCCGAGGGAAGATCAGGCTCGATGTCACTGAAATTTCCAAGGTGAATGGTCACATTATCGCACTGGGGGTGACGATACGCGTTGATAAGGCTTCTCTGTCTGGAAAGGTCAACGCAGTCGACGATGCCCGCCTTTGCAGCCAATGCTCCGGTAATGGCACCGCATCCGCTTCCCACATCAAGCACCTTGTCTTCTTTCGTGATGTCAAGCCAGTTCACGATGTTTTCCCTGATGGGAGAGAGATGATAAAGGAAGGGCCAGTTAATATTCTTCTCGATGATCTGTGCGTAATCATCGCCGTTTAAATTGCGAAGATCACCGGCGTTAACCTTCTTTACAGCCTCCAGGATCTCTCCCTCAACATCACCGTCGCAGTACAGATCCCTGCCAGCATAGTGCTTATAATCAAGGGTGACCTTACCGATCTTCTCGCTTAATTTATCGAATTTTGTTTCTTCTGAGTTTGTGCTCATGTTATACCTTTTTAACTTCTACTTCGGAGAACATATCGTAATAACCAACGGTGTCTTTATCGGAGACAACGGTTATATCCAGGCAGTCGTAAAGTCTGTGATATACTTCAAAATCCGCTCCGGAAAATCCGGTGCAGCCAAGGGAAAGCAGATAGTTTCCACCCTGCAGACTCATTACCTGTGTAAAGGTAACTTCCATCACATCACCCTTTTCACCGCATCCGGTGTAAGCCTTCTCGTACATGGAGTTTGTACCCGTGATCTCGGTTCCCCGCACATCCTTTACGGTAACTGCAAAAATGGGACCCGGGATATGATCCTCAAAATTCACCTTCATATGAAGGGTAAACTTAGTTCCTTTTATGATGGTGGAAGTACGCCTGCCACCCTCGTCAGTGATGTACGCATCCGTGATAAGTGCCTGGCGCGTGCCGTATTCCAGAGTATCCGGATTTAACATAGAGCGCATCTTCGAATCATCTCCGTAAGCACTTCCGCTTACATCATTGGCATCGGAACCATTCGAACCCGCAGTCTCACGTGAAGTTCCATCTTCCGGTCCGTCGTATAATCCAACCAACACCCTCTTATACAGATCAATCATCTCCTTGGGAGAGCCCTCTCCCAGCAGATTACCCTTGTTCAGCAGATATACCCTGTCACAGTATTTTGAGATGCTGGAAAGATCGTGGCTTACGAACACAATGGTCTTTCCTTTTCTCTTGAATTCCTCGAACTTCGCGTAGCACTTTGCCTGGAAGAAAACATCACCAACGGATAGTGCCTCGTCAACGATCAAAATCTCGGGATCGATGT
This sequence comes from Lachnospiraceae bacterium, assembly GCA_024680835.1. Lineage (GTDB taxonomy): Bacteria > Bacillota > Clostridia > Lachnospirales > Lachnospiraceae > RGIG6904. The sequence goes on along the minus strand of JAILBP010000193.1, from coordinate 177 downwards.
TTATGGCTACAGCAAAGGCAAGGCGCACAAACATACCGCTGGAATAGGTCTTCACCGGCTGATATACATAATCACCAATATCGGCAAACTCCAGGATCTCGGGAAGCTTCGTCTCGATCTCCGCGTCGGAAAAGCCCATCATGGTGGCATGGAGATACACGGTCTCAACACTTGTGT
>JAILBP010000184.1:0-5242 GCA_024680835.1 Lachnospiraceae bacterium | reverse complement strand
CATTATACTGATATACACAGGCACCATATGACCGAATCTGCATAATACGACACAGAAAAGATACACTATAACACTGAGTACATTAAAATACATCAGCGGGAGGATCTTTGCAAATGCCAGAACCCCCAGCAGAACGGCATGCACCATGAGCATGAATGCCACAGTTATCAGAAAACTGTTATGTACGATATAATGCATTACCGTATTGATCCAATTTTTTTCTTTCATAGGTATGTATACCTCACGCCGGCAGTCTGTTCGGGTTGTATATTCCGGATTTAGTAAATGGTAGTTAATAGTGAATGTGAACAGTAACAGTTAATTTCATTCAACAATTCAACTCTAATATCTTCACATTATAGTTTTATCAGAAAAACATGTCAACAAGCCCCTGAAGACCTTGCTTTTCGTAAATATCCCTGTAATAGGAAACTTCGTCTTTGATGAGCTCGTCTATGACCTGCATGCCCAACAGCTCTACTGCCGCCTTATCATCCGTAAAAATATTATCTCCGCCCTCGTACTCACGGACATTTCCCTCAACCTTCGCCATCATGTACCTGAGATCTTCGTCTTTTTCCTCAAAGAGCGAAGCATAGAATTCATCCATCATAAATTCGTTAAAGGATGCATATAACTCTCTGTTGGTGCAGCCCTGAACATCTGAGGTATAAACATAGGGAAAAACACTTGCTATGGTATCACAGAGATACTCGTTGATATTGCCTGCGGAATCGCTTCTCATATTCAGGTTTACCACCATGACACCGTTTTCTGTCAGATGATCCGCCACAAGCTTAAAAAACTCAACGCTGGACATCTGGAAAGGAATGGTAATGTCCTGATATGCATCCACCATTATAACATCGTATTTATCCTTTGAAACATTGAGATATGCCCTGCCGTCATAGGTTTCCACCGGAATGTCTTCATCCAGATCGAAATATTCATGTGCCAGATCCGTTATCTTACCGTCGATCTCTACGCCGGTGATATCAAGGTTTTCAAAGTATCTGTTGCATTGTGTGGCATAGGTTCCGGACCCGTTGCCCAGTATCAGGATCTTTTGCTTTCTGTCTTCCTCCGTTTTTCCCATGTACACAGCCGCCATGGCATGATCATAATAATATCCGGTAGGTCCCTTTTCCTTCTGATAGACCGACTGGGTTCCGAACAGTACGTTTGTGGATAACACAACCTTTTGATCCGTATCGTATACCTGAAGATAATTATATACCGATTCTCCCTCGTAAGTGAGATCATTCTCCCAAAATGCAAAGGAACTGTTGTGACCGAAAACACAGCATATTAAAAACAATACTATCCCTGTCACCGATTTTATTAAAGCGCTTTTGCCCTGCTTTTTGTCCCCCTTTTTCACTGACATGCCCGAAGCAAAATATATCAGGCATAAAGCCAGTAAAACTCCTGCAAATATCAGGAATGTCACGGATGTTCCCACTGCGGGAATACTGACAAATGTAGGCACAAAGGTACCTATGATGCTGCCTATGGTGTTGGCCGCATTGAGTTTACCCACCACGCTGCCGCTGTCGTCAAGGCTGTCCACAGTAAACTTCACCAGAGACGGAGTTACTGTGCCCAGCAAAAACAGAGGGAAAACAAATATCACCATACATGAAGCGAAACCGGCGATCACCAGGAAATTTGAGTTCACCGAAAAGATCAACAGTCCCGAGATCAGGGCAATGATGTACTTTCCCACCACCGGTATGGCTGCGATCCAGATGGCGGCTATCAGTATCCTGCTATAAAGCTTGTCGGGATCCGGGTTTTTATCTGCCGCCCTTCCACCGTAGAGATTACCCAATGCCATGGCTATCATGATGGTGCCGATGATGATGGTCCACACGATCTGTGATGAGCTGAAATACGGGGCTAAAAGCCTGCTGGCTCCAAGTTCCACTGCCATAACGCTCATACCTGCAAAAAACTCGGTAAAATACAGATAATATTTGTTTTTCAATATCGGGTTCATTAGTGATCACCTTTGAAATGTAAATTTTTGCTATTCCAGCGTAACTGTACAGGACTAAGGCTCGAAAATCAAAGTTTTTCGAGCTGTTACATTTTATCACCCTTGTACGCTTCTGTCAAAAACAAAGAAAAACGGCACAGAGCCCGCAATAAGACTCCGTGCCATAATCAAGTATCTTATGATGTTTCTCACTCCGCATCCGAATTGCTGGTGCTGGTGACTCTCAATGCATATTCCACCACATCCGATACAGTGATGGTGCCTGTAAATCTGTCTATCCAGTTGCTCTTGTAGGTTCTGTCCTCGGCGAACGCACCCGTATAGGTGTTGTCAGCAGGCATGTACAATACCACGATACCTGCGCGGTTCAGATGCCTTATGACATGTACGGGATCCATGCCCGGCTTCGGAAGATAAGTATAGGTGTGTCTTCCGGCGTTGAAGAGTTCTCTCTCCACACGGCGGATAAAGTCTTCGTCTATGCCGTTGACACCACGGGGGAATGCGATCGTGACTGCACGCTGGTTCTTTTCGTTGGAGCGGGCTTCACGGTCAAGCTTTGTGCCGGACACAGAGTCGTCGTTGGACATGATCTCTGTCACAACTCCGCAGGCGCTGGTCATATTGGTGACACGGTCGATGAGTATCAGTTCGCCCATGGTCTTGTGTTTTTCAAAAAGATCCAGCACAATGCCGTCGGCAAGAGTTATCTTACATACTGCGATACCGTTTTTATTGAGCTCTGTTACACGGTTCTCCTCACCTGTGTTCACATCAATGGCATGTACGATCTCGGTCACTGTACCCGGTATCATCTTGGTGCCGAGCTTTACATAGAAGTTTCTGCCGTTTATGAGACGTACATCATCCATCCACAGAAGTGTAGCTACGAAACGGTTTGAAACTGTAAGATCGGAGTCGTTGGTGAGGACAGATCCTCTGGATACGTCCACTTCTCTGTCGAGCTGAATTGTAGCAGGCCAGCCTCTGTCGATGGAATCGGTCTCCTTGTCAGCCACATGAAGGCTCTTGACATGGGCTTTCTCACCGCCCGGCAGCACAGTCAGCTCGTCGCCAACCTTTACGCTGCCTGTCTCCACCTGTCCCTGGAAACCTCTGAAGGTGTGGTTGGGACGGCAGACACGCTGGATGGGCATATAGAAGCCTATCTCTTTAGTCTTGCCCTTAATATCAACATTTTCAAGGTATTCCAGCAGTACCGGACCATCATACCATGAAAGATTATCGCTTCTCTTGGTTACATTGTCGCCCTCGGTAGCGGATACCGGTATGATAACGGTATTCTCGAGTTTGAGCTCCGATGAAAGTGCATTGACCTGTGCGACGATCTCCTCGAATCTTTCTTTTTTGTAATCCACAAGATCCATCTTATTGACCGCGAACACAAAGTATCTGATACCCATAAGGTTACAGATCCTGGCGTGACGCTTGGTCTGGATCAGAACGCCCTGCTTTGCATCTATGAGGATCACCGCAAGATCGGCGAAGGATGCTCCAACCGCCATGTTACGGGTATATTCCTCATGTCCCGGAGTGTCAGCCACGATAAAAGATCTGTTATCAGTGGTAAAATATCTGTAAGCCACATCTATAGTGATGCCCTGCTCGCGTTCAGCCATGAGACCATCCAGCAAAAGCGAATAGTCTATCTTGCCCTCACGGCTTCCTACCTTTGAATCAAGCTCCAGCGCCTTTTCCTGGTCAGCGTACAGAAGCTTAGAATCATATAAAATATGTCCGATCAGTGTGGATTTTCCGTCATCAACACTGCCGCATGTGATAAATTTCAATAATTCCATTTTTTCTCTCCTATATTACTGCTGGTAATATCCGACTTAATCTGTCCTGTCGGATGCCGATACCTTAATCTCAACCGTATCACAGATCAGACGGGTATCTGCTCCATAGTCATGATCATCAAAATGTTCGTGGGATAATTCTAGAAATATCCCTCGCGTTTACGGCGCTCCATGGAACCGGCAGCCTCATTGTCGATAACTCTGCTTGTACGTTCACTGGATACTGCGGACAGTGTTTCTTCGATGATCTCGTCGAGGGTCTCTGCGTTGGACTCAACACCACCTGTCAGCGGGTAGCAGCCTAAGGTTCTGAAACGAACCTTCTTGGTGACAACCTCCTCACCCGGATTCAGTCTCATCCTGTCATCATCAACCATGATGATGTTGCCGTCACGGTAAACGACAGGTCTTTCCTTTGCAAAATACAAAGACGGTATCTCGATATTCTCACGTCTTATATACATCCAGATATCTTTCTCAGTCCAGTTGGAAAGCGGGAATACACGAACTTCCTCGCCCTTGAAAAGCTTTGTGTTGAAAAGCTTCCACATCTCCGGTCTCTGGTTCTTGGGATCCCATGCATGAGCAGAGTTACGGAAAGAGAAGATCCTCTCCTTGGCTCTGGATTTTTCCTCGTCTCGTCTTCCTCCACCGAAAGCTGCGGTAAACTGATATTTGTCCAATGCCTGCTTTAAAGCCTGGGTCTTCATGATATCGGTATATGCCGAACCGTGATCGAAGGGGTTGATACCTGCGGCTCTGCCCTCTTCATTGGTGTATACCAGCATTTCAAGACCGTATTTTTCGGCAACGTGATCCCTGAACTCTATCATCTCATGGAATTTCCATGTGGTATCCACATGTAAAAACGGGAACGGCGGCTTTTCCGGTGCAAATGCCTTCAAAGCAAGGTGCAGCATTACGGAGCTGTCCTTGCCGATGGAATACAGCATTACAGGCTTTTCGCACTCAGCGGCTACTTCACGCATAATGTAGATAGCTTCGGCTTCAAGCTCATCAAGGTGAGTCATCTTACTCATATTCTGGTCTCCTTTTGTATATATTAGTCCCATGTATATGAGACTATTGGTCACATCTCTTGTAACAACACTCTCCACATTCTAACCCAAACATATCAGAAATGCAAACACAATGTATCACACATGTATACATTTTAGTTATTACGATATATATGTAACGGTTATAATAGAATATATTTGTCAATGATCTCGGCTATGGCACTGTGATTGTTGTCATTCTCCGTCACGTAATCGGAAACGGCCTTTACCGAGTCAAGGCCGTTTCTCATAGCGCATCCCAAAGCGGCTTCTTTTATCATGGTGATGTCGTTTTCCTCATCACCTACAGCTATGGTATCCTCCTCAAAAACATGGAGATGTCCCGCTAAGCGCTTTAAGGCAGC
>JAILBP010000178.1:0-6016 GCA_024680835.1 Lachnospiraceae bacterium | reverse complement strand
GAGATCGAGGATATGGGAAGACGTGATGTTTCCGATATCATCCAGCAGGGCGGTACGGTGCTGCAGACCGCGAGATGTCCGGAATTCAGGACTGAGGAAGGCCAGAAGCTGGGAGCTGAGATCTGCAGAAAGCACGGCATTGACGGTATAGTAGTCATAGGTGGTGACGGTTCCTACGCAGGAGCGCAGAAGCTTGCTTCTCTCGGTATCAATACCATCGGAGTTCCCGGCACCATCGATCTTGATATAGCCTGTACAGAGTACACCATCGGTTTTGATACCGCTGTTAATACAGCCATGGAGGCTATAGATAAAGTCAGGGATACATCAACATCACACGAGCGCTGCTCTATTATCGAGGTAATGGGCAGGGGCGCAGGTTATATAGCACTTTGGTGCGGTATAGCAAACGGTGCGGAGGACGTTCTCCTTCCCGAGAAATACGATTATGATGAGCAGCGTCTGGTTAATAACATCATCGAGAGCAGAAAGCGCGGCAAACAGCATCATATCATCATCAATGCAGAGGGTATAGGACATTCCACATCTATGGCAAGGCGTATAGAGGCTGCCACAGGTATGGAGACCAGAGCTACCATCTTGGGATACATGCAGCGAGGCGGAAGTCCCACAGCGAAAGACAGATTGGAAGCTTCCCTCATGGGAACATATGCTGTAGAGCTGTTGTGCGCAGGCGCATCCAACAGAGTTGTGTGCGAGAGAGACGGAAAACTGACGGATCTTGATATACACGAGGCTTTGGCGATGCAAAAGCATCTGGATGATTTCCAGTACAAGGTATGCTGCACTCTGGCAAAGTAAAAGCGGGAAAAGAGTTTCGGAAACGAAGCTCTTTTTACGTTTATATGATGATATGAATATGATCACAAGCTCTTCAAACAAAAACTTAAAACTCATAAATGCGTTGAACACCTCCGGTAAGGAGCGCAGGAAAACAGGACTCTTTGTGGCAGAAGGCGAGAGGCTTGTATTTGATGCGCCGGAAGGCATGATAGAGAGTGTCTTTGTAACGCAGGATTTCTATGATCTTCACAGGAGCAGGCTGGAGACTTTCCCGGAGGTCCAACTCGTGGCAGACCAGCTCTTAAGATCCGTCAGCGATACGAAAACACCTCAGGGTATCATCGCCATAGCGAGGCAGCCGGTGTTTGAGTTTGATATGACAAAAAGCGGGAGCGATTTTTATATGCTTCTGGAGGATGTACAGGATCCGGGAAACATGGGCACCATTATGCGTACAGCAGAGGGCGCGGGTGTTGGATTTGTGTTTCCAAATAGGGGTTGCGTCGATCTTTATAATCCCAAAACTGTCAGATCCACAATGGGCAGTATTTTCAGGGTGCCCCATGTGGTGTGTGAAGATCTGTGCGTTATGGCGGATTCATTGAAAAAAGACGGTGTTTCGGTGTATGCAGCCCACCTGAAAGGTGAGAGGAGCTGCTTTGAACCGGATTATACGAAGCCCACTGCCTTTATCATAGGCAATGAGGGAAACGGCTTGTCCGATGCCATGGCAGAGGCAGCTACTGAGCTGGTGAAGATTCCTATGGCGGGCAGTCTTGAATCTCTGAATGCCTCAGTCGCGGCTTCTGTTTTGATGTATGAGACTGCAAGACAGAGGCTTGCGGTTTGAGAGTAGGGTGACAAAGATGCGGATTTGGTTTAAGATATTTAAGGACAACCGAATGCTTAATGACATGACAGTGGAGGATCATTCGGGTGAGACCAGAACACATAAAGTTTATAAGGCTTTGGATGAGGCCTGCAGAAAGTTTGATCTGGGAAGACCGCTGTGGCTTGAGAGCACGGTGCGGGATTTCAAGGCACATGCAAAGGCGAGATTCAGGCAGGACTCCTTCATAGAACATATAGACTTCGATTTTCTGGAGATACATGTCTTGGAGGAAGATTATTAGATGTTTATCAGATGTTTTGGTACAACACACTTTTTAAGGCTCCCATTACAGGGGAGCTGTCAGCGGAGCTGACTGAGGGGTCAATTTGGGGTTAAATTATACACGGGAGGTTTTTACATGAATATAAATGAAATGTTTGAGGGCGGACCGGAGAATTTTGAGACGCTTCTCTTTTTATATAACTCGGCGCTTAAGAAGGTACATACCAAGATCGATGTGCTGAGGGACGAGTTCATCCACATTCACAACTACAATCCTATAGAATACATTAAGGACAGGATAAAATCCCCAAACAGCATCAAGAAAAAGCTGGAAAAACACGGGCAGGACATCACGTATTATAACATGGTGGAGAATGTCAATGACATAGCAGGTATCCGAATTGTATGCTCTTTTTTCAATGATATCTATCGTATAGCAGGTATGATAGGAAGGCAGACGGATCTTACGGTACTCTCCATAAAAGACTACCTGAAGAATCCAAAACCCAGCGGCTACAGCAGCTACCACATGCTGGTGACGGTGCCTATTTTCCTGAGCCAGGGTACTGTGGATGTCAAGGTGGAGATACAGATCAGAACCATAGCAATGGATTTCTGGGCATCTTTGGAGCATAAGATATATTATAAATTCGAGGGAAATGCTCCGGAGTACATCAGCCGTGATCTTAAGGAGTGCGCGAACATCGTGGCGATGCTGGACAGGAAAATGCTCGAACTTAACGATGCCGTTAATGCAACCCGGGCAGGGGAGGAAGAAGAGATCGAGATAGACGAGGACGACGAAGTTTTCGAGGAGTACGAGTCCGGCGTTGAGGAAGACGATGAGGATGACGATGAGTAAACGCTTTGATTTGTTGGGTTTACTACAGTTGCGAAAGAGGTGATATTTATGCAGTTTGATATAAATACATCGGAAAAAGGCCTGAAAATGGGAGAGCACATGCTCTCCATCGAAGAATTCCAGACACCGGAGGCACTGTATCAGGAGCTTATCAAAAGTGTCAAAAAATACCATCCATCCGATGATATTTCCATGATAGAAGACGCATATAATGTGGCCAGCAAAGCTCATGAAGGCCAGGTCAGAAAATCAGGAGAACCCTATATCATCCATCCTCTGTGTGTTGCCATGATACTGGCGGAGTTAGAGCTTGACAAGGAGACCATAGTGGCAGGCATTCTGCATGATGTTCTGGAAGATACCATCATGACAGAGGATGAGATGCGCGAGAGGTTCGGTTCGGATGTACTGTTATTGGTGGACGGTGTTACAAAGCTCGCCCATCTGCATCTTACCGATTCGGCTACGGATTCCAACGAAAAAAATAACGCCCGTCTTGAGATGCAGGCAGAGAACCTTCGCAAGATGTTCCTTGCCATGGCTAAAGACATCCGCGTAATACTGATAAAGCTCTCCGACAGACTGCACAACATGCGTACTCTCCAGTATCAGTCCAAGGAGGCACAGCAGAGGATCGCCAGAGAGACTATGGACATATACTGCCCCATAGCCCAGCGCCTCGGTATCAGCAGGCTCAAGGTGGAGCTGGATGATCTTTCTCTCAAATATCTGGAGCCGGAAGCTTACGCAGATCTTGTGGAAAAGGTCAGCATCAGAAAGATCGACAGAGATGAGTATGTAAAGCATCTTGTGGATATAGTGTCCAGAGAAGTTGAGAAAGCAGGCATAAAGGCCACCGTCGAAGGCAGGGCAAAGCACTTTTTCTCCATCTACAAGAAGATGGTCAAGCAGCAGAAAACATTGGATCAGATATATGATCTTTTCGCTGTGCGTATACTGGTGGATGACCTTAAGGACTGTTATGCGGCGCTTGGTATAATGCACGAGCTGTACAAGCCCATTCCCGGTCGTTTTAAGGATTATATCGCCATGCCGAAGGCCAACATGTATCAGTCTTTGCATACAACGCTGATAGGACCGGACGGCAGACCTTTTGAGATACAGATCAGGACATACGAGATGCACAAAACCGCTGAATACGGTATCGCAGCTCACTGGAAATACAAGGAAAACGCCAACGGCAACGCTGTGGGCGGCGAGGAGGAGAAGCTCAGCTGGCTCAAGCAGATCCTGGAGTGGCAGCAGGACATGTCCGACAACAGGGAGTTTATGGCTCTGCTCAAGAACGACCTGAATCTGTTTTCGGACAGTGTGTTTGCCTTTACGCCTTCAGGAGATGTGAAAAACCTTCCCTACGGTTCCAATCCCATAGATTTCGCCTATGCGATCCATTCAGCAGTGGGCAATAAGATGGTGGGAGCCAAGGTTAACGGCAGGCTTGTGCCTATCGATTACGTCATCCAAAACGGCGACCGTATCGAGATACAGACCAGCCAGAATTCCAAGGGACCCAGCCGTGACTGGCTTTCCATAGTCAAGAGCGCGCAGGCCAAGAACAAGATAAATCAGTGGTTTAAGAGTGAGTTCAAGGAAGAGAATATCCAGAAGGGCAGGGATCTTCTGGAGAAATACGCCAAGAGCCACAACCTAAACATGGCCGAGATCAACAAGCCCGTTTATCAGGAGAAAACGTATCGTAAATATGGTTACAATGACTGGAATGCGTGCCTTGCCTCCATAGGACACGGTGCCATCAAGGAGAGCGCCGTTGCCAATAAAATGCAGGAATTTTACGACAGGGATCATCCGGTGGTAGTGACCGATGATGATGTGGTAAAAGATATTGCGGATTCAGCACTAAAGAACGTACCACATACAAGCTCCAAAAACAAATCCGGTATTCTGGTCAGAGGCTTGTCCGATGTGGCGGTACATGTTTCCAAGTGCTGTTCACCGGTGCCGGGTGATGAGATAGTCGGATTCGTTACCAGAGGCCGCGGTGTTTCGATCCACCGTACGGACTGTATTAACATATTGAATATTCCGGAATACGAGAAAACCCGCCTTATTGACGCGGATTGGAGTCCGGAGCTTCTGACACACAGTCTTGACAACGTATATATTGCGGAGATAAAGATATTTGCCCAGAACCGTACCGGACTTCTGGTGGATATCACCAGGACGTTTACGGAGCGCGGTATAGATATCAATTCCATAAACTCCAAGACCGGCAAGAACGGTATAGCCACAATATCCCTTGCGTTCGAAGCCAGAGGAAAGGACAGCATCACTGCTGCCATAGAAAAGATCAGGCAGATAGAGAGCGTTGTGGATGTGGAGAGGACCAGCGGCTGAGTACATGCGATACAAGGCTCCCCTTTCAGGGGAGCTGGCCGTAGGCCTGAGGGGTCTTTTTTGATAGATCATATGGAGTGAAAGGACAAGGAATTTGAAGATAAATTCTACAGTAGTTGGCCGTGTATCGGCCAACTGTTATTTTTTGGTAAACGAAGAGACAGGTGAGACAGTGGTGATCGATCCGGGCGGCGAGTTTGGCAGGCTTTCCGCTAAGATAACAGAGCTGGGGCTTAAACCTGTTGCAATTTTATATACACACGGTCATTTTGATCATGTTGAGGCAGGGGCTGAGCTTGCACAAAAATATGCGGTAAAAAGATATGTACACTCCCTTGATATGCCTGTGTTACAGAATCCTGAGATGAATGTCTCGTGGATGGTGGGTGATGAGGAGGTCTTTGATGCGGATGAGACCTTTGGAGACGGAGATATACTGTCGCTTGCGGGTTTTGAGATAAAATGTATTCATACCCCGGGGCACACACCGGGTGGCGCCTGCTTTTATCTTGAGAAAGAGGATACCCTTTTTTCGGGGGACACTCTTTTCTGTGAGTCAGTGGGACGCACGGATTTTCCGGGAGGATCTTCCGGGCAGCTCATTAAATCCATTCGCGAAAAGCTCATGACTCTTCCGGATCTTACAGTCGTATACACCGGTCACGGTGAACCCACGAAGATCGGGTACGAGAAGGCTAATAATCCGTATTTGTGAGATTTTTGTTACTATTCACAGCCAATATCATACAGACAGGCATATGCCAGCTTGCTGGCAAATATGACTGTCTGTATGATATTGACTGGAATCAGTCACTTTACATACATGATACAGGCAGCCGCGATAGCGGCAGTAGAGCCCG
>JAILBP010000055.1:0-19139 GCA_024680835.1 Lachnospiraceae bacterium | reverse complement strand
ATCGGCAACTTTTTTGGCTGTAGCCTCCTCGTCATTTTCAGAGTCCAGTCTTATAATATAATAACCTTCGTCAGTGACCACAAAATCACTCTTAACCTGTCCTACAGAAAGATCCTGCGCTGCCTGCAAAATCTCAACATCCAGCGATGTGCTGTTTTTCTCGACATCCAGATCTGACTGAGCGTATGTCGCTGTGGAAACACTAAGCGCATCGTACTGTGAACAGATATCCTCAAGTGATGTTGTCTCGGCCAGCATAGCTATCAAAAATGCATATTCCTGAGCCTTGGTCTCTCCGCCTGCTTCCTCATCAGCAGCTTCCTCGCCTGTCTGTGCGGTATCTGTCTGTGCGGTATCTGTCTCCGGCGTAACGGATACTCCCTCATCACCTTCCGGTGCTTCCGGATCATAATCACTCGGTATAAATATGTAGCTTATCTTACGCTGAACGGATTCCTCATCAGAAACCGCTGTATCAACTCCACCCTTTATGGAAGTCTTCATCTTGTCACGGATCGTGATCAGTCTCAGATACTCCTCTACCGTCTCCTGTTTTGCACCCATGTATTTGAGGGCCTTTGATGAGTTTGCCGCTATGAATGCCTCGGCAGCTGTCTTTATGGAAGCCTCCTCCTCAGCTGTGAGAGCCACGCTGTAATCAGCCTTATGAGCATCCATGAGGTAAAGCTCCTGAAGCTCGTCCATGACCTCCTCTTTCACGTCGTCCGCCATGGTGGTGCCTGTGGAATAAATATCGGAATCCCACATATCCTCGCCAAAATAAGAAACATAATATGAATCATACATTACCGCATTGTATTGGCACATAAAGTTTGCCACCGCAACAGTCTTTGTCTGTCCGTCCATCGTAACCAGTACCTGATCGGGGTTGATGGTGTTTCCGCACCCCGTTAAAGCCATAGAACCCGCCAACAACAAAGCCGCTGCAGTCCTCAAATGTCTGCGTGACATAAAAAATTTCTCCCTTCAAAACACGTTAATAACATCATAAACGACCACTTCAGGCAAAAATGATCCGCCTGTGGTCAGAATACAACGAATCTGATTGTACTACTTATTTTGCTTTTTGACAAGTGCCTTGCATAAACTTGTCAAAAACTCGAGTGTATCCATGCTCGCGATCTTTGAATTATAACGTTTATTCAGAACCAGCCCCGCCTTCTCACTCTGAACATATTTCAGGGCGCCGTCGTATTCTTCCAAGAGCTGCAGGATATTCTGAGGATCGATCTTTGCAGTAGGCAAAAATGTTATTGCGATCTCATTCTTTTTTTCTTTTATGCCTGTAATGTATGCTTTGGTCGCATCAGGCTTCAACATGGCAACCTCCAAAAGTCTGTTTACGGCTTTCGGCAAAGCGCCGTATCGGTCTGTCAGTTCATCCACAAGCTCCTCTTTCTCCTGTTCGCCGGTCAGAGTAGAGATCCTCTTGTACATATCAAGCTTTTCACTCTCACTGACTATATAATCCGGTGGAATGTATGCATCTTCCAGAAGATCGATGGTGGTGGAAAAATCTGCCGTTTCCTCTTCGCCTTTCGCTTTCTTAACTGCGGCATTCAGCATCTTACAGTACAGATCGTACCCGACGGAAACCATGTGACCGCTCTGGCTCTTACCCAGAAGGCTGCCGGCTCCGCGTATCTCAAGATCCCTCATGGCAATCTTTATACCGCTGCCGAGATCTGTGAATTCTTTTATGGCTGTGAGCCTTTTTTCAGCTACTTCCGTCAGGATCTTGTCCCTCCTGTACATAAAAAAGGCATAAGCACTCCTGCCGGATCTTCCGACGCGCCCCCTGAGCTGGTAAAGCTGTGAAAGTCCGTATTTATCCGCATCTCTCACTATGATGGTATTCACATTCGGTATATCCAGTCCGGTCTCTATGATGGTGGTACTCACCAGAACATCTATGTCACCGTTCACAAATGAAAACATTATGTTTTCCAGCTCACGCTCATTCATGCGGCCGTGGGCATACACAACATTGGCATCAGGCACCAGATTGCCGATGCGTGCAGCCACATCAGCTATGGTGTTAATGTTATTGGAAACAAAATACACCTGTCCGCCCCTCGACAGTTCTCTGGCTATAGCCTCCCTCACCAGCTCATCATGATATTCCATGACATACGTCTGTATGGGGAGCCTGTCAACCGGTGCCTCCTCTAAAACACTCATTTCCCTGATGCCCGTAAGGCTCATGGACAGGGTTCTCGGGATCGGTGTAGCCGATAACGCCATAACGTCCACATTTGTCTTCAGTTTCTTTATCTTTTCCTTGTGAGCAACTCCGAAACGCTGCTCCTCATCCACGATCAGAAGACCGAGATCCTTAAATAAAACATCCTTGCTTAACAGTCTGTGAGTTCCGATGACTATATCCACTGCCCCGCTTTTGATTCTCTCAACTGTTTTTTTCTGCTCGGCCGCTGTCCTGAAGCGGCACAACATATCAACATTTACCGGATAAGCGGAAAGCCTCTGGGAAAAAGTGTCAAAATGCTGTTTTGCCAGTATAGTGGTGGGAACCAGGACCGCCACCTGTTTTCCGTCCTGAACAGCCTTAAATGCGGCACGGATAGCGATCTCCGTCTTGCCAAAGCCCACATCTCCGCAGATAAGGCGGTCCATTATGCGATCGCTCTCCATATCGCGCTTTGTATCCTCAATGGCCTTTATCTGGTCCGCAGTCTCATCGTATGGAAACAGCTCCTCAAACTCCTTTTGCCACAGCGTGTCCGGTGTGAAGCGGAACCCTTTGGCATTTTGCCTTTTTGCATACAATTCCACCAGATCTTCCGCCACCAGCTCCACCGATTCTTTTACTTTGGATTTTGTCCTCTGCCAGTCTCCACCGCCAAGTTTATTAAGCTTCGGTGGTTTTGAACCCTCACCGGACGAATATTTCTGGATAAGATCAAACTGAGTCACGGGAATATACAAAGTGCCTCCGTCTGCGTAATCTATCCTCATATAATCCTTTATACATGAATCAACTTCCACCTTCTCAATACCGCGGTAAATACCGAGACCGTGATTTTCATGTACCACATAATCTCCCACCCTAAGGTCATTAAAGCTTTTGATCCGCCCTGCTCCGGAGTATTTTCTGTATTTTGTCTTTCTCCGGTTTCTGACGAAAATATCATTTTCCGTGATCACTGCAAACTTCAGAAGCGGGTACTCAAATCCCCTGACGAGATTTCCATATACAACATCCACTTCCCGTTCTTCAAGATCTCTGTTTTTATCGGTCGTATAAACGCATGGCACTCCTGCGTCGTCTATATCCCGCGAAAGCCTTTCCGCACGGCTTCTCGACGCGCACACCAGCACAACCCTGAATTTGTTTTTCCTGTATTTTGCCAGCTCACTGACCAGCGCGTCAAAGCTGTTTCCGTACGACTGGCAGCTCTTGGCATTGACCGTAGCCTTGAAATCCGGCTTAAACAACGTGCATTTCCTGTCCAACACACACAATGACACGCAGGCATGCATAGCAAGCTTTTCGAAGATCATCTCCGCATCTGTCAGCAATGCCAGATCCCCGGCGTCGATGCCTGCCTCAAGACGATTTTCCACTGCCGACGCAACCTCCATGCCCACAGCCCTGCCCTGTTCCTCCAATTTCACAGGTTCATCCAGAAAACATACCGTTTCATCCCAGTCAAAATAGTCCAGCAGTGAAGAATTTTTTGAAACACCGTCAAGATCTTCGCTGCCCGGATATATTACAAGTTCTTCCTCCTCGGATACCGATCTCTGAGTTTCCGGATCGAAGGATCTTATGGAATCGATCTCATCGCCCCACAGCTCAAGTCTGTACGGGAATGTGGCATTCAATGGGAAAACATCCACTATATCTCCCCTCACAGCAAACTGCCCCGGCAGGGTAACACTATGCTGCCTCTCATAGCCCGATCCCGCCAGCGCATTCTTAAGCTTCTCAAGATCTATGTCTTCACCGCGCTTGAAAGCGATGATGTATTTTCTCATATCGTACGGAGAAATACAACGATTCATGAGCGCATCAAAAGTAGTGACCACGGTACTGATACCCGCCGTCACATTTTTATATACCTTCAGTCTGTCCGATGCGATGGATCCGCCACCTACATCCGACTTGTAAAACAACATGTCCCTGCCCGGAAAATACATGGCATCCTTTCTGAAAAAAGATATATTCTCCAGCAGATCATTTGCCTTCTGTTCCGAGTAAGTCACAAAAAGAAGGCTTTTTTCATCGCCGCAAAGTCCTGCTGCCATATGTGGTTTTGCAGCCTCTGCTATGCCGCTTATCTCGCATTTCCTGTTTTTTTGTAATTCTTTTTTGGTCTTATCGTAATCTTTCCACTCATAGAGCGGACCATAGAATGTATTCATCATTTTTTTCCGTTAAATCTGTTCATTGCTTCATCGATATTCCCGGCCAGTATAAGAGCGACTGCTTCCGCGGCATCTTCCCCCGCAGATTCCACCGCCTTTTTATCTTCCTCCGGAAAATGAGAGAGAACCCAGTCAGCCAAATCGTACTCTGCAGGTTTTTTACCCACGCCTATCTTTATCCTGGGAAAATTGTCAGTCGCTGTCATGAATATGATGTTCTTTAGCCCGTTATGCCCGCCGGCGCTGCCTTTCTTGCGGATGCGTATTCGCCCCGGGTCAAGCTCTATGTCATCCGATATCACTAAAAGTTCGCTCTCGGGATCGAGATCATAGTAGTCAACTATCTCTCCGATGCACTCACCTGAGAGGTTCATATATGTCTGCGGCTTACACAGTATTACTTTTATTCCTTCTATGACGCCGCGGCCCAAAAGCCCCTTATGTTTTTTCTCCGTAAGGGGGATGTTGTATTTTTTCGACAGAATGTCTATCACACCAAATCCCGCATTATGTCTGGTATTTTCGTACTGTAAAGTGGGGTTACCGAGCCCTGCTATCAAATACACCTGTTTTGCCTCCGTTTTATTTCACATTTTAAAACCGTAAAAGCGCACCGGAATGAATATCCGGTGCGCAATAAAACTTTTATCCGATCTTTTCCCTACTCAGCCTCTGCCTCCTGCCTGTATTTGTCGAGGATCATCGTCTGAATGCGATTTCTCGTATCCGTCTTGATAGGATGAGCTATATCCCTGTATTCGCCCTCAGCCGTTTTTTTGCTGGGCATTGCGATAAACAATCCCTTTTCCCCATCCACAACCTTGATGTCATGGATCACGAATTCCTCATCGATGGTGATCGAAGCGATTGCCTTCATCTTGCTGTCTCCATCCATCTTGCGGATGCGAATGTCTGTAATTTTCATGTTCTAAACTCCTTTGCTAATTAAATGTTATATTATGCAAAACCCTCCCCAATTTGATAAAATGTTCACTGCTGTATCCCAATCCAACGAAATGCGACCAGTCTACCGCAAGTGATCACACTATCATCAGATCTCGTATCTTGTTCTCTCACCCGATACTACCAGAATTTCTCCGTCTCCGCAATAGTAAGTATTGGGTTTCAATGTACCGCGGCTCTCCACGATGCAATTCTCGATATGAGTGTTATCTCCGATATAAACATCATTAAGGATAATGGAATTTTTGATAACACAGTTTTTACCGATGAATGCTTCCTTAAACAGTATCGAATTCTCGACTTTGCTGTTGATGATACAGCCGCTGGCCACAAGGCTGTTGCGGACTTCCGAGCCCTCATTGAACTTGGCGGGCGGAAGATCGTCAACCTTGGTGTAGATCTCCGGTGCCTCGTGGAAGAAGTAGTTTCTCACATCAGGCTTCAGGAAATCCATATTGGTCTTGAAATAAGAATCGACTGTGGAGATATTGCTCCAGTATTCAGGCATCTTATATCCGTAGATGCGCTTCATGTCTTTATAACGGATCAGGACGTCGGTTACAAAATTCCATCTGTCTTCCGATGCACACTGCTCCAGAAGCTCTATGAGCTGCCTGCGTCGCATGATGTAGATTCCGGTAGATACGGTGTTGGATCTCGCCACCATGGGCTTCTCCTCAAAATCCGTAACCCTCGCGCTCTCATTCATGCGGATGACACCAAATCGGCTGGCATCCTCGGCTGAAGGCAGATCCTTTACAGCGATGGTGATATCGGCACGTTTTTCAACGTGGTAATCCAACATCTTATTGAAGTCTATCTTGTATACACAATCGCCGCTGGAGATGATGACATAAGGTTCATGACATCTCTTCAAAAACTCTATGTTCTGATAGATGGCATCCGCCGTACCGCGGTACCACCAGCTGTTGTCGGATGTGACCGTAGGCGTGAATACGAAGAGACCGCCCTGTTTACGTCCGAAATCCCACCATTTAGAAGATGAGAGATGCTCATTTAATGAGCGGGCGTTATACTGTGTCAGCACAGCGACCTTCTGTACATGGGAATTGGTCATGCTGCTGAGCGCAAAATCAATACAACGGAAATTACCGCCGACCGGCATGGCAGCAATGGCTCTCTTGTTGGAAAGTACACCCATGCGGTTGTTATTGCCGCCGGCTAAAATAATACCTACAGCTTTCATGCGTTACCTCCTGTCTTGATGATGGCACCGCCGGAAGCGAGTGCGTTGTCCGGATAGTCTTCTGCAGTGGTAACACCGGATATTGCAGTGTTCTTGCCGATGGAAACGCCCGACGGGATCACCGAACCCTCGCCGATGGTGACGAGATCCGATGCATAAACCTTGGCGTTATATGTACTGTCGGCGTATTCTCCCACACCCAGGTGGCAGTTCGCACCGATCTGCACGTTCTCTGCTATAATGGACTTGTCTATGATGGTTCCTTCTTTGACCGTGGTGCCCTGCATCACGATGGAATCCCTCACAACGGCGCCCTTTTCGATGATGACATTGGCGCCAAGCACGGAATTGTATACCTCTCCGTAGATCTCAGAGCCCTCGCCTATGATAGACTTTACAACGCTGGACTCACCGGAGATGTACTGCGGTGCGCTGTTGTAGCTCTTGGTGTAGATCTTCCAGTATTTCTCATAGAGGTTGAACTCCGGTATGAGATCCACAAGTTCCATGTTGGACTCCCAGTAAGACTGGAGTGTTCCCACATCTTTCCAGTATCCCGTGAACTCATAAGCGAACATCTTGGAACCGCCCTCTCTCAGATAGGGCAGGATATGTTTACCGAAGTCGCAGTTCTGCTGGTCCTTAAGAGCGATGAGCGAATCTCTGAGGTCCTTGAAGTTGAAAATATAAATACCCATGGACGCGAGATTGCTGCGCGGATGCTCCGGTTTTTCCTCAAACTCAGTGATTTGCCTGTTGTCATCCGTGATGACAACACCGAAACGGCTGGCTTCCTCGATAGGCACAGGCATAACCGCAAGAGTCACATTGGCCCCCTTTTCCTTGTGGAAGTCCAACATGAGCTCGTAATCCATCTTATAAATGTGGTCGCCGCCCAATATCAGAACATACTCGGGATTGAAACTTTCCATATATCTCAGGTTCTGATAAATGGCATTTGCCGTACCTGTATACCACTCTGCGTTCGTACTCTTCTCATATGGCGGAAGTACCGTAACTCCACCGTTATTACGATCCAGATCCCACGGAATACCGATACCGATATGCGTGTTAAGTCGAAGCGGCTGATACTGAGTGAGTACGCCCACAGTATCTATGCCGGAATTAATGCAGTTGCTCAGCGGGAAATCTATAATACGGTATTTTCCGCCAAAGGCTACTGCCGGTTTTGCGACGTCCGCTGTCAGAACGCCGAGACGGCTTCCCTGACCGCCCGCGAGAAGCATCGCTATCATTTCCTTTTGTACCATGCAATCACCTCGTCTTCTATTTTTATTGGTAGCAAAAGAATTATATCACGAAGATTTTATTTTGTCATTATTTTTTTACAAAAAAATTTTTATTAGCTGTTATTTTTTGTACATTTTCACTATAACTCATTTTTTGCTTTTCATCCACGATTCAAAATACTATACTATTATAATAAAGAAATCACTAATCTTTCGGAGGCAGTATGACAGTCAGATTTCCGGCATCGCCGGCACACATACATTTTATAGGAATAGGCGGCATCAGCATGAGTGGTCTTGCCGCAGTTTTACTGAATCACGGGTACACGGTATCTGGTTCGGACAGCCACAGCTCGGCTCTCACAGAAGAACTCTCCTCAAAGGGATGCGTGATCTCGTATCCGCAGAGCGCCGACAACATAACAGATGACACGGATGTGGTCGTATACACCGCAGCCATACATCCGGACAATCCGGAGTACGTCCGCGCGTCCGAACTTGGTATCACGCTCATAACCAGAGCGGAACTTTTAGGCATCATAATGTCCAAATACAGTGAGTCCGTAGCCATAGCAGGCACCCACGGAAAGACTACCACGACAGGCATGCTCTCCCATGTTCTCATGGAGGCGGGCAAAGACCCGGTTATATCCATAGGCGGCATCTTACCGTCCATCGGTTCCAACATACGCATAGGAAACGGCAACACCTTCGTGACGGAGGCCTGCGAATACACCGACAGTTTCCTGTCGCTGTTTCCGAAATACAGCATCATACTGAACATCGAGGCAGAACATCTCGACTATTTCAAGACATACGAAAATGTCCGCGCTTCTTTTGCGAAATTTGCATCCCAGACAGGGGACACAGTGGTCATAAACGGAGATGAGGGTGTTTTGATACCATCATCCGACAGGCTTTCTGTTATATCCTACGGACTCGATCCCTCCTATGATGTACATCCCGGTGACATAAACTGCTCAGAGGACGGTTTTCCCGTCTTCAAGGCTTATAAAGGTGACACAGAGCTGTTCGAGGTGAAACTTTCGGTAAGAGGTATGCACAATGTTTCCAACGCCCTTGCCGTTATAGCCATATCCAAAGCCATGGGTATCTCCGATGAAGCCATCGTAAAGGGTCTGTCGTCTTTTGCAGGCACAAAGCGCAGATTCGAACTCAAAGGCAATGTCAACGGATTCACAGTGGTGGATGACTACGCTCACCATCCCACCGAGATAAAAGCAACCCTTACCGCGGCTAAAAGCTACCCGGCGAACCGCATAGTGTGCGTATTCCAGCCACACACCTACTCCCGTACAAAGGCCTTCCTGCATGATTTTGCAGATGCCCTGTCCCTCGCGGATGTGGTGGTTCTGGCAGACATCTACGGCGCCAGGGAAGCCTTCGACGATACCATATCATCAAAAGACATCAAAGACCTTTTGACCGAAAAAGGTGTGGAAGTATACTATTTTTCAGATTTTTCAGAAATAGAAAAATTTTTATTAAAAAAATGTATCGACGGCGATCTGTTGATAACAATGGGAGCCGGAAATATAGTAGATATCGCGGATCACCTGACCGGTGCATAAGTTATTAACAAAACATCACATTCCGGCGGAATTTTTTTCCACACAGGAGTGTGATTTTTTAATTCAGAGCACAAAAGGCTTTGACACACTTATCCACATTGTCCACATATTAAAACAGGATTTCATCGCCCTGACCGGTGGAAAAGAAACATCTTTTCAATTTTGAAAAGCCGTGCTATAATCGCCCTCGCAAGTGAGGAATAGTTATGGCTGACGTAATTTTACGGATGGACAACGGGCATGGAGAGACCTGTGTCCCCGATATTTTCATAGATGAATATATGCCGGCCGCTGACGGAGAGTTTGTGAAGGTTTACCTTTATCTTTTGCGCTGTATGAAAGATCCGGAAAAGACCTTCTCGGTGGCTGATACCGCCGCAAGCTTCGGGTGCAGTGCCGGGCGTGTCATAGATGCGCTCAAATTCTGGGAACATGCAGGATTACTGCGCCTTGACTTTGACAGCAGGGGCGAGCTTTCATGCGTATGCTTTACACGAAGGCTCACTTCATACACCCCGGTTCCCGCTGCAAAGGCAGCTCCGGCGTTAAGCCGTGGCGCGGATGCAATATACTCCGTCCGGGACAGAGACGCCGTGAAGCCGGAAAACATGCAGGAGAAGGCAGACATTTCGAACATATCCAACGCTGACAGGCGCGAGCTTCTGATGATAGCCGAGACCTATCTCGGTCGCACACTTAATTCATCCGAAGTCGACAAGCTCTACGACTGGATCGACAGGCTGAAACTTCCTGCCGAAGTTATCGACTACCTTATAGATTATTGCGTGACACATGACCACACCGCATTCTCCTATATGGACAAGATAGCGGTATCCTGGGCAGGCGAAGGCATCGACACCCTGTCGAAGGCAAAAGACCGCACCAGGGACTTCGATTCCTCCGGGACTTACGACACGGTGCGCAAGGCTTTCGGAATTTCCGGCAGAAGCCTTGTGGAATCCGAGAAAAACTACATAAGATTCTGGGCTATGGATCTGAGCATGTCCGACGACCTGATATCGCTGGCATGTGAGCGCACCGTATTAAAGACCAGCCGGGCAAGCTTTGAATATGCCGATCGCATCCTGCACAGCTGGCATGACAACCACGTTTCATCCACAGCCGATGTCACCGCTTTGGATGAAAAATATCGCGCACAGAAGACATCTCAGCCAAAGGCTGTCTCAGGCGCATCAAAACCCGGCGGTACGCAGTTTTCCTCCTTCGAAAACAGAGATTACAACCAGAGCACCATCGATGACATAGAACGGGCGCTTCTCAAGGTATAGACATGGGACTTACAAATTCTCAATACAACAAACTCATATTGGAATACGACGCCAGGCGCCTTCGCGCCGAAAAGCTGAGAGACGACCGCTACCGGGAGGTTTGCGATAAAATTCCGGAATTTGCCGCCCTCGAAGAGAACAGCAGTTCTGCGATGGCCGATATGATACGGCGCAGCATCAATTCCGACAGACAGACTGCCCCGGTCATATCCCAGGATTACATTTCGGATATAAAGTCCCGCAAGACAGAACTGCTCAAGGCACACGGTTATCCTGCCGACTACCTTGACATAAAATACACCTGCCCCGACTGCAGGGACACCGGCTATACAGGCGGCCGCAAATGCCATTGCTTTATAGAGGCATCCATCAATCTGGTATTTGATCAGGGCGGACTCAGAGACATCCTGACCAGAGAATGTTTTGACAATTTCTCCCTTGAGTTTTATCCCGACGGTGAGAAGGACTCATCCACAGGGAAAAATTCCCGGGAAAATGCAGAGTATGCTCTCTCCTATGCCAGATCATACTGTGAAGGCTTCAATACCGGCCACTCCGGAGAGAATCTTTTTATCTTCGGACAGACCGGCACAGGCAAGACATTTCTGACGCATTGCATCGCAGGTGAGCTCATACGGCACGGGCATTCAGCTATCTACCTGACTGCCTCCGCATTATTTGACATTATCGCCGACAGCCGTTTTCGCAGAGATCAGGCAGCAGATCGGGCAGGCTCTTACAGCCCCGATGACATTCTGGGTTCAGACCTTTTGGTCATCGATGATCTGGGGAGTGAAAATCCCAACAACTTCACTGTGAGCGCCCTGTTTAATCTTCTGAATGACCGCGCATCAAGATCCAAAAGCGTCGTCATATCATCAAACCTGGATCTGGCAAAGATCCGGGACATATATTCAGAGCGTATTTTTTCCCGGATCGCCGGGGGCTACAAGCTCCTCAAGCTGTACACCGACCGCGACATACGCCTGAAGAGAAAAATATAGTAAACGAATTAAACCTCATACACCAACAATGACAAGGAGAAAATCATGGCAAACGAAGAGATCCAGCTCGAAACCATCCCACACGGAAAGTTAGGCATCATAGGAATGGACAACTGCAGCCAGCTGAGCGGCATGGTAGACCACTATATGGTAAAATGGCGTTCCACCAGACAGCAGCTCCACCCCAATGACATAGCATTCAAGGGCTATCAGCGAGACACCTACCTTGTAAAACACAAATGTGACCGTTTCGGAAACGGGGAGGCAAAAGGTACTATCGCAGAATCTGTGAGAGGCGATGACATCTTCATCATAGCCGATGTCACAAATCACAGCATGACATACAATGTCAGCGGTTATACAAACCACTACTCGCCTG
The DNA here is from genome assembly GCA_024680835.1 of Lachnospiraceae bacterium. GTDB lineage: Bacteria > Bacillota > Clostridia > Lachnospirales > Lachnospiraceae > RGIG6904. The sequence continues at coordinate 7,045 of JAILBP010000055.1, read as the reverse complement.
ACGATCATTACCAGGATATCAAGCGTATCATCGCTGCCATAGGCGGAAAGGCAAAACGTATCAATGTCATCATGCCATTCTTATATGAGAGCCGCCAGCACAGACGCAGCTCGAGAGAAAGCTTAGACTGCGCCCTCATGCTGCAGGAGCTCATCAACATGGGTGTTGAGAATATCATCACCTTTGACGCTCACGACCCCAGAGTTCAGAACGCAATACCCTTAAGCGGTTTTGAGTCCGTACAGTGCGCATATCAGTTTATAAAGGCCATCTGCCACAACGTTGATGATCTTATCTTTGACAATGAGCACATGATGATCATATCTCCCGACGAGGGTGGCACCAACCGTGCGGTTTACCTTGCAAACGTGCTCGGCATCAACATGGGTATGTTCTACAAGCGCAGGGATTATTCCCGCATCGTAAACGGCCGAAATCCCATCGTGGCTCACGAATTCCTGGGACAGGATGTGGCTGATAAAGATGTTTTCATCATCGACGACATGATATCATCCGGCGAATCCATGATAGATGTTGCCACAGAGCTCAAGAAACGCAAGGCAAAACGCATATTTGTGGTATCCACCTTCGGACTTTTTGCAAATGGATTAGAAATGTTTGACAAGGCAGTCGAAAGTGGTATAATAAATAAAGTATTTACCACAAATGCAATATATCAGCCACCGGAGCTTTTAGAGAGAGACTACTATGTGAGCTGCGATATGAGCAAATACATCGCATACATCATAGATACTCTCAATCACGATACGTCACTGAGTGACCTTCTGAATCCGTATGACAAGATACATTCCATCGTAGGCAGATACATGAATGGCGAATTCAAGAGGTAATATAAAGCGCAGATCTTTACAGGTTCTGCGAAAGCGCTGTTGATATGTCAGTGCTTTCGCCGGACTTGTGAGACTATCACGCGCAAAAGGTTTAATTAACTTTTGAGTCACATGAGTTAGGAATGTCTTAGGGAGATGCCAGCTGGATTTCCTTAAAGACGAAAGGCGGGTAGAATAAAACTACCCGCCTTTTTTGTGTTAAATCTTAACGAAAACGAGCCGAAGGCGAAGTTCGAGTTTAGATTTAACCATACAGGGCCACTTAATGAGGGCAAACGAAGTGCAGTCCGAATTTAGTGGCATCGGATGTGTTAATCTTAAGATAAAAAAACACCGGGCAATCAAGCCCGATGCTCTCAAACATTTCATAATATTTCAAAGAACTCTTAAAATGTACCGGGAAAATTAGAACAGATCTACTTTTCCGGCATAACTCTCATTTATAACGAAGTAAGCAAAACCATCTTCCGGCTTAAGATATATATTAAGAGACTTGATAGAAGTTGACTTATGACCGTCAGCTACGTAAGACTTCTTAACATTCTCGATAACTTCGTTGATGTTAGTGTCTTTTCCGTAATACTGAAGTGCAACATTTGCTGTAACTGCTGAATCTTTAACAGCTGTCTCTTTCTTAGCTGCTGTCTTCTTAGCAGGAGCTTTCTTTGCTGCCGCCTTTGCCTCAGCCTTTGCAACTGTCTTTTTCTCTGCAGCGGCTTTCTTTGCGGGAGCCTTCTTTGCCGGTGTCTTCTTCTCTGCTGACTTTGCGCCCTCTTTCTCTGCAACTGCTGCTACAGAAGCGTTGTTAGCTGCTGCTGTCTTTGCAAGTCTTCTGGTAACACCTGTTGTCTCTTCTTTTTTCTGCTCTGCTGCCGGAGCCTTTGCTACTGCCTTTGTCTCTTTCTTTGCGTCTGCCATTTTAAGATTCCCTCCTGATCTTTTCTCCAAAAATTAACCGCAAACCAAAAAATCTTCCATAGCCGAAAGCGCTGCTGCTTCGTCCGCACCGTCAGCTACAATATTAACAGCCATCCCGTTCTTGGGATTAAAAGCCATAATACCCATGATACTCTTTGCGTTTATCTTGCGATTGTTGCTCTCCAGTGTGATAACACTGTCAAATTGACAAGCAACCTGAACCAACTCTGCAATCGGGTTCTCATGTCGCAAGCCGATTTCCGAAATAACAATTTCTTTGTTACTCATGTCTGCTCTCTCCGTAACTTTAACCGTATCAGCGGTTGTATTAGGACACAAATAATGTGCCTGTGCTCACACGCACTTTTACATTTATATACTAAAACCGCCAATCTTGCAAGGTCTTTTGTGAAATACTGTGATTTTGACTAACAGAATCCACATTATACTATGGCTTTTGTGAAAAATGCAAAAGAAAAAACACAAATTCACTTGCAATAAAAGAGCTTTACATAAGCATTTTTTAATTCACACTATATATCTTAAAACAATTTCCCCGTTTTGCACAGAGTTTTTTTGCATTTTCCTGATCTTTTTTTTCGGAACACATTTCTTCCGCATTGTAAAAATACACTCCGGTAGAGTCATACCCGGTAATATACAGGATCTTTGAGCCTTCTCCTATACCCGCCACAAAGCCCCGCGAAACAAATCCAAGCGCCATGTCAAGTCTGGAATCATCCGCTCTGTAAAGATAATCTTCCGGATCTATCTTCTCTATCTTCTCCGATGAAACAGGGTTAATGTAACCTGCCTTTCCTCTGCTCCAGATACCTGCTGTATCCGATATTATGACTCCGGCATTTTCATCCGCGAAATTCATCGCCTCAGTCAATCTGTCAGTCTGCATCGTGCACTCACCGCCGGTGTAAACAAAATACGAAAAGCCCTGCGGAATGCGGATATTGTGTACCGGAAGATTCTCCAGTATCTCTTCTGACGAACGCCTTGTCTTGATATCTTTTGGGGACGGAATGTTACCCACATCCAGCAGAGTGACCTTCTGTTTTTTTCCGTAGTTCATGTAGGTTCTGTGATCAACTATCAGATTCTCACCGCTCTCATTTACTATCGTATCCGAAAAACTTTCCGTGTATCCGCCTACGTTATAACCCACGCAGATCAGCTCTATAAGATAATCCTTGATTTCAACGCCCGTTATGAATACACCGTCTTTTTTATAGCACTTGATCACACGTCCCTCTGCGTTTCCAATAATGTCGATCTCTTCATAAGGACGCACTCCCTCGTCAGTGTATGGCGTATTCACATCTTTTACCGCATACACAAAATCCTCGTTCAAAAAGCCTATGCTGTCTATGACTTTTCCTTCACCGGCGCTGTATTCCCTCTCGGAAGCATTCTCCATATCGAAGACATGGACAGTACCACCCTCATCCTTTTGATATACTATCTTGCCCGCGCTTGCGGAAAAGAAAAGATCCGTGTTGTCGATATCTTCCACCACCGCGCTGCAGGTGCCTTCCTCCGTATCTATGCAGTAAATGCAGCCTGCATATGCCATGTAGGTTATGTCATCTTTATTGGTATATATCCTGCCCTTCAGATTAGACATCAGGATATCTTCGGCCATGGGCACCGGCATAAACATCTCCTCGGTCACCATATCCGTCATTGCATCATAATGAAAAAGACCAATGCCTGTCTCGCCCTCGTGAACGCCTCTGTTCATATAACCGCACAGTGCAAAGCTCACATCGCCGCCCTCGCTGACATTCAGGGGCATTATATCATAACCCTCGTGGTCATTTCTGTAATCCGGCTGTATATAATCCCTGAATGAAAAAACGCAGGTCAGCATTACCGTATCTGCATTATATGTCCAAAGATCATGTCCGGACACAAAGCACGTCATCCTGCCTGTGGAACTCTTAAGGCAGAGATCATCCGTGGCGTTTATACCGAGTATCAGCCCCTCCGCCGTAAACAATTCTCCGTCGGTATCGAATATCTCTGTCACCCGCCGCTCGTAGTCTAACAGGTAGCAGCGTTCCACATCCTCTCCATAACGCATGCGATAGTATTCACGCACATTGTAGTATGCGATAGCGCCGTTGTCGTCGGCTTCTATCACCATATAATCCACAGTTATCACATTGTAATGATCCGTTATCTCACAGATATTGCAGGTTACCTCTCCCACTACCTCGGGCTGGAACGTTCCCCATCCGATCTGTGACAGGGGTGAATGAATATTGACATACGCCAGATCCGCATCCTGTGAACCGTCCGGTTCAAGATAAACGGAAAGATCCTCAAGATCTTTTTGGGAGAAACTCTTTCTGTGAAAATTCCAGGCGAAATCTATACACTCATCAAGATAACCGCCGCTGTTTTTTATGATACGGCAATAGTAGGATACAGTTTCACCGCCCACGCCAAGCTCTACCACCAGTTCGTATTCCACCGCATCCTCCAGGATGTTAGCGCAGGGTATCGAAGTCTTTATGAGGTCTGCACCGTCAGTCTCGGAAAGATCCAGTTCTCCCTCCGACAAAAACCTCTCCCCGTCCAGTGTCCTGATCTTATAGGCCCCGTTCTCCACATTTCCGCCGTAAGTCTTTATTCTGATGTCGATCATGTCATCCCGCGCCGGTATAACGGATTTTCTGCAGGTGACTTCATCGATTTTTGTCTTGTAACCGAATAGCTTTGCCATGTTCCTGCCCCTGTAATACGGCATCACAACAGGCAGTGTCGGCTCTTCCATAGTCCCTTTGTAATCGGCCGTCTCAATTCTCGCCGCAAAGGAAAATATGATAAGACTTAAAAAAAATGCTGCGATCAGAACAGGGATCTTTATTATATTTTTGATGTCCATATATTCCTCCCGCAGGTTGTTTTAATTGGTTTCCGTTTCCCATAATAACACAAAATCCCGCAGAAATCTGCGGGATTTTGAAAATTTTATCTTAAGTACCGGTTTATTAGCAAACACCCTGAGCGAGCATTGCGTTAACAACCTTCTCGAAGCCTGCGATGTTTGCGCCTGCTACGTAGTCGCCCTCTTTGCCATACTTCTTTGCTGCTGCAGAGATGTTAGCATAGATGTTCTCCATGATGCCCTTAAGCTTTCCGTCAACCTCTTCGAATGTCCAAGAAAGTCTCTCAGAGTTCTGGCTCATCTCAAGTGCGCTGGTAGCAACGCCGCCTGCGTTTGAAGCCTTGCCCGGGATGAAGAATACGCCGTTGTCCTGGAGATACTTTGTAGCATCCAGAGTTGTAGGCATGTTAGCACCTTCACATACATACTTGCAGCCGTTAGCAACAAGAGTCTTAGCATCGTCGATAAGAAGCTCGTTCTGTGTAGCGCAGGGAAGAGCAACATCACACTTGATGCTCCATACGCCGCGTCCCTCATGATACTCTGCTGACGGACGAGCTGCAGCATACTCTGTAAGACGTGCACGCTTAACTTCCTTGATGTCCTTAAGAAGTGCAACATCAATGCCGTCTTTGTCATAGATCCAGCCTGTAGAATCAGAACATGTAACAACCTTTCCACCGAGCTGCTGTGCTTTCTGGATAGCGTAGATAGCAACGTTTCCTGCACCTGAAACTACAACTGTCTTTCCGTTCATTGAATCGCCATGATCACGGATAAGTGCGTCTGTGATGTAAAGAAGTCCGTAACCGGTAGCCTCTGTACGAGCAAGAGATCCGCCGTATGAAAGGCCCTTACCTGTCAGAACACCCTCATAGAGACCTGTGATCTTCTTGTACTGTCCGTACATATAACCGATCTCACGAGCGCCTGTACCGATATCGCCGGCCGGAACGTCCTCATCAGCTCCGATGTATTTGTAAAGCTCGTTCATGAAGCTCTGGCAGAATGCCATAACTTCTCTGTCTGACTTACCCTTGGGATCGAAATCAGAACCGCCCTTGCCGCCGCCGATGGGAAGGCCTGTAAGAGAGTTCTTGAAGATCTGCTCAAAACCAAGGAATTTGATGATACCGATGTATACTGAAGGATGAAGTCTTAAGCCGCCCTTGTACGGTCCAATAGCATTGTTGTACTGTACACGGTAACCTGTGTTCACCTGAACCTGTCCCTTGTCATCTACCCACGGAACACGGAACTTTATCTGTCTGTCCGGCTCAACGATACGCTCAAGGATAGCTTCTTTTCTGTAAAGCTCCTCATTGGCGTCAACAACCGGTCTGATGGACTCAAGAACCTCTGTAGCTGCCTGGATAAACTCAGGCTCAGCCGGATTCTTTTTCTTTACAAGCTCCAACACTTCATCTACATAACCCATTTCATTTTCCTCCTTGTAGAAAATCCCCGCAATCATCCGCACTGCCGCATCAGAGCACTCTTTATGCCAGATTCCACACTACCGACGCATCACGAAAAAACAAAAAACAACATAGAAGATAATACTACAAATTCCGATTCTTTGCAATTTATTTTTTTGAATTTTTCAAAAAAATATGTTTTTCATTACTTAACATGATAAAAATATGAATTTTTGCAAGTTTGGTCTTGCAAAAATTCATGTAGCCTTCAAAGCCATGCCTGAAAATCAAAGATTTTTTCTGGAACACTCCCTCGCAGGATGATACTATAGCTTAGTATACAGCACGGCTGTAAACAGCAGCCGTACTTTACCGATGCACGGCTTATGAAAGGAGCCTCCATGCCAGACGTCATCATCACCAAACGAATGCTTCTGACTGCTGCGGACACTGCCCTGTCAGAAGCACGGTTGGAATACTATCGCAAAAACCGTGAATATTTTGAACCCTACGACCCGGAGGTATGCGAAGAAAGCCTCTCAATAGAAAATCAGCTTCGCATCCTGAATACAGAGAAAATACTGATACAGTCATGGCTCGGTCTGTATCTGTACTGCTTTTTGCGGGATGATCCCGACAGGCTTGCAGCCACCATCAGCTTTTCCCACTTCACAGGACAGCCCCTCCAAAGTGCCGTGATGGGATACGATCTGTCCAGAGAGCTGTGGGGAATGGGCTATGCCACGGAAGCATGCCTGAATGCCCTGAAGCTCTTTATCAGAACAACCTCGGTCAAATGCCTCCTCTCATATGTATCCCTCACCAACACCCGCTCCATTGCTCTTTTGGAAAGGCTCGGTTTTCAAAAAAAGACACCACATATCGCCAGATCACGATACATGGTGTCTTATGTGACCAGATATGCTATTGTCTCTCTACAGCTTAGGTCTGAA
>JAILBP010000053.1:0-17229 GCA_024680835.1 Lachnospiraceae bacterium | reverse complement strand
TGCGAACTTAACTCCCAGGAATACACAGTAGATACTGCCAAGCGCGCCTACAATACCGATAACCGGTGTCAAAAGGCTCTTGATAAGGTCAATGATCGGCTTTGAAACACCTGCGAAATCCGGCGAGTTAGAATTAGCACTAGCTGTCACAGGAGCCATCATGATGGCTGTGCTTGCCATGAGTACTGCATACTTGATCTTTTCTGATAATTTTTTCATGTTTTTCCTCCTACTTTTTATAAGTCGACTTATACATACGCAAAGAACAGTTCGTTCCATGCATTGCGGGAAACATTTATACCGGTGGATCTGCCGGTTATTAGTTTTCCTGGTTTATTTATGAAAACAGCATACGCTGATCCCATACATCTCACCTGCCGGGAAGTCCCTTTTGAATATCCGGCGATTTTTGTGTTGTAATCGGCTTTTTTGGCGCTGCCGCTCTGAATCTCTCCTCTGCAGCCCTGGCTTTCCAGCATGTCCTCTCCACCAGACGCTCCGGTGGTTTCGGCTCATTGAGCGCCAGAGACAAAAGCTCTGCAATTCTCTCTCTTTCCATGATAATGCCTCCAATTTATGTAATCTCTACACGGCCTTGTCTGCAGCTTCAAGCGCAGCTTTCAGACTCTCCCTGCCCCTCTTCAGATGAGATTTGACAGTATTCTCAGGTCTGTCCAAAAGCTCCGATATCTCCCTGACCGAAAGACCCTCTATATAATACATTGTGATGGCCTCCCGATATTCAGGCTTCAATTGCTTTATGGCATTCCTTAGATCAATGATCTCCTCCGAAGCCGGTCCGTTATCTTCCTGCTCTATCTGCATCTCGGTGATATCCTCATAGGGATGTCTGTCCGCAAACAGATCTTTTGAACAGTTCATGGTAACCTTTATGAGCCATGCCTTTCTGTGCTCCTCACTCTCGAAGTTTCTCTCCTTCTTGAAATAACGCAGGAATACCTCGCTGTAAACGTCATCCGCATCTGTCGCATTGCCCACGTAACGCATAGCCACTCTATATACCATATTGCTGTATGTGCGTACTACTGTCTCTGCATCCATCTGTATATCCGTCTCCCTGCATTTATTCTGTATGGAACGCATCCGACTTTCCGCTTTTTTGACCGTTCTAATAGTGATACTCCCGATGATCAAAAAAGGTTGCAGAAAAAACAAAAACTTTTATTTCTCCTTTGCAGATAGTTATCCATACTTAATCTTGTGAATGATACCACAAAAATGAAAAATCGTCTACCCTTTCACAAAAAAAATCCGACCCAAAGGGTCGGATAAAAGAGGAGATGTATTATGAAAAAAATATACAAAACCGGCATGCCGGATATTTGTTTGGCGGGAGCCGTCCAAACCGTCATCAACCTGGGAGCTCCCTTTTGATGTATCTGATTTTATACAACAAATGTGTTTTGGATATGCACAAATTGTAAACATTTTGTAAATTTTAACCTTTTTTTCCGGTTTTTGTATCTGTGTCAAACTCTTCCTTCTCACCGAGAAAGAACATCGCGCCCACAGCCAATATGACTATGATGGCAAGAGGAAGCGCCAGTGTCACCGTGAGCCCCAGATTCTGCGTGTATGTAAAGACTGTCAGCATAACGCATATATAGGTCAATATTATGATAAGAATACGCCAGATTTTTTTCATGATCATTCACCGTCAGATCATCTTTCCCATTTGTCACACAGGGCATTGATCTGATCTGCAAACTTTGCAAGGTCTTTGTTGGCCATGCCACGGCATTTTTTGATTACCGCAGCCAAACGCTCGCCTGTCATTACCAGGCGGTCAAATACAGTAGCGGAGGCTTTGAATATCTGTTTCTTCTCAACCTTCCTGCGATCTCCCTCCGCAATACACTCACCCGTGATGAGATCATAGGTGTCTCCGCTGAAGGGTGCCACAGCATCCATTCCCACATCTTCCACTACATGCTTTGCAAATCCCTCGGCGCAGGTTTCCTCACCGTGGACCACAAATACTTTTCTTGGTGGTTTTCCGGTCTTGAAATGTTCTATCCAGGCCGTGAGGTGATCCATGTCCGCATGTCCGCTGATACCCGGAAGATTTACTATCCAGGCCTTTACTTCGATCTCCTCACCGAAAAGCTTTGCTTTGTTCGCACCGTTGATCAGAGAATGCCCCAGAGTCCCCTCACACTGGAAGCCCACAAACAGTATTGTGGAATTGCTGCGCCACAGATTGTGCTTGAGATGGTGACGGATACGTCCGGCCTCGCACATGCCGGATGCCGATATGATGACCTTTGGCTTCGGATCAAAGTTGATCTGTCTGGATTCATCGCTTGATACCGCAACCCTCAGTCCGTCAAAACGGATGGGATTGACACCTGCCTCCACCATGCTCTTCGCTTCTTCATTAAAGCAGTCCATATCGTTTTTATGGAAAACATTGGTAGCTTCCACAGCCAGCGGGCTGTCTATAAACACCTCAAAGTTCCTGAACTCAGGCAGAAGGTTTTCCGTTTTTATACGCCTGATGTGATATAACATCTCCTGTGTACGACCCACAGAAAATGCCGGAACCACCACATTGCCTCCTTTTGTGAAGGTGGTGTTCAGTATTTTTGCCAGTTCCACCGCATAATCCGGCGGTGTGTCGTGATTGCGATTGCCATAGGTGGATTCCATTATGACATAATCAGCATCATTTATATACTCAGGATCTTTGATAAGCGGTCTGTGGCCGTTTCCAAGGTCACCCGAAAAGACAAGTTTCTTGGTGATATCATCTTCGGTAACCCAGAACTCGATGGACGCCGAACCCAAAAGATGACCCGCATCCACAAAACGAACCTTAAGTCCCGGTTCTATCTCTATAACTTCATGATAGGCACACTCCGTAAAATGCTCCATAACGCCCTTGGCATCATAGATATCATACATGGGTATCACTTCTTCACGACCGGAACGGATATTTTTGCGGTTGCGCCACTCAGCTTCGAATTCCTGTATATGTGCGGAATCCTGCAGCATGATGCTGCAGAGTTCGCAGGTGGCTTTCGTTGCAAACACCGTTCCCCTGAAACCGTTCTTGTACAACAGCGGCAACAGACCCGAGTGGTCAATATGTGCATGGGTCACGAAAACATAGTCTATGAGCGAGGCATTGACCGGAATCTCCTGATTGACATAGATATCAACACCCTGCTCCATTCCGCAGTCAACCAAAAACCTGGTGTCTGCAAACTCCACGTAATGACAGCTTCCCGTAACTTCTCTGTCTGCCCCCAAAAATTCAAGTCTCATATGATCCCCCCTGCCTGTTCGTTGTTAATACACAAAAACTACTCTGTCGAGCTATCGACATCCGGAAGGTCATCTCCCGCTGCGACACCGTCCTCCGTACCATCCGATGCATTGTCTCCCGTGTTTTTCTCGTAAGCGTCCAGCACCTCATTTGCCGGTCCGTACATCACGACCTTCCCATTCTCCAGCCACAAAACCGTATCACAAAGGTTCCTCAACGAATCCTCCGAATGCGACACGATAAAAAATGTATGCTCCCTGTTGGATATGAGGTTTTTCATGCGTCTGAAGCTCTTACGCCTGAACTTTCTGTCGCCTACCGCCAGCACCTCGTCGATGAGCATTATGTCCGTCTCCAATGTTGTGGTGACCGCAAACGCAAGCTTCGAATACATTCCGGAAGAATATGTGGACACAGGCCTGTCTATAAAATCGCCAATACCCGCAAATTCGATTATCTCATCCGTCTTTTCCTCTATCTGTTGCTTCGAGAATCCCAGCAAAAGACCGGAGAGCAAAATGTTCTCGCGCCCGGTGAGATCTTTCTGGAATCCCACACCTATGGCCAATAGTGACACGGTATTCCCATGCAGATCTATATCTCCCTTATCCGGTGAAAAAATACCTGCTATGGCGCGCAGAAGAGTGGATTTACCGGCGCCGTTCGTTCCCGTGATGCCGACTATCTGACCTCTGGCCACCTCCACCGACACACCTTTGACAGCCTCATATTTGGAACGGTGCATAAGCCCGCGTCCTATGGAACCTTTGATGGACACTGCCTGCATCGTGTTATATGTTATATGAACATCGTCGAGAGTCACCGCAGGTATAAACTCTCCGCCCTCCGGAATGTATTTACCGCGCAGCTTTCCGCTCTCATCTTTGATCTTCATCTTCTTCAGAAGGTTTTTTCCGAAGCGGCGTTTCTTTTTCTTTTTTTTCACTCCGGCGCCGCCCCCGGCACCCTCCTCCGGATCCTGCATATCCGTCAGCACGGTCTCCGCAGTTTTCTCTTTTATCTCTTCATTTGAGTTTTTCATGATGTCCTCGCTTATAGCTGTGTTGCCGGAATATAGCCGGCAGTTTCGGCATCAGATTGCCTTAACATAGCTGTTTTCGTTTTTGTAGATCAGGAATATGCCCAAAACATCCAACACCAGCGATATCCCCAACCATATGAAGATCCACTTGATCTCCGGCGAAGTATTATACAGCATGGCGTCCCTTGAGCTTATGATGGTGTACGCCATAGGATTGCCTTTTGACAGCAGTGTCGCAAGCTCAGGGTAATGTTTTCCCATTCTGGTACGGATGTCGAACACTATGCCCGTGCCGTAAAAGAGAAGCTTCATCAAAATCTCTATCACATTACCGAGATCACTGATATACACACCGAAATGCATACATATGCACATCACTCCAAAGGTAAACAGATATACTATCAGGACCATGGGGATGACGTACAGTATCTTAAAACTGGGCACCACGCCGTACACTGCCATCATCACAAAGACCACCAGAAAGCTCATGAGCATCTTAAAAGAATTGACTCCCATCTCCGTAAACAGCAGGATAACCTTTGGCAGGTAGACCTTTGAAACTATGGATCTGTTTCTCTTCACCATCTTCACGGATTTCTTGACACAGGTGGAAAAAAAATTCCATTGTGTCAGTCCCACGAAAATGAACAAGGGAAAGTACTGCTCTTTTTTTTCGAATATGACACCGAATACAAACGCGTAAACAAACATCATACACAGGGGATCCAGCACGAGCCAGATCCAGTTAAGGTAGCTGTCCGCCACCTCACTCTTCAATGCCGAACCTGCCGAGATTCTGATGTAAAAAAAATATTTTTTCAGGTCGGTAAAAAATCTCTTAAGGGTTTTCATTTTTCATTATCTCCATTATAATCCTCTCGGTCGCATGACCGTCGCAATATGTCATGGTGCGCTTCCTGAAGGCATTCATGGCATCTGCGTCAAAGCTTTCTTCCGCATCACGGACCGCATGCACAAGACCGTCGTATGTCGTGACGTGAGGCGCCGGTATACTGTCATAATCCTCGTAAAATCCGTTCTCCCTCACATATGTGTCAAGGTCGGGAGCAAACAGTATCAGCGGCTTTTGCAATAAACTATAATCATATAATATGGACGAATAATCCGTGATCATGATGTCGCAAACCAGCATCAAAGCCTCGGAACTCATGTCGGAATCATTCATCTCAGCCCGTCTTTTAGCATGAGGATGCAACTTTCTGATAATGTAATACCTGTCCGAGAACTCGTTTTTCAGCCGTTCTATCTCATCCCCTCCGAAAAACATGGGATCGGAGGCGCTGCCCCTGAAAGTAGGCGCCCACAGTATGACTTTTTTACCGGCTGCCCCGGGATGTTTCTCCGCAAATTTTTTCTTTTGTCTGTCTATATATGACCTGTCATAACAGTAATCGGTCCTGGATATACCCGTGGCGCGCACTGTGTGTTCATCGGTCCTCATGGCGCTCGAAAAGGGTTTAACCGCGTAATCCGCGGATACTGTCACCATATCGTAATTGCCGAACACATTTCCCCCCTTATAGCTGGAGGGAATATTCCACTCACTGTCATATCCGAATCGCTTCAAAGCTCCTCCGGCGTGCCACAGCTGCACAACCTTCGTCTCTTTGCGTTTCTTTGCCCCTGCCACAGGCAGATTATTATCACAAATAAAAACATAGGATGCCACAGCATAGTGCCGCATGAAGTCTATGCTCTCTTTCAATGCGTAAAAACTGCCCTTACTGTAATCCCTGTAGATCTCCATAACTTTGTAATCAGTATTCCCGGTCAGATAGTCCCGCATACGCATCATGCTGTAAGGGCATTTGTCATGATGACAGTCGCTCAATATCACAAGCCTTTCATCCACCGGCTTTCCTGCTGCCATTTTATATACAGCAGGCAATAATACAGACTGCAAAAAGGATTTAATTGTCTCTTTTAACCACAAAGCCACTTTGAACAGCCTCTTTTCATCATTGATCACCCGTGATATTTTTTCAGACCTTCGACCATGTACGATATCATATATGGTATGCGCGCAAAAAAACCGACGCCGGCGCACTTCAGACTGCCGTACTGCATCATGGCGGATCTGAATTTATTGCGGGATTTACCGCCCTCAGACAGAACACTGCAGAGGAAAGGCTCGTTTATCCCTCCGGCCGGACCGTATTTTTCAGTGATCTTAAGCCACAGTATGTAGTCTTCATGATATTGTGAATACCGGAAGCCGAATTCCGAAACTATGTTTTTTGAGACCAGAACCGAACCACAGGGGATAATATTTGTCCGCAAAAGATCAGCTCTCGATATTCGCTCCCTGACACCGATGACACGCCCCAGGGATTCTCCCTCAGACGTAAATAACTCCCTGGCGCAACACACCAGGGAAACTTTCGTGTTCTCGATCATGCGCAGTTCCGCCGCAAGCTTACCGGGTTTCCAGAAATCATCGGCATCCAGAAATGCCACATATTCCGTTTTGCACAGCTCTATGCCTTTATTGCGCGCAGCGGCAACACCCGAATTCTGTTCCTGCCTTACCACCGTAACTCTCGGATTATCTGCATATATTGACAGCTTATCCTCTGTATCGTCTGTAGAACAGTCATCTACCACGATCACAAGATTATGGTCATCCTGTTCCAGCACCGAATCGACTGCTCTGTTGATATATGCGGCCGCATTATACGCCGGTACTATCGTCGTGACCTTCGTCTTTGTACTGTTTGTCATTGGAGTCTGTCTCACCATCCTCTAAAAACGGCCTGAAATCATAGTAACTTGCATCATTGCGTTTGATGATATGGTTTGAACCCAGAGCATCCGTGCTGCCTGCTGCAACGCCCTCGGATTTTTCCTTTTGGAACAGTATCTTAACCGTAAAAACACAGATCTTAAAATCAAGCCATAACGAGTAGTTCTCTATATATGTCAGATCCATCTTCAGCTTGTCATAAGGTGTGGTATTGTACTGTCCGTATACCTGCGCATATCCCGTAAGTCCCGCCTTCATCTTCAATCTGAAGGGGAATTCCGGTATGGTATTTTTATATTTTTCCATAATATCCGCGCGCTCCGGTCTGGGTCCCACAAGGCTCATATCACCTATGATGATATTGAAAAGCTGTGGAAGCTCGTCGAAATGAGTCCTGCGGATTATCTTACCCACCGGCGTTATGCGGTCATCATCGGCACTTGAAAGTCTTGCTCCTGTCTTCTCAGACTCCACTATCATCGAGCGGAACTTAAATATCTTGAAGAGTTTTCCGTCCTTGGTCACCCTCTCCTGCCTGTAAAACACAGGTCCGCCGTCATAAGCCTTTATAGCTATGGCTATGGTCAGCATGATGGGTGATGCGATGATGGTACCCAGTATGCCCGCTGTCAGATCCATCAAACGCTTAACCGCGCTCTGTATAAAGTTGATGCCGTTATTCCGGCTCAAAAACAGCGGCGTATCAAAAAGATCGATCTTTGAAGCAGCCGTCACCATAATGTCTGACAGCTTCGGCACAACATAGCACCTGATGTTGTACCAATAACAATACTTCATGAGATGATTTCTTTCATGAGCAGGTATATCACCGATCAAAACGGTATCGTACTCCTGCATCTTAGCCTGAACCGCAGCCATTCCGCAGCTCAAAGCTATCTTTTCCTTGATCTGGTATTTATCTCCACGCCGTGTAAGTTTCTCCTCAAGTTTCGAAGGGTCGATCTCATCATATATGAGCAGCATCTGATGAGGCGGATAAACTCTGGCGTATGCAAAACGCGTACATATGGTCCATGCAAAGCTTATGGCCATCTGCACGCCGGTCATCTTCAGCACAGGTACGATAGCTGTCATAAACTTCATCTGACCGATCAGCAAAAGCTCAATATATGTCACGATATTCAGCGCCATAAATGAGATCCACTGGGAATAAAGCACATCGTAATTGCGCAGGTATCCCACACGGAACCCCTGAAAAGCCACCAGAAAGATCACCATGAGCACAACATAGATACCCACGATAGCCCAATGTCCTCTGCGGTAATAATGGAACCGCGAGAGCATCATGAACTCTCCGGAATACATTATGTAAAATATTGCTGTCTCCAAAGTCACAAACATGACGCAGGCTAAAAACATCAGCACACGTTTGTATTGATAGTAATTGTTCATAGCAAGAGGCTCATACTCCCATATTTGCGATAAGCTCTTCAATGGCGGCAAGAGCCGCCACCTCGTCATCTCCTTCGCAGTAAAGTTCTATCTCATCCCCGTTTTTGACACGCGCACCCAAAACACTGATGACGCTCTTAGCATTTACAAGACTGCGCTCATGTCTGAAAGTCACTCTGGAAGAGAACTTAGACGCCAAACTGCACAAAGATTCCGCCGGTCTCAGATGTAACCCCGTTTTGTTGTTTATCTTCAAAACCTTCTGTACCATAAAAATCTTCCTTTCCGAAAATCGGGCAGGCTGACTACTACACGATGCCAACCCTGTTGTCACACAAAACATCCTCACTCGGATACATCACTTTCCTCATCCGTATTATCTTCAGATGAGTCAGTGCCATCCTCCTCTGCCGTTTCTTCCGTATCGGTGGATTGTCCTTCATCGCCGGCGTCGGAGCCGGTCTCCTCCGTACCGGTCACCTCCGTGCTCTCATTGGAGTCTTCCGCGCCGCCTGTACCGCCTTCGCCAACAGTTTCAGTAACACTCTCATCGGTTTTTTTCGTCATGATAACATCGGCAAATATCTCTCCCACATCCACTCCCACGGGAACGTCCGCCAGAAGTCTTGCCCTGTTGGAACCCTGCGTCAAAAGTGATGCATCCAGCGTCAGCACAACCGATGACGATGAAGTATTATTGATGATATTCTCTTTTCCTGTGAGCACAAGAGAAATATATTTATCCCTAAACCGTATATCGTAGTCGTCCGGCAGATTCAGGATCTCTATGCGCGATGTAAAAAACGTTATGTTCTTTGATACGATCGAGTCTATGACGGCCGTCACATTAACCTTGCCGTCACCCACCAGCGAGACACCGCTCGGAAGGAATGCGGAAACATCTATCGTCTGTTTCACGTCACCTCTCGCCCCCGTGATATCAAGCGCTGCTGCAGGCACACTGACATTCGTGATCCTGTTCAGCGCGGCGACCTTCCCTTTTACCGTGACAGTCTCCGGCTCATATTCAATGGATTCCAATATAAAACCATCATCCGGCTCTCCCGTATATGCAAATACAAGACCCACATCCTTTGTGTCAAGGATCTCTGCATTGACGGTAATAGTAGATGTGTTATATGTCAGACGAGCAGTATCCACCGGATTATCATATTGATCGCATAAAACCGGAATGCAGGCAGAAGATACATCACCTGTCATGCCGGTCACATCTATACGGGCATAGACGCTGGAAACCTGCTCCACAACAGACTTCGGTCCCGAAATCCTGATAAGGTTGGGGGTGGCCTTCACCTCACCCAAAACCTTGCCTTCATTGAGATTTCCCGTAGTCTGGGCACTCACTATAAACTGTGATGTCATGACATCTTCAAGAGACACCACCAGTTCTTTGTTGGTGACCGGTATTGTGATCTGACTCGAATACCGCAGCGCAGAAATATCGATGGGGACAGATCCGATACCTTTTTCCTCATCAACGATGATATTCTGGAAATCGGCGGAAACCTTAAAATCGGTGCTGGCAAGCTTTTCCATATAGGATCTCTTTGCCGTGACCGTAAACTGTATAACATTTGAATTGTCCAAAACGGTATAACACTTACCCATCTCGGTCAGATATGATGCATTTTCAAGTGATACACTACTGGTAAAAGATTTTGTCATCTTCGGATCATCGTAGTTGACTACGAATATCCACAAAACAGCGGCAAACAATAGTGACAACAGCTTGTAACCGAGGTTATGAGTAATGCTATTCAGTATCTTTTTTGGCATTCTTTAACCTCCCTTTCAGCCTGCCGATAACGCTCTTTTCGCTGCGCTCTCCGATATATGAAAAATCATCCAGGCGCTTTCTTAAGCCTTCCTCGGACAGACGCCTTGTAATACGACCTCCCTCGGCTATGGATACGGCACCCGTCTCCTCCGATACCACTATGGTGAGAGAATCCGTGACCTCGGAAATACCTACGGCAGCCCTGTGTCTGGTGCCAAGTTCCTTGTCTATGTCTTCATTATCCGAAAGCGGAAGGTAACAGGTTGCCGCAGTCACCCTATCTCCCCTCACTATGACAGCACCGTCATGAAGCGGCGTGTTTTTTTCGAAAATATTGATCAGCAGCTGCCTTGTGAGCTTTGCATCCACCTGGATACCGGTATCCTCAAACTCTGAGAGGCTACTGTATTTTTCCATGACAATAAGAGCGCCTGTCTTGACTGCGCCCATCTCAAAAGAAGCTTTTACCAGCTCATCCACCGTGGAATCACTCATCCTGCGGTTTGGTTTGGAGTTATCTCCCGGGAAAAGATTGAACATGTATTTCTTTCGTCCAAGTCTTTCAAGCGCTTTTCGAAGCTCCGGCTGAAAGATAACCGCAAGCGCGATAAGACCCACATTGATCAATCTTTCCGAAACCCACAGGATCGTGTTCATCTGCAGGATAGCGGCTATCGCTATGACACCCAGCACCACTATGATACCCTTAAACAGCGTCCATGCCCTGGTTTCCCTGATCCAGATCATCATACAATATATAATGAACGCCAGGATCAGTATCTCCACAACATCTTTGGCACCTATACTGGGGAGGGTGCTGCTTATGTATTTTTCCATAAAATTGCGTATGGTATACATAGCTTTTACTCTTCCTCAAAATCCTTTATAACATCATCTTTGGTAACATTTTCAACAGCAAATTTCTTGACTTTCTTTTGTCCCTTGGCAACATATACCTTGGGAACCGCTTTCACAAAATAATAGTACTCATCGTCCTCAAACTGAACCCGCTCGGTCCGCTCGTAATCCAGATTGAAAAGGAAGAACATCAGCAGGAACGATACTACAGCCGACAGGATGATCTGGATGAACATGCCCAAAATCGAGATCCCCAGCGCGAATCTGATATTGCCTAAGATCATACCCACCAGCTCAACTGTAGCTCCTACCGCAAAAGCTATATACCATGCGTAATCCACCTTCAGTCTTCTGATAAACCAAACCGTGACGGTGGTGACAAGCATGACACACGCCATGGTCAGCATCTCGCGATTGCCGACAAGCTGGCTTACGGTATCACTCATCTTGCTGACAAGAGAATCTTTATCATCCATAGTGGAAAGACTTACGGCATTTTCCTTTACACCCTTCAGGAAATAATAGATCACCGTACCGCATACCACAGGCACACCGGAGGAAGGACTTTTATCCATATATCCTGCCACGAAGGGCATAACACAGGGAATATGCCAAATATACGACACAGGCGTAAGCACGGCAAAATAGCCGCGTCCCGGCGTGAACCTGAAATATATCAGGTACATCACCGCAAAGATACAGGCTCCTACCGCAGCTACAGCGGGACTCAGCGCAAAAAGATGCATCAGAACAAACACTGCCGCCGCAAGAGATATGAAATCCACCGGCAAAAGCGCTGACACCAACGACAGGACCAGCACCAGAGTGACCGAATTAAGTCTCTCCATGTATCCGATCTCACCGTTTATGCAATTAAAGATCACAAAAGCCGCAGCGGCTTTCACGATTCCGAGGACATAGACCTCATAAACACCTGCGAAGGCTTTCAGCCTGTCCCGCAGTTCGATCATTGCAGTCATGACCACTCCTTTCGACCTTTACATCTTTTTGAGTAACTTTAAGTTCTTATGATAACGCCGGCCTTCACGTCTGGCCTTGGTATATGTGATGGCCGAATAGATATATACCAGCAGCAGATAGATCAGAAGCACTACTCCGTATCTTCCCACCACCAGCATAACAAAAGCCCCATAATCCATAGTATTGAGGGAGCTCAATATATCTTCCATATGTGACAGCATCCACAGTCCCATTATGATACCGAAACACAATGTTATGGCTACAAAGCCTTTCAACAGCTGAAGGCTGATATAGTCCGAACGAAAATATTTCAGGATTGAAAAGACCTTCTTCCCGTTTTTATCCTCGTAGGTCTGCAGTTTCGTCATCAGGATCACTTTCTCTTCGTTGATCATCCCGTCACCCCCGGTCAGCGAAGATAATGCATTCCGAGATTGCTGCCCCCGGGTTTTCCGGAAGAGCCCGAAGATGAACTGCCGGGCTTTGATGTGAGCCTGTCCAGATTATTGCCGAGTTTGTTTTTGCACTCCTCGCAGAAACGTCCTGTCCTGATAACCGCCCCACAGTGCTCACAGTGAAATACTATCGGCGAATCAGCGGACAATATCAGTCTTTCCTCTTTTACCCACTGTCTTATAAGCTTTTGGGAAATACCGGTAGCCTCCGTGACTTCATCTATTGTAGCTCCTCTGTTTTCATTTATGAACTTTTTGGCTTCCTGGAACTGTTCTTCTCTCTTTTTTTTACAGGCATCGCATAAAGCGATTCCGGTAATATAAGTAAAAACTTTCCCGCAAGATCTGCATGCTCGTGCTTCCATAGTATCGCCCTCCTGTTGTAAGACACACTTTACGTTCCGGCTGTATATGTGTCATGTTTTCTATGCTACCGGTCTGATATATCCGCCTCTCAACGTCTTCCGTTGCATATACACAAAAAATAGACGTTCGCAACATCGCGCAGAACAGCAGCCGCCGCATCCACAGTAGCTCCTGTCGTATATATATCATCTACCAATAGTATATTCATCTTACTTGATTTTACTCCACTTTGCTTCAATATAAAAGCATTTTTTAAATTATTTATCCTTTCCGGCCGTGAAAGACCCTTTTGCGGGCTTGTATACCGGTTTCTCAGCAAAAGATCCTTCTCGAAGGCAAGCCCCATGTCACCTGCCAGAGCCGCTCCAAAAACCTCCGACTGGTTATAACCTCTTTTTCTCTGTTTGTCCGGATGTAGCGGTATCGGCACCACCATGTCAATTTCTTTGCTCTCCAGCCAGTTTCTGCAGTCCCGGCCCATCTCTGCCACAAATAATTCCGCAAAATCCCGCCTGTTGGAATACTTGAACCGGTAAACAAGCGATTTCATGTCACCGTCATACTCATATATCGATCTGCCCTCGGCAAAGTTGTGCTCATATTTTTCGCAATCGGAACAATACTCACGTTCATCGCTTGTCAGGCTTCTGCCACATTTTTTACACAACGGCTCCTTTACATGCTTTATCCTGCCTCTGCAGCCCGGGCACAGCGCTCCTGTTCCCTCTTCCCCCGACAGCTCTGAAAACCACTGGGGTCTGACGGTTCCGCATATCGGGCATTTATCCGGGAAAATGATTTTTTTCAGCCTTTTCAGACCTTTTTTCGTCTTATCTGTCATATATCGGACGTCTCCAGTATTCTGTCCCGGAAGGCACAGTATCTTTTATCCTGCCTGTCATTTTCGATCATATCGTCGAAAACGCTGCGGCTTCCCACTAAGGTAACGCATTTTTTTGCTCTGGTAACCGCAGTGTACAAAAGGTTCCGGTTTAGCAGAACCGATGGTCCTTTCAACAGAGGGATTATCACCACCGGGTACTCCGACCCCTGGGATTTGTGTATTGTGACTGCGTAAGCAAGCTCCAGCTCCTCAATCTGCTTCAGGGGATATTCAACCAGATGCCCGTCGTCGAACTCCACGGTCATGGTCTCCATAAAGGTATCAATGATACGGATCAGTCCCACATCTCCGTTGAACACTCCCATGCCGCTGTCCGTAGCGATATTTAGCCTCCCCCTGACTTCCCACTCCAACTGGTAATTATTCTTGATCTGCATCACCTTATCGCCCTCTCTGAAAACGCCTCCGGCGAAACGCACAACCTCCGCTTTGGAAGCATCGGGGGGATTGAGCACCTCCTGAAGTCTGTTATTGAGATTTTCGACTCCAAGCGCTCCTTTTCTGGTGGGAACCAGCACCTGTATATCAAAAGGATCACATCCGAACTGCGGCGGAAGTTTTCTGGTGATCAGATCCATCACGACCCTGGTCACGGTCTCCGTATCACCTCTCTCCAAAAAGAAGAAATCCCTGGACTTATTGTCGCAGATTACATGTTCACCTTTATTGATCTTATGGGCGTTCACCACTATATCGCTCTCTCCGGCCTGTCTGAAAATCTCATTCAGTTCCACAACCGTAAATCTGCCGCTGGATATGATATCGGACAATACCGTGCCCGGACCCACGCTGGGAAGCTGGTCCACATCTCCCACCAATATCAACGACGTGCCGCTTCTGACAGCCCGCAAAAGAGAATTCATGAGAAATATGTCCACCATTGACATCTCATCCACTATTATATACTCTGCATCAAGCGGATTGTCCTCGTCACGCCCCATGAAAACCTCATCATCTTCCACGCCACCGGTCTGTTCCAACAGCCTGTGTATGGTGGAGGCTTCCCTTCCGGTAGTCTCCTTCATGCGCTTTGCGGCCCTGCCTGTGGGAGCGCACAAAGCATACTCCCTGCCTTCTATCTCAAGGTATTCTATAATGGAATTCAGTGTCGTAGTCTTTCCGGTACCCGGACCTCCGGTTATGACCAAAACCCCCTTGGCAGCTGCCAGACGTATTGCATCTTTTTGTTTTTCCGCAAGTTCGATATCGGTATTTTTCATGATCTCACCGATTATGAGCTCAACGTTCTTTGGATCGGGTTTTCGGTCAACATTGAGGCAGTTGAGCATATATGCGGAAGAGCTCTCCACCTTGTAAACGCCCGCTAAAAACACCTGCTTCATCTCGGCTGTCTTTTTTATGATGATGCGCCTGTCCACGGAAAGTTCCATTATACCGTGTTCTGCCAACTCCTCCGAGACATTCATAAGGCTCATGGCCCTTTCCGTCAGCAGCCTGTAAGGCAGATATGTATGCCCTTCCGAGGAAGCTTCGGAGAGGCAGTATAAAATCCCGCATTTCACCCTTTCCCCGGAGTATGGCGGCAAACCTGCGGACATAGCGATATTATCGGCGATCCTGAATCCCACTCCCTTAATATCTTCGGCAAGCCTGTAAGGATTATTTTTCATGATATCATACAGCCTGTCTCCGTAGAATTCATATATCTTCACCGAAAGATTCATGGAAATCGAATACTTTTGCAGAAAAGTCATGGCTCGTCTGACAGACCGCTTTTCCTCTGCATTCTGCGCGATCTCCATGGCCTTTTTTTCGCTGATGCCTTTTATCTCTGCCAGCCTCTCGGGCTCCTCATCTATGATCCGAAAGGTCTCATCACCGAATTTTTTAACGATCCGCGCTGCCAGCGCCGGTCCCACACCCTTTATGGCTCCGCCGGCCAGATACCTTTCTATTGACTCGGCATCCTCCGGTTCCCTCTCCGAGTAAGAGCTGACCTTGAATTGCTCACCATAACTGGCATGTTCCACCATCTCTCCGCAGAAATCCGCAAACAGCCCCTCGGAAAGCCCGGGCATTATGCCGACAACTGTGAGCTCGCCCTCGTCTATGTCTATCGTAGCGACAGTGTAGCCGTTCTCCTCATTCCGAAACAATATTCTGTTTACACTGCCGTGTATGTTTTCCATATTCCTTATGCACCCTGTGTTTTCTCTGTGTTTCCGCTCAAAAATAATTTACAACAAAATAGCTGCATATATCATAACATATACGCAGCTTTCTTACAAATCCTTTGATATTCGTCAGATATCCAGCCGGATCCCCACATCCTGTATGCCTTCTACTTCATTGATCCGTGTCTCCTCTTCCCTGATGACTTCTCCGTCCACCGCCTCGGCATCCACCGGAGATATACCTATGTTTCTGGCCATCTGCTCCACCATCTCGGCAGTAAACCTTCCACCGCTCTGTTCTATAAGCTCATCTGCAAGTTTGGAATTCAGGGTGGACATAAAGTAATCCGTCAGTTTGGATACGGAGTTGTCCGTCCCTTCCTCATCACTCTTCATGCTGTCCTCAACCGTCTCCAGCATTTTTTCCACAAAATATTTCTCAAACTGCTTTACAGCATCTTCCATCTCTGCTCTGGAAGCGGTCTTACCCATCGAAGAAAGACTTCCGCTGACGTTTTCCGCCGCAGACGCCGCTCTCGTCTGTGCAGACAGTGACTGTATGTAAGAAGAATCAAAATCTATAGCCATGGTATTCCTCCTTTCACTGCATTATGACCGGACATCTCTCTGCCCCGGCATGCTCAACCTTTTTTATCAGCTCTTCAGCTGATTTGCCGTTCCCAGCATAGCATCTGCTGTCTGTATAGCCTTCGAATTAAGCTCATACGCGCGCTGTGCTATGATCATATTGACCATCTCATCCGCAACATTGACATTTGAGGACTCCAGATACCCCTGATGAACCGAACTTCTCTTGAGCTGAGGATTAGTCCATTCGTTAAGCGGTTCTCCGCTGGCATCCGTCTCTGTAAAATACGTTCCGGAAATATTCTTTAGACCCGCGGGATTATTGAACTGCCATGTTCCTATAGTCATGTTGAGATCGTTGTAATTGCCCTCGGCATCCCTGTAACCTATCTCCCCGTGACTCGAGACCATAACATTATTGGCATCCACTCCCTCCGGCAACACAATGGGATTTCCTGTGGTATCCAAAACCGCATAGCCTTCTGAAGAAGACAATTGAAGCCCGTTCTGTCCCAATGCCCAGCAAAAATCTCCGTTTCTGGTATAATACATTTCGTTGTCAAGTCCCCTGACGGAAAACATACCGTCACCCTCAATGGCGAATGCAGTATTGCTGTCGCTGGCTGTCAGCTCACC
>JAILBP010000042.1:0-5674 GCA_024680835.1 Lachnospiraceae bacterium | reverse complement strand
ACCCTCACTTACCAGCTTACAGGCCATCAGCCATGGATTACCGCTCTGATAAAGAGCATCTT
Organism: Lachnospiraceae bacterium; assembly: GCA_024680835.1. Lineage (GTDB taxonomy): Bacteria > Bacillota > Clostridia > Lachnospirales > Lachnospiraceae > RGIG6904. The sequence continues at coordinate 5,612 of JAILBP010000042.1, read as the reverse complement.
CCCTTCCGTATCGTATCTCCCTCATAAAATCCAGGATCTTTATCTCTCCAAGCCCCGAAAGATCAGCGAATGCCTGCGCCGTCTGTCTGGCTCTCCCCAAAGGAGAAGCATAGATCTCTTCTATGCCTTCTTCCATCAAACGTTTTGCGGTAGCCTTTGCCTGCTCATGTCCCAGCTCTGTCAAACAGTCCTTCTGATAATCAGGATCTCCGTGTCTCACCAATATCAATATCATCTATGTTCCCTCCTCATAATGATTTATGCTGATAATACTGTGCCTGTGCATTCCATAATTCATAGTATACACCATTTATTTCACTGCGCAACTCATCATGTGTTCCTTTTTGTACTATCAACACTTTGGGCAGATAAGCTGTGATCAGAGGTACAACACAGTTGACCGCGATCATACCCGCAGCAAGGGCACAAAGCTGCGGATACACCTGCCATGCAGCAGTCAAACAGTATCCCAGATTTTGAAATATATTGTATTTTTTACCTTTCTTCATTTTACCTCCTGTTAATGAGTACATACGCTTAAGCATGCTTTATGACCGTAAGATGATCAATCCTTCCGGGGTAAGACGGTATACCTTATCACACACTTCTTCCAGATACTTTCTGTCATGCGATACACTGATGACCGCCCCCGGAAATTCCTTAAGCATTTTGCGTATCACCGGTCCGGACAGCGGTGAACAATTTCGCGTAGGCTCATCAAGTATCAGCACATTTGCTCCCGACATACTCAGCTTAAGCAGCAATACTTTCGCCTTCTGACCGCCGGACAGTTCACGGATCGGATGTTCCATCTCATCCGCTGTATATTTAAGCGATCCCAGATATGTCCGTATACGTGTCCGTTCTTCCTTATTACCTAAGTTATCCAGATAGTCCACCGGAGTCTCATCCATATCCAGCAGTTTTTCATAATCCTGCGGCATGTATGCTGCTCTTATATCATCACGCGATAACAGTTTTTTTGCCAATATGTTTAAAAGCGTAGTCTTGCCACAACCGTTTGTCCCGATAATAGCTATCTTTTCCGAACCGCGTATCTTAAGATCGATATTGCCGGAAAGTTTTCTGCTTCCGTCTGCACTTATAAGTTTATCCGAATTGTACTGAAGCACCCATTTACCGGATGGGATAACGCTGTCCTTATCTCCCAGCTTAAAGAATATAGCCTCCTCCTGCTCCGGCATTTCCGTCATCTGCTCATCCAGTCTTTCAAAGCGTTTGCCCATCGCTTTTACGGAGTGCATTTTGTCTTTCAGATTCTTTCCGACTGATGGTGCCTGCCTGGAAACTGCGCCTTGCGCATGTTCTACCTGCTGCAACAGACGACGGTACTTTGCCTCGCGTATCTCCTTTTCCTTTCGATTCGTGATCGCCATCTGTTCCTGCTTCTCAAAACTATGCAACCGTTCTTCCAAATACTGACGGTATGGCATATTCGCCACGGTATGACGACACTTTGTTTTACGGCGTATCTGCTCAAAATGCACCACGCGGTTTGCTGTATGCTCGATAAGCGTTTCATCATGTGATATAAACAGTACTGCTCCCTTCCATCCGTTGATCAGCTTCTCCATGAGTTCCAGCGTTTCGATGTCGATATCATTTGACGGCTCATCCAAAAGCAATACCGTTGGTCTCTCCATAAGGATCCGCATCATCTGAGCCTTTACACGCTCTCCGCCTGAAAGTGTCTGCATTAGCTGATCCCTGTAACAGAATTCCTTCTCCACACCAAAATCCTTAGCAAGAGATGCAAGTTCTTTCGGTGTCTGCTCCGCAAAAAACACACTTTCGCAGAAAAACTCATATACGCTTTTCCTTTTATCCACCTCCGGCAGCTCCTGAGGCAGATACCCTAACACTTCATCGCCATCGACTTTCTCGCCCTCTGCCTCGATGTAATCCTCAACCAATACCGGATCAACGATCCACTTCATAAGCGTGGATTTGCCGTTACCTTCTTCCCCGATCATCACCACGCGGTCACCATCATTGAGTATCAGAGAAAAATCCTCCAGTATTGTTCTTAAATCTTTTCTATGCACAATTGTCACATTCTTTATCTGAAACATAAAATCACCTTCCTTAAACCGTGACGCGTCGGACACTGAACCGTGTCCTTATCCGCCCCATCCAGCACTTCGCGTCACCTTCCCCTTCAAGGGAAAGCATAAAAAATGAGTCTGTTTTGCGTACGCAAAAAACAGACTCACACAAAAAACACCCTATTTAAAATATAGGTGATAGAAGCGCGATAATCCGGAAAAAGCGTACACAAAGAAGCTGCGACTGTCCGCAACTCTATAACAAACTGTGTAAACTTAAGCCAAATTATCTGATTCTCATCTATCTAACACCTGCGTGCTATCGCACCCTTTCTCTGTAATTCTCTGAAATCATAACATGTACCGCTTATATTTGCAAGCAGTTTTTGACACCGGAATGACGGCAGAATGGCTGTGAATAGTAACCTCCAAACCACTATTCGTTAGTTTCTATCAAAAATACCTCTGCCCCGTGAGACGGGATCTTCACCTTTAGGGTATCGGTATTTCCAAGGCTCTCTCCACTCCATAATTCCGTCACGGAATAAGTTTCATACAGTTCTATATCCGTGAGCGGTATAGCTGCCTCAATCTCTTTTTCACCGGCATTAAATACCGCTGCATAAACTCCGCCTTCGCTGTTTACTGCAACCCACAGTATCACTTCCGCTCCGTCTATGTTACGTCTCCAAACCTGGTGAGAGTGTCTTGCATTTTTAAGCATCCCCAAAATATCGGGATTTGTGAGAAGACTCAGAGTTTCATCGTCAAACTTTGTCATCTCTGCCCCTATCATAAGCGGAGATCTGAATATGCTCCACAGAGTCATCATGGTCTTCTGCTCATCAAAGGTAAAGGCAGTGCGGTTCTCAGGTGAATAATCCTGTCTTATGGCGCCGACAGGCAGCATATCCGCATCAGGCCAATGACCGGCACCTGTGTGACATGACCATTTCTCACAGCGCTCAAACATATTGTACAGAAGATCCCACTTATCCCAGAAGTCATCCGTGATACGCCACATATTGGAGGTCTGCTTGTAAAGCTCAGCCTTCTCCAGAAGAGCCGGTCCCGGTGACAGACTCAAGATCATATCCCTGCCGCAGTTTCGCAAAGACTCGCTTAAGAGCACCAGCTCACCCTCCTCGTGGGGAAGCTCCCTGCAGATATCATCGCACTTGATAAAATCCACTCCCCATTCGGCATAGAGTGCAAAAATACTGTCATAATACGCCTTTGCTCCCTCTTTATCCGGATCTACTCCGTACATGTCCGTATTCCATGCGCATATGCTGTTTGTCTTGGCTATCTCACGGGCAGTATGGTCAGACCCCAATATCGGGGTATTGCGGTGTACTGCCTGTCTCGGTATTCCCCTCATGATATGGATACCGAATTTCAATCCAAGAGAGTGCACATATTCAGCCAGTGGTCTAAACCCCTTTCCGCCCTCCGAGGACGGGAAACGGTTTACTGCAGGTATCAGTCTTGAGTACTCATCCATGCAAAGCTCTGTAAACGGTGAGTACTCATGGGTTTTCGCATCAGGCTCACTCCACTGGATATCCACCACTACATACTCCCAGCCGAACTGCTTAAGATTTTTGGCCATATACTCGGCATTCGCTCTTACAATATCTTCCGTTACGGCGGCACCGTAACAATCCCAACTGTTCCACCCCATAGGCGGTATCAACACTTTCATTTTATACCCTCCCAATACTCATCATTACAGATCTGTTTTCTTATTTACCCTTCTTTTCCGTAAAATATACCGTATACTCTTCGTCAGTCACCTCATACAGCGGCATAAACTCTATGTTTTCCGGCTGTTTTCTGGTGATATGGCAGTTCTGTTTCCATGTGTATGTACTGTAAATATGTTCCGATCTGGGAGCAAATATCTCCTCCGGCGCGTCAAAGTCACCCTCAAGCCCTCTGTCTTTGTCAGTAAGACCGGCGAGTACAATGGGTCCTTCCACTGCTGCCGCTACGTCAGGCATATCCGGCAGACGTTCCATTTTGATCTCATCCTCAAATGCGATAAATATTGTATCATCGGACCATTCACGGTTGATTATGATACAGCCGTTCTTAACCTCCGCCTCTGTCTTTTCGCCGTTTACGATCAGTGATCTTATACTCTTAGCCCAGGCAGGAACACGAAAAGCAAGGGTAAATCCGGCAGGTGACGAAGCTTTTACCGTGAATTTCAATGACCAGCGGGATTTATCCCCTCCCTTGTGATCATCAAAGAAAACCTGGTTGTTATAATTCTTCATCTCCGTAGACTGGGAGATCGTAACCTCTGATCCGTTCATATCCAGACGGACTTCTGAAGGAATATACTGCATCACGCTGACAGTATCTCCCTCTGTATAGTATATGAGCTCCGGATACAATGTCTGCGACTGAACCATGGTACCATGACAGCACCAGAAATCATTACGCTTTGTTCCCCACTTTTTCTTTGAACCCGGCAACAGTGGCAGGAAATATGTGGGCATTCCGCTGAATCTGTTCTGCTGAGCCAAAAAACCGTTGTACAGCGCCCTCTCGATATAATCCGCGTAAGCAGTATCGCCTGTTCTCCTGTACAGATAATCAGCCACACGCACCATGTTATATACGGTACAGAATTCCTGATCCCTGTCACTAATGTACTCTCCGAGCTTCTTTACAGGGATCCAGAATTCTCCGGCATTTGCGCCTGTGGTAGCAAACATTCCCCTGTCGGTGACGGCAGTTTTCCAGAAAGCATCAGTTACGTTCTTCCAGTATTCATCCGAAGTCAGCTCATACATTTTGGCAGCTCCGTGTATCAACGGTATGCTGGCATTTGCATGATCGTCCGAGAGACCGTCGCCGCCCCTTGAAAGCTGGCTGTACAATCCGCTGTCCTTATACAGATCTATGAGGGTTTTGTACTTCTCATTCTCCGTGATACGGTACAGCTCAGCCCACATTTCCAGCATTCCGCCCTGCTCACCCTTGTAGGTGATCTGAGGATCCTTCTGCTTCATACGGTTTGCCCATTTTATGTACCAGTCCGCCAGCCTGTCTACAATCTGCAGAGCCTCTTCATTTCCAGCAAACTTATAGGAATCCACCAGTCCCATCACAGTCTTGTGAAGAGTGTACTGCGGTGACCATATATAGTCATCCTCCGCCATAAAGTCAAAGTATTTTTCAGGTATGGATCCGACCCACTCACCGCCGTTTCTCTTCTGGCAGCGGGCAAGCTCCGATACTATCTTATCAAGCTTATGCTTTAACTCCTCATCATGCTCGCTTGCCACCAGTCTTGCCGCGGCCGACATCCAATGTCCGAGGAAATGTCCTCTCAGCTGACATACACTGGCTTCCCAGCCCCAGTGAAGATTCGACTTTGCCGGATCATATATTGTCTGAATGCCCGGCAGGCCAATACCGGCCTCAATATAAAAATTCTGTAAAAGACTGAGTGAATCAAGCTCCATAAGATAGTTACGGTTTACGTTCATCCGTTCTCTGAAAACTCCGCCTGTAACCTTTACCCTATTTCTT
>JAILBP010000038.1:0-19996 GCA_024680835.1 Lachnospiraceae bacterium | reverse complement strand
ATCATGCCGCACACTATATCGATCAAAACACGCTTCAGAAGGCGTATCTTTTTATGTTTACTTTTTTTGTTTGTCTCGGTAATGACCTGGTAATCTTTATTTTCTTCCATATGATCTCGTCCGTAGCAGGATGTGAATAGTAACACATTTATAATAAGAATATTATAAATCTATAACTAAATTCTTGCAAGTTATACATTAAAAAGAGTACAATGTAATACAGTTATGAATAAAAAAGTACAAAAAACACTGGAACTGAATAAGATAATAGACAGACTGTCCGGATTTGCCACCTCAAAGCAGGCAAAACGGATGTGTTACAGGTTGCGCCCTTCAAATGATGAGGCAACGGTAAAACACAATCTCGACCTTACCGACAGCGCAAACGCCAGATTCAGGCGAAACACCGGTATAAGCTTTTCCGGACTCAAGAGCGTCACCGAGACCGTCAACAGGATACACACGGGCGTTATATTAGAGAGCGGCGAGCTTTTGGATATAGCTTTGACCCTGGAAACAGCGGAAAACGTGAAAACATATTCCGACGCCACCCATCCCGACAGCGGTAAAGATGCACTCTGCTCTCTCTTTGAACAGATTCAGCCCTTACCTGCGCTCAGCAGTGAGATCAGACGCTGCATCATATCCGCAGACGAGTTCGCAGACGACGCTTCAGCCACACTCAAAAATATACGCCGCAGGATCGGAGGCATGGACGGCGCAATACACGATGAGCTGAACCGGATCTGCAACAAAGGCGAGAACCGCTCCTATCTCTCAAACCCGAATTTCACCATGAGGAACGGGCGTTTCTGTCTTCCTGTCAAGGCTGAACACAAAAGCCATTTCCCGGGCATAACACACGACCAGTCCGGCAGCGGTAACACTCTGTTTATAGAGCCCGCTTCCGTGGTAAAACTCAACAACGACCTTCAACAGTTGTTGCTGGATGAGAAAAAAGAGATTGAAAAGATCTTAGCAGACCTTACCAACCTGGCGGCAGATGTAAAAGATGAGATCCTCTCTGATGAGCGTATCCTCACTGAGCTGGATTTCATATTCGCGAAGGCAAGGCTGGCTTCAGCCATGAATGCATTTTTGCCTCATATAAACTGCGACGGAAAGATACTGTTGAAACAGGCAAGACATCCTCTTCTGGACCCGGCAAAAGCTGTTCCCATAGATATAGGATTGGGATACGAATACAATCTCTGCGTCATAACCGGTCCCAACACAGGCGGAAAGACCGTCAGCCTGAAAACCGTCGGCCTTCTGACGCTGATGGCACAGTGCGGGCTTTTGATCCCCGCATCTCCGGGATCGGACATTTGTATTTTTGACGAAGTCTATGCCGACATCGGTGATGAACAGAGCATCGAGCAGAGTCTCTCTACTTTCTCATCACATATGAAAAACATTTCGTGGATAACAGACCATGTCAGCGATAAATGCCTGGTTCTCTTTGATGAGCTCTGCGCAGGTACCGATCCCACTGAAGGCGCAGCCCTTGCTACCTCCATACTGGACTACCTGCTCAAACTCAATGTCAGATGCGTTGCTACAACCCACTACGCGGAACTCAAGGTCTATGCCCTCTCAACCGACGGAGTGGAAAACGCCTGCCTCGAGTTTGACGTTGAAACATTAAGTCCCACTTACAGGCTCTTGGTCGGAATCCCCGGCAAGAGTAATGCCTTTGCAATATCCGAAAAGATCGGACTCAAAAAGGCTCTCGTGGATGACGCAAGAAATCGCATTTCCTCCACCGAGGCATCCTTTGAAGATCTTTATGCAAGCCTTGAGGAAAGCCGCGTCACAATAGAAAAAGAGCGCGAGGAGATCGCGAGATTAAAAGATGAAGCAAGGCTTTTGACCCTTAAACTCACTACCAAACAGGAAAAGCTTGACGGAAGCCGCGACAAGATCCTGAAGGACGCCAATGAGGAAGCCGCCAGGATATTAAAGGAAGCCAAAGATCTTGCAGACAGCACCATCCGCGATTTCAACAAATACGGAAGCGCCGGCAATCCGGACATGAAAGAGATGGAAAGGAAGCGCGCGGAAGTAAGACAGGCCCTTGATGACAAACGTGAAAAGAGTACCGCCGAAAAGAAACCTGCGCAGGGTCACGCAGCGCCCAAAGATCTGCGTATAGGTGACACGGTACATGTCATATCTATGAACTTAGACGGCACAGTACATTCTCTTCCTGATGCCAAAGGGATCCTCACTGTTTCCATGGGTATAATGAAGAGCAAGGTTCCTCTCAGTGACATCGCCGTAATTGATGACGCACCTGCCGAACGCAAGCCCAAAAAGGCCACCGCCCACACAGGCAAACTCCTGTCCGACAAAGCACTCTTCGTTTCTCCGGAGATCCTGTTGATCGGAAAGACCGTGGATGAAGCACTGCAAGAGTTGGACAAATACCTTGATGACGCCTACCTTTCACACCTTTCAAGTGTGCGTATCGTACACGGTAAAGGCACCGGTGCTCTGAGGAATGCCGTTCATTCGCACCTAAAAAAGCTTCCCTATGTTGCCTCATTCAATCTGGGTGAATACGGTGAGGGAGACGCAGGTGTTACCATTTGTAACTTTAAATAATAGATATTATCCAGCCACTTGATACATTGAAGCTGCGGTAAACGAATTTCGTACTACATTTACCATAATAAAAACACAGCCTGAAAAGGAGAATACAATGGCCGATAAAAGCAGGATCCTGATAGTGGATGACGATGAAAACATCGCTGAACTGATCGCACTTTACCTCACCAAAGAATGCTTCGACACATGTCAGGCACACGATGGTAACGAAGCCCTCAAAAAATTCAAGGAATACGATCCCGATCTTGTTCTTTTGGATATCATGCTGCCCGGTATAGACGGATATCAGGTATGCCGCGAAATACGCAGCACATCAGACACCCCGGTCATCATGTTATCTGCAAAAGGCGAAACATTCGATAAGGTTCTTGGTCTTGAGATGGGCGCAGACGACTACATCATGAAGCCCTTCGATTCGAAGGAGATGGTAGCTCGTGTAAAAGCCGTTCTGAGGCGTTTTGAACGCTCCGGCAATCCCAAGCCTGCGGAAGATGAAAATGTCATATCTTTCAACGGTCTGAAGATAAACATCGCCAATTACACCGTCACCTTCAACGACGCCCATGTGGACATGACTCCCAAGGAGATCGAGCTGTTCCACTATCTCGCGTCGCACCCCAATCATGTTTTTACGAGGGAGCAGCTTTTAAGCGAACTTTGGGGATACGATTATCTTGGCGACACACGCACTGTTGATGTTCACATAAAAAGACTCCGCGAAAAATTCGCAGGTTCTGAAGGGTGGGAGATTGCTACCGTATGGGGCGTCGGTTATAAATTTGAGGTTCGTTAATGAGATTATCACAATCTGTAAAACTTGTAATATACTATGTGTTGTTCGGAGTGGTCAGCTTCCTGATAGTCACATTCTATACCACAACCAAATATACAGGTCTCACCTTAGAACATGAAGCGAATGCCCTCTATCGTCAGGCTGTATCTTTTTCTTCGGACTACCTGACTGCATATTACACCGGTGACATCAATTACATCTCCCTCGAGAGGGAGCTAAAGTCACTGTCCGAGTACTCAGGCTCCAAAATATGGGTTATTGACACAGACGGCACGGTTTTGCTGGATACATCCAATACCGTGAAGACATCGGATCTTAGGAAGGTTCCCTTCTCAGTCACCGATTTCCACGGATCTAATTACATGGACGGATACTTTTATGACATTTTCAAAGAACGCCATATATCCGTCTGCTCGCAGGTTTCCGCCAGCTACAGGGTACAGGGTTATATCCTGATCCACAAACCTGTTTCAGACATCATCAATATCGCAGATTCCTTTTTAAATGTAACGTATCTCACCGTGTTGATAGTATATGCCATGGGCATGATATTCATAGCTGTGTTCTGGTTCAGATCCCAGCGCGTTCTGGAGCAGCTGTCGAAGACCCTTCGTTCCTATGCCAATAATGACTTCAGCGCCAAGCTTCCGAAAACCTACGACAAAGATATGGATTACATCTCGGCCTCTGTCAAGTATCTTTCCACCGAGCTGGACACACTGGAAAAAGATCAGCAGAAATTCATATCCAACATATCTCACGATTTCCGCTCTCCCCTGACATCGATCCGCGGATATCTTGAAGCCATCATAGACGGCACCATTCCACCGGAGATGCAGAATAAATACCTGAACATCGTATTAGGCGAAACAGAGCGTTTGACCAAGCTTACCAGCGGTCTTCTCGAGCTCAATCAATATGGCGGCCACGGCAAGAATCTTCTGGACCTGTCCTCCTTTGACATCCAAGAGCTCATACGCGAAACCGCAAGACTATTCGAGGGACGCTGCCTTGAAAAACATATACATCTGTCACTCGTATTAACAGATACTTCTCTGGAAGTAACCGCCGACAGGGAAAAGATAAGCCGGGTGCTCCACAACCTGATCGACAATGCCATCAAGTTTTCCCACCCGGAATCCATCGTAAAAGTCGAAGTACGACCGCAGAAAAACAAAGTGTTGGTCTCAGTCAAAGATTCCGGCATCGGTATTCCCAAGAACGACGTGAGCCGCGTCTGGGAGCGTTTCTACAAGACCGACCTCTCCCGCGGTAAGGACAAGATGGGCACCGGTATAGGTCTCTCCATCGTAAAAGAGATCATCACAAGCCATGGCGAGACCATAAACGTCATATCAACCGAAGGCGTCGGTACCGAGTTCATCTTCTCGCTGGAGATGACGGATAATGAATAAAGAATAACGAATACAATACATTCCGAAAAATCATTATAAAGTATAATGTCATCAAAAAAACGCTCCGCAGCATTTGCCACGGAGCGTTACTGTTGCAATTTATTAAATTATACCAGCTCGATCAGAACTGTCATTGCGCCGTCACCCTTGCGCTCACCGATCTTAACGATACGTGTGAAACCACCGTTGCGACCTGCGTACTTCGGTCCGATCTCATCGAAAAGCTTAGCCGGAAGATCAACACTCTTGGTGTTCTTCTTGCGACCTGCAGCCTCCTTCGGAACCTCTGTCACAGGATAGAGGATCTCGAGCATCTGACGTCTTGCATGAAGGCGTGAAGGCTTGTCCTTTTTGATGGTCTTCTCAACTTCGTCATATACAGTTACTTTCTTGCCGTCTACAACTTCCTTAACTCTCTTGCCGTCTTTGTCTTTTCTGGCAACCTTTGCTGTTACGGTAACCTCTTCGAAGTTATCCTTTTCCTTAACAGCGAGTGCGATGAGCTTCTCTGTCCATTTGCGGATCTCTTTAGCTCTTGCTTCTGTAGTAACGATCTTGCCGTTATAAATAAGCTGTGTTACCTGGTTTCTTAAAAGTGCTTTTCTCTGGGAAGATGTTTTGCCCAGTTTTCTGTATTTTGCCATTTTCTTTCTCCTTTATCTGTGGTACAGGACTTAAGTGCTCTTCGGGCTTACCTTAACCCCTGCGGCATATGCCACTTAATATTAATCCTCATTTCTGTTGAGGGATAAACCGAGTTCGTCAAGTTTTGCCAGAACCTCTTCAAGAGACTTACGTCCAAGGTTTCTGACTTTCATCATATCATCCGGTGTTCTGTTGCAAAGCTCAGATACAGTATTAATGCCTGCTCTCTTGAGACAGTTGTATGAACGAACCGAAAGCTCAAGCTCATCGATAGACATATCCATAACTCTGGACTCTTCTGCCTGAGCGTCATCTCTGATAACCTCAAGCTCCTGACCTGCCTCTGAAAGATCTATGAACAATGCCAAATGCTCGCTCATGATCTTGGCCGCAAGGCTCACTGCCTCGTCCGGGCTCAATGCGCCGTTTGTGAACACATCGATGGAAAGCTTATCGTAATCCGTCACCTGACCGACACGGGTATTCTCTACCTTGACATTGACACGCTCAACCGGTGTGTAGATAGAATCTACAGCGATAACACCGATTGACATATCCTCTGTCTTATTGCGGTCTGCAGAAACATAACCTCTGCCTGTGGTAATGGTAAGCTCCATGTATATTCTGGAATCTGCTCCACCATTCAGATGTGCAATGACAAGATCCGGATTCATGATCTCAATATCGGAATCAACCTGGATATCTCCCGCCGTTACAACACCCTCTCCGTCAAACTCGATATATCCTGTCTTAACCTCAGACATATCACCGTTGTTTTTGAGTGCGAGGTTCTTGATGTTCATCACTATCTCGGTAACGTCCTCTTTTACTCCGGGAATGGATGAGAACTCATGCAGAACGCCATCGATCTTGATCTGGCTTACTGCACAGCCCGGAAGTGATGAAAGCATGATCCTGCGGAGAGAATTGCCAAGTGTCGTGCCGTATCCTCTCTCAAGAGGCTCGGCAATGAATCGACCGTATTTTTTGTCCTCTGATATCTCAGCGATCTCTATTCTGGGTTTTTCGAAATCGAACACTTCTGTTCCTCCTTTTCAATGTGGCATATAATGCCAAACCAATAATAACAGAAAGGAATTACTTAGAGTAAAGCTCGACTATAAGCATCTCATCAACGGGAACATCAATCTGCTCACGGGTGGGAAGCTCTTTTACAACACCGCTGAATTTCTCAAGATCGACATCAATCCATTCCGGAGTAAGTCTGCCTGCAGTAACTGCTGCGATATCCTTAAATCTCTGGATTGATTTCTTGTCCTCTTTTATCTCGATAACATCTCCGGCCTTAACACGATATGAAGGGATGTTGATCTGCTTGCCGTTTACGAGAACGAACTTGTGACCTACAACCTGACGTGCCTCACGTCTTGTACGTGCGAAGCCCATACGGAATACTACATTATCAAGTCTTGACTCGAGCATGGTCATAAGGTTTGAACCAGTCATGCCCTTCATACGGTCTGCCTTCTCATAGTAATTACGGAAAGGCTTTTCCAATACACCGTAAATAAATTTTGCCTTCTGCTTTTCGCGAAGCTGAAGTCCGTACTCGGAAACCTTACGATTTGCGCGAACAAGGTTTCTCTTTGACTTTTTTGTATATCCAAGATAACTCGGCTCAAGACCGAGAGATCTGCATCTTTTAAGCACAGGTGCTTTATTAACTGCCATAGTTAACCTCCGTCATCTAATCAAAGAATAATTACAAAATAATAGCATCAGACACGTCTGCGCTTCGGCGGACGACATCCGTTATGCGGTACCGGAGTAACATCTGTGATGGATGTAACCTCAAGTCCTGATGCTGCAAGAGCTCTGATAGCTGCCTCACGTCCTGAACCCGGTCCCTTCACAAATACATCCACTGTCTTCAATCCATGGATAAGAGCAGCCTTTGTAGCTGTCTCTGATGCCATCTGCGCAGCATATGGAGTAGATTTCTTTGAACCTCTGAATCCAAGACCACCGGCACTTGCCCATGACAATGCGTTACCCTCAGTATCTGTGAGTGTAACGATCGTGTTGTTAAATGACGCCTGGATATGTGCCTGTCCACGTTCAACGTTTTTCTTAACGCGTTTTTTTGTCACTTTTTTGGTAACTTTTTTCGCCATGATAAACTAACCTACTTTCTCTTTATCTGATTACTTTTTCTTGTTTGCTATTGTCTTCTTGGGACCCTTACGTGTACGAGCGTTTGTCTTGGTCTTCTGACCGCGCACCGGAAGTCCCTTCCTGTGACGGATACCACGATAGCATCCGATCTCCTGTAAACGCTTGATATTCATAGCGATCTCTCTGCGAAGATCACCTTCTACAGTCATAGTCTCATCAATAATGTCACTGATACGCTTAACCTCATCATCTGTGAGATCCTTGCACCGTGTATCAGGACTTACCTGAGCCTTTTCCAGGATCTTGTTTGAGCTTACGCGGCCAATGCCGTAAATGTAAGTCAATCCGATCTCAACTCGCTTTTCTCTTGGTAAATCTACACCTGCGATACGAGCCATGTGTCTTAACCTCCAAAAAAATTGATTTGCCGATCCGCACCCTCCTGCAGCTCCGGTTCCCCGGCCTGAAATGTGTGCACTTGAATACAGATCTTCTGTTAAAGTGATACTCTTACCTTCGAAATCGCTGCCTCTCGGTATAAAAGCAGTAATCTCCAGCGTTTCCACTGTTTTATTATGAATCGGAAGATTGCCTTTAAGCACTCAACCGACAGCCGCACATAACAAAAATTGGTGTTCGGACGATCATCCCTGTCTCTGCTTATGTTTTGGGTTTTCGCAGATTATACGGATGCTGCCCTTTCTCTTGATGACTTTGCATTTTTCGCAAATTGGTTTTACTGATGATCTTACCTTCATCCTAAAATCCTCCTTTCCGCATTACGAGATTAACATTGTCATTGTAACGCTTGCGGGCTGTCTGCACGCTCTTTTTAAAGGCGCAGAAATACCCAAACGCAAAAAACGTCCGTGTAATATATTACTACGGACGTTCAAACTTTGCAAATTGTTTTTTCGTGAATTGTGTTCTTTTTTAAATACAAGGACTTGCTTTTCATTAAGAAATCTTTGTGGCTCACAATTCCCTTATTAGCCGGTGCGAAATAGCCGGAATCCATTACCTGTGAAACTCACTTATCTCTCCAAATTATCCTGCCCTTGGACAGATCGTAGGGCGACATCTCGATGGTAACCTTATCACCCGGCAGAATGCGGATGAAATTCATTCTGAGCTTACCGCTGATATGAGCCAGTATCTGATGTCCATTTTCAAGTTCCACCTGAAACATCGCATTCGGAAGTTTTTCTATAACCTTTCCTTCTACTTCGATAACATCTGCTTTTGACATTTTTTCTCCTCTTTCCTGAATAATCGTTACTCTGCAACCAGAGATAAGATCTCCGGTTCGTCTTCTGTGATAAGTATTGTATTCTCATAATGAGCGGACAATGAACCATCGACTGTCACTATAGTCCAGTCATCATCCTCCGACTCATAACATACGCCCCGCGATCCCAGATTTATCATGGGCTCCACCGCCAGGGTCATGCCTGCCTTTAACTTTATACCCGGTAAAACCTTCCTGTAATTGGGTATCGGCGGATCCTCATGCATCTGAGTTCCTATACCGTGTCCGGTGAATTCCCTCACCACTCCGTATCCGAACTGCTGTGCATAATCACCTATAGCCGCTGACATCCTGTGAAGATTCATACCTGCTCTCGCGTACTTCATACCTTCAAAAAAGCTCTGCTCGGTACGCTGTATCAGAAGCGCCGCCTCTTCACTGATCTCACCCACGCCCCATGTACGGGCTGCGTCCGACTGATATCCCTTGTAGATCACACCGGTGTCTATACTGACTATATCGCCCTCCTGCAGTATAACATACTCCGAAGGAATTCCGTGTATGACCTCATCATTGACCGAAACACATGCGGATCCCGGGAAGCCCTCATATCCCTTAAAAGAGGGATCGCATCCGTAACTTCTGATTATCTCCTCACAGGCACTGTCAATATCAAGGGTTGATATTCCGGGTCTGATGATCTTTTTAAGTTCATTGTGCACTGTTCCGAGGATACGTCCTGCTTCCCTCATCAATGCTATCTCTTCAGGGGTTTTAATGGAAACGTGCATCTTACGCCTCGAGTATCTTTACGATTTCCTCAAACACCTGCTCCATAGGTACGGTACCGTCAACGCTCTTCAGTATTCCCTTACCCTTGTAATAATCGATGAGCGGCTGTGTCTGCTCATGATATACGGTAAGACGTTTCTGAACTGTCTCCGGCTTATCATCATCTCTCTGTACCACAGGCTCTCCGCACACATCGCAGATGCCTTCAACCTTTGTGGGAATCGATACGATATGATATGTGGCACCGCATTTCAGGCAGGCTCTGCGTCCGCTCATACGGTTTACAATGTTCTCATCCGGAACATCAACATCTATTGCATAATCCATGCTCTGTCCCGCAGCCGTAAGTGCCTTATCAAGCGCTTCTGCCTGAGGTATTGTACGCGGGAAACCATCCAGTACGAATCCATTTGCGGCATCCGGCTGTGATATACGATCCATGACCAGATCACAAGTAAGTTCATCCGGAACCAATGCTCCCTGATCCATGTATTCTTTTGCTTTCTTACCAAGCTCTGTTCCGTTTTTAATATTCGCACGGAAAATATCTCCTGTCGAGATATGCGGTATAGAGTACTTTGCTGCGATCTGCTTGGCCTGTGTGCCTTTGCCCGCTCCCGGAGCACCTAACATAATGATCTTCATGTGTAAAACCCTCCCTTGTATCTACATGGTTTTCATAAACAACTTTTATATTTTACTATAACCTGCCCAATTATTCAACCGTTTTTTGTCTATCAGAAGTTACTATTCACAGTCAATATCATGTAACATACAGGCTGCCGGCTTGCCGAGCAGACTGTATGCTATATGATATTGGCTGGAAGCAGTCACTCTGCCTTCATGACACGGGCAGTCGCGATAGCGACAGTAAAGTCTCGTGCAGGAGATTCTGCCAGCTTGCTGAGCAGAATCTTGTGCACGTATGCGTGCCCGCGGAATGATGGCAGAGCGACTGTGAATAGTAACTATCAGTCCTCGCTCATCGGTCTTTAAGGATAAAAACGGGGATGCTCATCGCACCCCCGAGTTATTAATCTGTTAAGAATCCCTTGTAATGACGAACCAGCATCTGCGACTCGATCTGTTTGATGGTCTCCACAACGACACCCACGATAATGATGATGGATGTTCCGCCGAAGGAAACCGAAGCATTGAACACTCCGTTAAATACTATCGGAATGACGCATGCTATCGAAAGACCTACAGCTCCGATGAATATTACATAATTCAAAATCTTTGTAAGATAATCGCTGGTCATCTTACCCGGTCTCATACCCGGTATCATACCGCCGGATTTCTTGAGATTATCTGCGATCTCCAACGGATTAAAGGTTATGGATGTATAGAAATAAGCAAATGCCACAACCAGTATAAGATAAACTACCAATCCGATCGAATAGATCGGAGCTGCCGGATCACACCAGTTCTGCTGCTGAAGTCCGTGCAGGATCTTGCTGCCAACTCCTGTGCCGTTAGAATGGCCTGTGAGTGTGGCGATTACTACAGGGAACTCCATAATGGACTGTGCGAAGATAACCGGGATAACACCAGCTGTATTCACCTTCAAAGGAATATTGCTGGACTGTCCGCCGTATGTCTTCCTGCCCTGTATCTTGCGTGAGTACTGAACCGGAATCCTGCGCTCCGCGTTCTGTAAAAGATCGACAAACACAACCGTAAGAATGATGACTGCAAGTATGATAACTGCTGCCAGCACTGCGTTTGCCACACGCTTGCCATTGATGAACTGCTCGAAAAGTGATCCGCAGTCATCCGGTATACGAGAGATGATATTTATAACAAGCACTATGGAAATACCGTTTCCGATACCCTTCTCAGTAATGCGCTCGCCTATCCACATAAGAACCGCAGAACCTGCAGTAAGGATAGCAACCACCTCTATAACCGAAAAAGCATTAAAATCATCAAGATATCCGCTTCTGCCAAATCCGATAGCCATTGCAACGGACTGTATCAGCGCAAGTGCGACTGTCACGTAACGTGTTATCGCAACCAGTTTCTTTCTACCGTCCTCACCGTCTCTCTGCATCTCTTCCAGCTTCGGAATAGCGATCGTCAACAGCTGAACGATGATGGATGAAGTGATGTACGGAGTGATGTTCAATGCAAAGATTGACATCTCAAGGAAAGATCCTCCGGTGATGGCATCGAAGAAGTTGAACGCATCTCCGCCGTTACTCGCAAACCACTGAGAAAAAAGCTCTCCGTTAAATCCCGGTATCGGGATCTGGCTTCCGACACGGATCACAATCATCATCATAAATGTGTAGAAGATCCTGTCTCTGATATCTTTTATCTTAAATGCGTTGCGAAGTGTCTTTAACATTAAATCACCTCTGCTTTTCCACCAAGTGCCTCAATCTTTTCTTTTGCTGCTGCCGAAAAAGCATTTGCAGAAACATTGAGCTTTTTGGTTAACTCTCCATTTCCGAGAATTTTTACACCGTCCTTGGGATTTGAAATAACGCCTGACTCAATGAGTGTATCAACAGTAACTGTATCACCGTTTTCAAATCTCTCGAGCGCTGAGATGTTGATAGCAACGATCTCTTTTGTATTCCTGTTCTTGAAGCCTCTCTTGGGAAGTCTTCTGTATAAAGGCATCTGACCACCTTCGAAACCGATACGCGGTGCTCCCGAACGGGCTTTCTGACCCTTATGTCCCTTGCCGGCAGTCTTTCCGTTGCCTGAGCCGTGTCCTCTGCCCCTTCTGAAGTTAGCGCTGTGCTTTGAACCCTCGGCCGGGCTTAAGTTGGATAAATCCATTTTACTACCTCCTGTGTACTAAACCTCTGTATGACCGTACATTTAATCAAATTATGTTCGATCAGATCTCTTCAACTTTAACATACGGTGCAACTTTACGAATAGCACCCTGTGTTGCTGCATTGTCCGGAAGCTCTACAAAGCTGTTGAGCTTTCTGAGACCAAGTGCCTCGATCGTAGCTTTGTTTTTTGGAACAGCGCCGATCGTAGACTTTACCAATGTAACTTTAAGTTTCTTATCTGCCATTTTCTGCTCCTCCTTAACCTACTATCTCGTCCACTGATTTTCCGCGGGCAGCAGCTACTTCCTCAGGACTCTTAAGCTTTGAGATAGCGTCAATGGTAGCCAGTACGACATTCTGCTTGTTGTTTGATCCAAGTGATTTTGTACGGATATTCTGAATACCTGCCATCTCGCAAACGACACGCGCCGGACCGCCTGCGATGATACCTGTACCTTCGGGAGATCTCTTCAGCAGAACAGAAGCTCCTGTGTGCTTTCCATCTATATCATGCGGAATTGACTTATTCTCATCAAGTCTTACCGTGATAAGGCTCTTTGTAGCATCTTCACGGCCCTTTCTGATAGCCTCCGGAATCTCGGCTGCCTTTCCGATGCCTGCGCCTACATGTCCGTTTCCGTCACCTACTACAACAAGTGCAGAGAAACGCATGTTACGACCGCCCTTTACAACCTTTGTTACACGCTTTATGGCAACGACTTTGTCTGTTAACTCTAACTTACCAGCGTCAATAATCTCATGTCTCATTGATCTCTTTCCTCCTATTAGAATGTTAACCCGGCTTCACGTGCCGCGTCTGCCAAAGCCTGTATCTTACCCTGGTATATAAATCCTCCACGGTCAAATACTACTGTAGTGATACCTTTGTCGAGAGCCTTCTTTGCAACTGCAGTACCAACTGCTGCTGCGGCCTCTTTGTTATTTGTCTTCTCAACGGATGCCTTAACATCAGCGTCAAGGGTGCTTGCTGAAACAAGTGTTGTACCCTTTGAATCGTCGATGATCTGTGCATACATGTGATTGTTGCTTCTGAAAACTGCTAAACGCGGTCTCTCTGAAGTACCAGAGAGGTTGCTGCGAAGTCTTCTGTGCTTTTTAGCACGGATCTCTGCTTTTGATGCCTTGCTTATCATTCTATTTTCCTCCCTTACTTCTTACCTGTCTTGCCGACCTTACGTCTGATAACTTCATCAGCATACTTGATACCCTTACCCTTATACGGCTCAGGTCTTCTCTTGTCTCTGATCTCTGCTGCGAACTGTCCCACACGCTCTTTGTCGATACCGCTGATGATGATCTTGTTACCATCAACTGCTGACTCGATACCTTCCGGATCGGTCATCTCAACCGGATGTGAGTATCCAAGGTTAAGAGTAAGAGTCTTTCCGCTCTTTGATGCTCTGTAACCTACACCGTTAACTTCAAGGGTCTTCTTGTAACCTTCTGTTACACCCACAACCATGTTATTGATCAATGTTCTGGTAAGACCGTGAAGTGATTTCATCTTCTTGAGATCGTTGGGTCTTGTGACCTCGATCTGACCATCCTTAAGCTCGATTGTCATCTCGCCCGGAAGGGTTCTCTCTAAAGTACCCTTTGGTCCCTTAACCGTCACTTTGTTATTTTCTGCAATATCAACCGTAACACCGGCCGGTACTGCGATTGGCATTCTTCCTATACGTGACATGCCCGTACCTCCTGAATATTATTGAAAACTGTAATTACCAAACGAATGCTAAAACCTCACCGCCAACGTTCTCTTTGCGAGCCTGCTTGTCTGTGAGTATACCTTTGTTTGTGGAAAGGATAGCTATACCAAGTCCACCCAGAACTGAAGGTATATCTTCCTTGCCGGCATAGATACGAAGACCCGGCTTAGAGATCCTCTTGATGCCTGTGATGATCTTCTCTGTCTTTCCGGCGCTGTACTTCAATGTGATGCGGATCGTCTTGAAATTGCCGTTATCGATCAGATCGTATTTTGCGATGTATCCCTCATCTACCAGAATGTCGGCGATTGCAACCTTCATCTTTGAAGAAGGAACATCAACTGTATCGTGTTTTGCAGTATTTGCGTTACGGATTCTTGTAAGCATATCTGCGATTGGATCGCTCATTGTCATGATATTCTTTCCTCCTATTCTACCAAGATGCTTTCTTTACGCCCGGGATCTCTCCCTTGTATGCCATCTCACGGAAGCATACTCTGCAGATACCATATTTTCTAAGCACTGAGTGCGGACGTCCACATACTCTGCATCGTGTATAAGCTCTTGTTGAGAACTTAGGAGCGCGCTGCTGCTTTATTTTCATTGATGTCTTAGCCACTTTTACTTCCTCCTGTTTACTTTGCGTATGGCATGTTGAAGAGAGTCAGCAACTCACGAGCCTCTTCGTCTGTTTTTGCTGTGGTAACAAAGATGATATCCATACCTCTCACCTTGTCGATCTTATCGTACTCAACCTCCGGGAAGATGAGCTGCTCTTTGATACCAAGAGCATAATTGCCTCTGCCGTCGAAAGCATTGGGGTTTACACCACGGAAGTCACGCACACGGGGAAGTGCGAGGTTTACGAGTCTGTCAAGGAACTCGTACATCTTCTCGCCTCTCAGTGTAACCTTGCATCCGATAGGCATACCCTCTCTGATCTTGAAGTTTGCAACCGAATTCTTTGACTTTGTAGCAACCGGCTTCTGACCTGTGATCAATTCAAGGTCGCTCATGGCTGCCTCTAAGATCTTAGCGTTTTCCTTTGCCTCACCAACACCCATGTTGATGACGATCTTATCGAGCTTCGGTATCTGGTAAACGTTCTTGTAGCCGAACTTCTGCTGCATTGCAGCTTTTATTTCGTTTTCGTATAATTCTCTATATCTGCTCAACGTTTATGCCTCCCCCTTAGTCTATTACATCGCCGGTTGTCTTTGCGATGCGAACCTTTGAACCGTCCTCATTAACACGGAAACCTACACGTGTTGTCTTTCCCTTGTGTACATACATTACGTTAGAAACACTGATGGGACCTTCCTGATGAACGATACCGCCGTTCTGATTTGCCATGCTGGGCTTTGTGTGCTTTTTCTGCATGTTAACGCCCTCAACGATGACAGTGCTCTTCTTTGGATCAACGGAAATAACCTTTCCTTCTCTGTCCTTGTCTTTTCCGGCGATGACCTTTACGGTATCACCTTTTTTTATCTTTAATGATGCCATCATGCGCCTCCTATAATACTTCCGGAGCAAGGGATACGATCTTCATGAACTGCTTCTCGCGAAGCTCTCTTGCAACGGGTCCAAAAATACGTGTACCTCTGGGTGTCTTGTCTTCCTTGATGATGACTGCAGCGTTCTCATCAAACTTGATGTATGAACCGTCCTTACGACGTGCGCCCTTTACGGAACGTACTACAACGGCCTTTACAACATCACCCTTCTTTACAACGCCGCCCGGCGTTGCGTCTTTAACGCTGGCAACGATAACATCACCAATATTTGCATATCTTCTTGTCGAACCGCCCATAACACGGATTACTAAGAGCTCCTTAGCACCGGTATTGTCGGCTACCACAAGTCTGCTTTCCTGCTGTACCATATCGGTAACCTCCTTTTACTATTTAGCTCTCTCAATAATCTCGACAAGTCTCCATCTCTTATCTTTTGAAAGAGGTCTTGTCTCCATGACTCTTACTGTATCACCGATCTTACACTCATTGTTCTCATCATGAGCCTTGAGTTTGTATGTTCTCTTTACGATCTTTCCGTACAGAGGATGTCTGACGTTGTCTTTTACAGCTACAGTAATGGTCTTATCCATCTTATCGCTGGTAACGATACCAACACGTGTTTTTCTAAGATTTCTTTCTTCCACTGTCTTATCTCCTTTCATACGGATTATGCATTAGCCTTCTCAGATATAATGGTCTGGATTCTGGCTATATTTCTTCTTACCTCTTTGATCCTGCCTGTGTTATCAAGCTGATTTGTGGCATTCTGGAATCTGAGGTTGAAAAGCTCTTTCTTAGCTTCTGTGAGCTGTGCTGACAGATCATCAACTGACTGTGTACGCAGCTCTTCGTTGTATTTTTTACTCTTCATTTGATTCACCGCCTTCTAAATCTGCACGCGAAACGATCTTACACTTGCAAGGTAATTTGTGTGTAGCAAGACGTAATGCCTCTCTCGCAATTTCCTCTGATACACCGGAGATCTCAAACATAACGCGACCCGGTTTTACAACTGCTACCCAGTACTCAAGAGCACCTTTTCCTGAACCCATTCGAGTCTCAGCCGGCTTTGCGGTAACCGGTTTATCCGGGAAAATCTTGATCCAGACCTTACCGCCTCTCTTGATATAACGGTTGATAGCGACACGGGCTGCCTCGATCTGATTTGACTTGATCCAGCAGGGCTCGGTAGCTACGATACCGTACTCACCGTAAGTTATGGTATTGCCTCTTGAAGCCTTACCTCTCATTGAACCGCGGAACTGTTTCCTGCGCTTCACTCTCTTTGGCATTAACATTACTGTGCTCCTCCTTCCTTGTTACCTTTCTGACCCGGAAGTATCTCGCCGTTGTAGATCCAAACCTTAACACCTATCTTACCGTAGGTTGTGTCTGCCTCTGCAAATCCGTAGTCGATGTCGGCACGAAGTGTCTGAAGAGGGATAGTGCCCTCTGAATAAAACTCTGTACGAGCCATATCTGCACCGCCCAGACGTCCTGAGCAGGCTGCCTTGATTCCCTTAGCGCCCGACTTCATGGTACGCTGCATGCAAGACTTCATAGCTCTTCTGAAAGAAACACGGTTCTCAAGCTGTGCTGCGATGTTCTCTGCAACAAGCTGTGCGTCTCTGTCCGGTCTCTTGATCTCTTTTACATCCAAAACAAGCTTTGAAGCGGTGAGCTTCTGAACTTCAGCTTTGATCTTGTCGATCTCTGTTCCGCCCTTACCGATTACAACGCCCGGCTTAGCAGTGAACAGTATAACCTTTACTTTGTCTGACGCTCTCTCGATCTCAATCTTTGAGATGCCGGCAGCGTAAAGCTTTTTCTTTAAGAATTTACGGATCTTGTGATCTTCGATAAGGTTGTCTGCGAAATTCTTCTCAGCATACCATCTTGAATCCCAATCCTTTATGATACCGACTCTGAGTCCGTGTGGATTGACTTTCTGTCCCATTGTTTTCCTCCTATCTCTCGTTCAGCACTATGGTGATGTGGCTCATTCTCTTCTCGATCCTGTAAGCCCTGCCCTGTGCTCTTGGCTGGATTCTCTTCATTGTAGGTCCTTTGTTTGCGTAGCACTCTTCGATGTAAAGATCTGCTCTGTTCATGCCGTTGTTATTCTCGGCATTTGCAATAGCACTCTTTAAGAGCTTTGCGATAACCTCTGAAGCGTATCTCGGATTATAGGTTACAATAGCAAGTGCGGTATCTACATCTTTGCCACGGATTGCATCCAAGACAAAGCAAGCCTTTGTCACTGACATTCTGGCAAAAGATAACTTTGCCGAAGGTCTGGTATCTTTATTCTCATTTCTCTCTCTCTTGATCTGGGATCTATGTCCTTTTGCCATGGAAAGAAACCTCCTCTCTATTAACGTGACTTCTTCTCTGCCTTGACGTGTCCTCTGTAAGTTCTCGTAGCAACGAACTCGCCAAGCTTGTGTCCAACCATGTCTTCAGTGATATACACCGGAACATGCTTTCTTCCGTCGTGAACAGCTATTGTGTGTCCAACGAATGAAGGAAAGATTGTTGAACGACGAGACCATGTTTTAACAACAGTCTTATCACCTGAAGTATTTAATGCGTCTATCTTCTTTAACAGGCTCTCATCTGCAAAAGGGCCTTTCTTAAGTGATCTTGCCATCTGATTTTCCTCCTCTTACTTAGTCTTGATTGCTCTGCCGTCACGACGCCTTACGATAAGCTTGTTTGAAGCTTTCTTCTTTTTACGCGTCTTAAGACCAAGTGCCGGCTTACCCCAAGGAGTACACGGACCCGGACGGCCGATCGGTGCGCGTCCTTCACCACCACCATGCGGATGGTCGTTCGGGTTCATAACAGAACCGCGGACTGTCGGACGGATTCCCATGTTACGCTTGCGTCCTGCCTTACCGTAATTGATAAGGTTGTGATCACCGTTTCCGATAACGCCGATAGTAGCGCGGCAGATGATCGGAACCATTCTCATCTCGCCTGAAGGAAGACGAAGTGTTGCGTACTTTCCTTCTTTTGCCATAAGCTGTGCGCTCAATCCTGCCGAACGAACAAGCTGCCCGCCGCGTCCGGGATAAAGCTCAATGTTATGTATCTGGGTACCAACCGGGATCTTCTCAAGAGGGAGGCAGTTACCGAGGCGAACCTCAGCATCCGGTCCGTTCATGATGGTCATGCCGTCTGTAAGACCTGCCGGTGCAAGGATGTATGCCTTCTCGCCGTCTGCGTAAGCGACCAGTGCGATGTTGGCTGTACGGTTCGGATCATACTCGATACCGATTACCTTTGCCGGAATGCCGTCTTTATTTCTCTTGAAATCTATTACTCTGTATTTTCTCTTATTTCCGCCGCCGTGATGTCTGACGGTTATCTTACCCTGATTGTTGCGACCTGCCGTTTTCTTAAGGTTAACTAAAAGCGACTTTTCAGGGGTATCCTTCGTGATCTCAGAAAAATCTGACCCTGTCATATTTCTTCTGGAAGGTGTATATGGGTTATAACTCTTGATTCCCATTTTCTTTCTCCTTTCGGTTTGTTTTTGATCTCGCGTCTTTTCTGACGCATAATGTCTGAAGGTTTGGGGTTAACCCCTCTCTCACATCATAATCCTGAGAAGATCTCGATATCTGCCGAATCCTGTGTAAGGGTTACGATAGCCTTCTTTCTCTGAGCGGTCTTTCCTGTAACCATACCACGTCTCTTGTTCTTGCCGTTCAAGTTCATGGTGTTCACCGAAGCAACCTTTGTGCCTTCGAACATCTTCTCAACCGCTTCCTTTACCTGACTCTTGTTGGCGTCAGTATGTACATAGAATGTGTATTTCTTTTCAGCCATTGCGTTCATGCTCTTCTCGGTGATGACCGGCTCGAGTATAACGTCGTAATATGCTAAGTTTGCCATTATGCATACACCTCCTCGATTTTCTTAACGGCATCCTGTGTGATGACAAGGTTGCCATACTTTAAGATGTCATATACGTTGATGGTATTCGGAAGTGAAACCTTTACATTCGGTACGTTTCTGGCTGAAAGTACTACGTTAAGGTCATTTTCTGCCAAAACCACGAGAGCCTTCTGTACATCAAGTGCATTGAGCACACCGGCAAATTTCTTGGTCTTGATCTCGTCAAGTGCAAGATTGTCCAGGACATAGATCTTGTTCTCTGAAACTCTTGATGTGAGCGCTGATTTTAATGCTGCTCTCTTTTCCTTTTTGTTGATCTTGAAAGAGTAATCTCTCGGAACCGGAGCGAACACAACGCCGCCGCCTGCCCACTGGGGTGAACGTGTAGATCCCTGACGGGCATGTCCTGTTCCC
>JAILBP010000018.1:0-39860 GCA_024680835.1 Lachnospiraceae bacterium | reverse complement strand
TTTACGGAGAACGGAATGGAGCTGTCCGGGATGTCACCCGACGGCAGGATAGTGGAGATGATAGAGCTTAAAGATCATCCGTTTTTCGTTGCGACACAGGCACATCCGGAGTTTAAGTCAAGACCCGACGAGGCTCATCCGCTGTTCAGGGGACTGATACAGGCGGCTCTGGATTACAGAAAAGAAATATGAAACCGGGGGAAATACGACCATGGAAGAATCAAAAGGATTATACAGGAGTGAATTTGAACATGATAACTGCGGCATAGGCGCAGTGGTGAACATCAAGGGAAAAAAGAGCCACAGGATCGTGGATGATGCCTTAAAGATCGTAGAGAATTTAGAGCACCGTGCCGGCAAGGATGCTAAGGGCGAGACAGGTGACGGAGTTGGTATACTGACACAGATACCGCATAAGTTTTTCTCTAAGCTCTGCGCAAAAGAGGGTATCTCCATAGGAAAAGAGAGAGAATATGCGGTAGGTATGTTTTTCTTTCCACAGAATGAGCTCAAGAAGAGTCAGGCCATGAAAATGTTTGAGGTCATAGTGGACAAGGAAGGACTGAAATTCCTGGGATGGAGAAAGGTTGTGACTTACCCGAATGTTCTGGGACAGAAGGCCATCGACAGTATGCCGGAGATATACCAGGGCTTTGTGGAGAGACCTGCATCTGCGAAGACTGACAGGGAGTTTGACAGAAAGCTCTACATCATAAGGCGTGTTTTTGAGCAGAGCAACGCCCTGACCTATGTGCCCTCACTGTCATGCCGCACCATAGTATATAAGGGTATGTTTTTGGTGGGACAGCTGCGCACCTTCTTTGCGGATCTTCAGGATAAAAGCTTTGAATCTGCCATCGCCATGGTGCATTCAAGATTTTCCACAAATACGAACCCCAGCTGGGAGAGAGCCCATCCCAACAGAATGCTGGTGCACAACGGTGAGATCAACACTATAAAAGGAAATGCGGACAACATGCTGGCAAGGGAGGAGACAATGTTTACGGATCTCTTCTCATCCGAGGATATGACAAAGGTTTTGCCTGTTATATCACAGTCGGGTTCGGATTCCGCAATGTTAGACAACACTCTGGAGTTTCTGACTATGGCAGGCATGGATCTGCCCCTCGCCGCCAGCATACTGATACCGGAGCCTTGGGCACACAACGATACCATATCCAAGGAAGAGCGTGATTTTTACCAGTATTACGCCACCATGATGGAACCCTGGGACGGTCCGGCTTCCATACTGTTCTCGGACGGAGATGTGATGGGTGCAATATTGGACAGAAACGGACTGAGACCATCCAGGTATTATGTGACGAGCGACGACAGGCTGATATTGAGCTCCGAGGTTGGCGTTCTGCCGGTGGATGAAAAGACCATCCTGAAAAAAGAGAGACTTCATCCCGGCAAGATGCTGCTGGTGGACACAAAGGAAGGCCGCATAATATCCGACGAGGAGCTTAAGGAACGCTATTCCTACAAGGAACCATACGGCGAGTGGCTGGACAGCAATCTTATAGCCCTCTCCGATCTGAAGATACCGAATCATAAGACCATATCCTACGATAATACCGAGCTTCACAAGCTGCTTCGCTCCTTTGGCTATTCTTATGAGGAGTATATGGAAGAGATCTCCAACATGGCTCTGACCGGAAATGAGCTCATAGGATCCATGGGAGTTGACACACCGCTGGCTGTCCTGTCCGGACAGTACCAGCCGCTGTTCAATTACTTCAAGCAGCTCTTTGCACAGGTTACCAATCCGCCCATAGATTCCATCCGTGAGAAGATAGTCACATCCACTACGGTATATGTTGGAAAAAACGGAAATCTGCTGTCCGAAAAGCCGGAAAACTGTAATGTTGTAAAGATAGAGAACCCCATTCTTTCGGATCTCGACCTCATGAAGATAGCATCCATGAACAAACCGGGATTCAAGGTTACAAAGGTTTCTATATTGTACTATAAGAGCACGCCCATAGAGCGTGTTCTGGACCAGCTCTTTGTACAGGTGGACAAGGCGTACAGCGCAGGTACCAACATCCTCATCCTCTCGGACAGAGGGGTGGATGAAAACCATGTTGCCATACCGTCTCTTTTGGCGGTGGCAGCTGTACATAAGCATCTGGTGCAGACCAAGAGATGTACTGCCATGTCCATCATACTGGAGTCAGGAGAACCTCGTGCGGTGCACCATTTCGCGACTCTTTTGGGATTCGGTGCGAGAGCAGTAAATCCATATTTGGCTCACGCCTCTATTTCAAGGCTTATAGAGGACGGACTTCTGGACAAGGATTACTATGCTGCCGTGGAGGATTACGACAAGGCTGTCATAAACGGCATAGTCAAGATCGCATCTAAGATGGGTATATCCACCATACAGTCTTATCAGGGCAGTAAGATGTTCGAAGCTATAGGTATAGCTCAGGATGTTATGGACAAATATTTTCCGGGAACGGTAAGCCCTATTGACGGCATCAGTCTTGAGGATATTGCGGAAGCGACTGACAGGCAGCATTCGAAAGCCTTTGATCCCTTAGGGCTTCCCGTGGATCTTACCGTAGCATCCGTCGGAAGGCATAAGATGCGCGCTCAGGGTGAGCTTCACAGATACAATCCCAGGACTATCCACATGCTGCAGAAGGCCACCAGAGACGGCGATTACGGGGAGTTTAAGCAGTACACGTCAATGGTGGATGCCGAGGAGACGGGCTATATCAGAAGTCTTATGGATTTTGTGTATCCCGAGACCGGCGTGCCTATATATGAGGTTGAGAGCGAAGAAAACATAGTAAAAAGATTTAAGACGGGAGCCATGTCCTACGGCTCCATATCTGAGGAAGCCCACGAGGCACTGGCGGTTGCCATGAATCATCTCCACGGAAAATCTAATTCCGGTGAGGGCGGAGAGAGCGACGAGAGACTCGAGTCTGCGGGCACTGATCATGACAGGAGCTCAGCTATCAAGCAGGTTGCCAGCGGACGATTCGGTGTCACCAGCAGGTATCTGTGTAGCGCAAAAGAGATACAGATTAAGATGGCCCAGGGTGCAAAGCCCGGTGAGGGCGGTCATCTTCCTGCTAAAAAGGTATATCCCTGGATAGCAAAGACAAGGCACTCAACGCCAGGTGTGAGCCTTATCTCACCGCCGCCCCATCATGATATTTATTCTATAGAGGATCTGGCGCAGCTGATATATGATCTGAAGAATGCAAATAAAAAAGCCCGTATTTCCGTAAAGCTGGTGTCTGAGGCCGGAGTAGGAACTGTAGCTGCGGGAGTTGCAAAGGCAGGGGCACAGGTTGTGCTCATATCCGGTTACGACGGAGGAACAGGCGCTGCACCCCTTTCGTCTATCCACAACGCCGGACTCCCCTGGGAGCTTGGACTGGCAGAGACGCATCAGACTCTGATACAGAACGGTTTGAGACAGCGTGTAGTCATAGAGACTGACGGAAAGCTGATGTCGGGAAGGGATGTTGCCATCGCTGCAATACTGGGAGCGGAGGAATTCGGCTTTGCAACCGCACCCCTTGTGACGCTCGGCTGCGTCATGATGAGGGTCTGCAACCTTGATACCTGCCCGATGGGTGTCGCAACCCAGAATCCGGAGCTTCGGAAGAGATTCATGGGAAAACCCGAATATGTGGAGAATTTCATGATCTTCATCGCAAGGGAACTGAGAGAGTACATGGCAAGACTCGGTGTGCGCACCATAGATGAGCTGGTGGGCAGAACTGATCTCTTAAAGAAAAAAGACGGACTTACCGGCGCGGCAGGTCATATCGATCTCTCCAGGGTGCTGATGCATACTTCATCGGAAAACAAGACCTTCAACCCGGCAGATATCTATGATTTCATGCTGGAGAATACCAAGGATGAAGCGCAGCTGTTAAAAGATAAGAAGATCAGAAAAGCCATAGAAAAAGGTGAAAAAACAGAGTACGAGATCGAGGTTACGAATACAGACAGAACCTTCGGAACACTTTTGGGATCTGCCATTACAGAACTGAACGGTGACGATCTCAAGGAAGACACTGTAACACTGAAATGTACCGGTGCGGCAGGACAGAGCTTCGGAGCGTTTATACCTTCGGGACTTACAATTGAGCTGACGGGAGATGCCAATGATTATCTCGGCAAAGGATTATCGGGCGGAAAGATCGTGGTGAAAGCGCCTTCCGATGCGGGTTATGAGGCTGAGGACAATATTATAGCAGGTAATGTTGCTCTCTATGGCGCTACCAGCGGAGAGGCTTACATAGCTGGTATGGCAGGAGAGAGATTCTGTGTCAGAAATTCCGGAGCGGTGGCAGTGGTAGAAGGTGTGGGCGAGCACGGCTGCGAGTACATGACAGGCGGACGAGCAGTCATTATAGGACCTACAGGCAAAAACTTTGCTGCCGGCATGAGCGGCGGTATCGCATATGTTTATGATGAGCATAACAGACTTTACCGCAATCTTAATAAAGAGATGGTGCTCATGGAAAAGGTGGATACAAAAACCGATTGCGAGGAACTCAGGCTTATATTGGAAAAGCATGTGAAATACACAGGTTCCATAAAGGCGCAGAAGATCCTGGAAAGCTTTGACAAGGAACTCCCTAAGTTTAAGAAGATAATCCCGGAGGATTACAAGAAGCTGATATCCGCCACAAGAGTGCTGGAGGAGGGCGGTATGAGCCGCGAGGAGGCTCAGATCGAAGCATTCTACACCTGTGTATCTAAGTGACGGTTTCGAGAGAAATGCTCCGGTTTATGAAAATGGTTCGGGTGCAATTCATTAGTTAGTAGGAGGCAAACAAAAATGGGAAAACCAACTGGTTTTTTGGAATATGAGCGCGCTTGCGGCGAGGTTACACCTGCCGCAGAGCGTATGCTGAATTTTGAGGAGTTTCACGGCAGGCTTACTCTTGAAGAACAGAGGCAGCAGGCCGCCAGGTGTATGGCCTGCGGCGTTCCTTTCTGCCAGGCGGGAGCCATGATAGCGGGAATGGCCAGCGGATGTCCGCTGCACAATCTTGTGCCGGAGACCAACGACCTCGTGTACCACGGCAATCTCGAGGCAGCTTACAACAGGCTGTCCATAACTCACGGGCTCCCCGAGTTCACATCCAGGGTGTGTCCGGCGCTGTGTGAGAACGCATGTACCTGCGGGCTGGGAGATGAACCGGTTTCCACAAAGGAAAACGAGAAGGCTATAATAGAGTATGCTTTTGAGCACGGTCTGGTAAAAGAGGAGGCGCCCGAACATCGCACGGGTAAAAAGGTTGCTGTCATAGGAAGCGGCCCATCGGGGCTTGCCGCAGCGCAGCTTCTGAACAGACGGGGACACAGTGTGACGGTTTTTGAGAGAAGCGACCGCGTGGGAGGATTGTTAAGATACGGCATTCCCAATATGAAGCTGGACAAGCGTGTTATAGACAGGCGCATAAAGCTGATGGAAGAGGCAGGCATCACCTTTAAGTGTAACGTAAATGTGGGCGTTGATGTGAAGGGCGAGGAGCTCTTAAAGGAGTTTGACCGCGTCATTCTTTGCTGTGGCGCTTCCAATCCGAGGGATATTAAGGCCGAAGGCCGCGATGCCACAGGCATAATGTTTGCAGTTGATTTCCTGAAGGAAGTGAGCAAAAAGCTGATGGATCTGGATTACGATGCTGATGAGCTCATCGAAAATACAAAGTTCAGGTTTAAGAGTCTTAAGAATAAACATGTCGTAGTCATAGGCGGAGGCGATACAGGAAACGACTGTGTCGGCACATCTGTCAGGCTCGGTGTTTCCCAGGTGACGCAGCTTGAGATGATGCCGAAGCCGCCGCAGGAGAGGACGGCCTCAAACCCGTGGCCTGAATGGCCGAAGATCCTGAAGACCGATTACGGTCAGGAGGAGGCCATCGAAAAATTCGGTCACGACCCCCGCGTATATCAGACCACTGTCAAAGAATTCATAAAAGATAAAAAGGGAGCGCTCAAGGGTGTACGCACCGTTGAGCTGAAGCCCGAAAAAGATAAGAAGACCGGCAGGATGAACATGGTGCCGGTGGAGGGCACAGAGAAGGAACTGAAGGCAGACCTTGTGCTGATAGCAGCCGGTTTTCTGGGTTCTGAAGAGTATGTGAGAAAGACCTTTGATGTTGAGTGTGACGGGCGTACCAATGTGAAGACAGAGCCCGGAAAGTTCGCCACGACTAAGGACAGGGTTTTCTGCGCAGGTGATATGCACAGAGGGCAGTCACTGGTAGTCTGGGCAATAGCGGAAGGCAGACAGGTGGCAAAGGCTGTGGATGAGTCATTGATGGGTTATTCAAATTTGTGATATAAGCATTGTTATGTGAAAATAAATATGTTATTATGTTCTTCACGGCGGCTGCGTTTGTGCGCGGTCGCTGTGCTTTGTATTGTAAGCGGTGGATCATGGATGAGGAGGGTTATATGACAGAGCAGGATATTATGAATATAATAGAAGACGAGGACGTGGAGTTCATCCGCCTTCAGTATACAGATATTTTCGGGAGCTTAAAGAACATGGCGGTGACACCTGGACAGATGGAGAAGGTGTTCGCCGGAAGATATTCCTTTGACGGTTCCGCAATGTTCGGAAATGAGTATTATACGGATGAGCGTTTTTATCTGTATCCCGATGCGGACAGTTTTACGATACTGCCCTGGAGACCGCAGCAGGGAAAGGTTGCAAAGATCGTATGCGATGTTTGCAGGGAGGATGGCACGCCCTTTGAGTTGAGCCCCAGGACTATTCTGAGGAGGACTTTGCAGACCTATGCGGAAAAGGGATTCAGCTTTAAGGCTGATCCGGAGTGTGAGTTTTTCCTGTTCCATACGGATGAATTCGGTCTGCCGACTACCGTGACGCATGAGAAGGGCGGATATATGGATGTGGGACCTCTGGATTTCGGAGAGAATGCAAGACGTGACATTGTGCTGATGCTGGAGGAACTGGGTTTTGATATCAAGGCGTCATTCCATGAGAGTGCGCCGGCGCAGCATGTGATAGAGTTTCATGATGCGGAGGCCATGAAGATGGCTGATGATATACAGACCTTCCGTTTTGCCGTGAGATCTGTGGCTAAGAGGTTCGGTCTTTACGCAACGTTCATGCCGAAGCCCAGGGAAAATGTTGCGGGATCGGCCATGCATACCAATTTTTCCGTGTATGAAAACGGAGACAATGCTTTCAAAGATGATGACGGGAAAATAACGAGAGAAGCCGAGGCTTTCGCCTACGGGCTTATGAAACATGCAAAAGCCATAGCTGCCATCGCCTGCCCTACCGTTAACTCATACAAAAGACTGGCTGCAGGATTCCCTGCACCACAGTTTATAGATTTTGCGTTTTCGGGAGAGAGGAGCCTGGTAAGGATAAACAGTGACAAAGCTCATGTAAAAGTTGAATTCAGACTTCCCGACGGTTCATCAAATCCCTATACTCTGTTTGCGTGCTGTATCGCTGCAGGTATCGATGGCATAAATGACATGCGGCTAAACCGGGAGAGCGATACCACGGAAAAAACGCAGGAAAGGCTTCCGGATAATCTGAGGGAAGCGGTTATGGCGCTGGGCGAAGATGAATTGATCAAAAGTATTCTTGGAAATGAGTTTACAGAGATCTATTCGAGGATCAAGATGAAGGAGTGGGAGTCTTATATGACTAGCGTATCTGAATGGGAGATAAACAGATACCTCGGCAGATTTTAGATTTTACGGAGAGTGAATTATGGGCTGTATTGTGATAACAATGCCCGTACATGCTGATGCTGTAAGACTCGGCAACATGATAATAAGAAGCGGGATATGGGATGACATCCGGTTGTGTGAGCGCGGAGGAGA
Source organism: Lachnospiraceae bacterium (assembly GCA_024680835.1). Taxonomy (GTDB): domain Bacteria; phylum Bacillota; class Clostridia; order Lachnospirales; family Lachnospiraceae; genus RGIG6904. The sequence continues at coordinate 32,009 of JAILBP010000018.1, read as the reverse complement.
GACCCTGGAGATGATCCACAATCAGGATGTCAGCCTTGTCATATGTTCAAAACGCTTCTCAGATATGGGGTTCGAGGAACTGGCAGACCTTGCGCCGCCGACGGTCACTATTTTGCTGTTGACAAAGGATGTGGGGGCGGGACCGTTCTACGGCAATGTCATGAGACTGTGCATGCCGTTCAAGGCGGAGGATCTTATAAGTTCGGTCCGGACCCTGATGCCGGGGGTCGATTTTTCTTACAGAAGATCAAAAAAGCCTAAAAAACCTGTCCGTTCCCACTCTGAAAAAAAGCTTGTAGATGACGCGAAGCGGCTCCTCATGGATAGAAATGACATGACGGAACCGGAGGCTTTCAGATATATCCAGAAGACCAGCATGGATACGGGACGCAGTATGACTGATACTGCGGAAATGCTACTGATGATGGGAAAGTGACACGAGATGGGATTAGCGGAATTGCTACTACTTTCGGTGGGGCTTGCCATGGATGCTTTTGCGGTGTCCATTTGTAAAGGGCTTGCGTCCGGTAAAGTTACCAAAAGAGAATTTTTTTTGTGCGGAATATGGTTCGGAGCCTTTCAGGCGATAATGCCCATGGCGGGGTATTTGGTTGGATCGAACTTTGAGAAATACATCAGCATGGTGGCTCCCTGGGTGGCATTTATTCTGCTGTCGTTTATAGGGGGAAACATGATCAGGGAGGCTTTCGGACCGGAGGAGGAGACGTCTCCGGGATTTGACGTAAAGACCATGTTCATGATGGCTGTGGCTACCAGCATTGACGCACTGGCTGTAGGGATAACATTCGTGGCGGTTCCTGTCGAGGTGCTTAATGCGGGACATTTACTGAATGTCCTGTTTGCTGTCGCCGTAATAGGCGTTATCACCTGCTTTATATCCATGGCGGGAGTTAAGATAGGCAGTATCTTTGGTGACCGTTTCAAAAAGTGGTCCGAGATAATGGGCGGGATCATATTGATAATAATAGGACTGAAATCCCTTATAGAGCATCTGATCTAAAATCGTGTATTTGTTTAAAATTTTTCTTTTCTTTTTTGAGGGTCTGTGGTAGAATGCTTTTTAATCGTGTGCACATATGCTTTGAAACACGGTATCAGTATATTTTTCCCGAAAGGAGAACAGACATGAAACACATTAAGACTCTTAAGACAAGAAAGCTTCAGAACACAGTAAAGAAGGGCGGATGCGGCGAGTGCCAGACATCATGCCAGTCAGCTTGCAAGACCAGCTGTACAGTAGGCAACCAGACCTGCGAGCAGTGCAAATAGCAGGAACTTTAAGCGAAAGACGTGACTTTACAAGGCCGCTCATACGAACGGCCTAAAGTTGTGGGAGAAAGCAGGATCATGGTACATCAGTACAAGATGGGCGGATATAATATAGTAATGGATATCAACAGCGGTGCGTTACATGTTGTTGATGATATCACATACGATATTATATCCATGTACGAAGAAAAATCCTTTGATGAGATCAAGGCGGTCATCATGGAGAAATATCCGGATGTATCCGGAGAAGAGCTGGACGAGATAGCTTCCGAGTTAAAAGAGCTGGAGGCATCCGGAGATCTTTTTTCAAAGGATGTTTACGAGGATTATATCCTGGATTTTGAGAACCGACCCACGGTTGTGAAGGCGCTGTGTCTGCATATTGCCCATGACTGTAACCTGGCATGCAGATACTGTTTTGCCGACGAGGGTGAGTACGGTGATGCGGGACACAAAGGTCTCATGAGCTTTGAGGTCGGAAAAAAGGCTCTGGATTTTCTGATAGCCAATTCCGGCAGCAGGCGCAATCTTGAGGTAGATTTCTTCGGCGGAGAGCCCACACTGAATTTTGATGTTGTCAAAAGATTGGTGGAATACGGCAGATCCAGGGAAGAGGAATGCAATAAAAAATTCCGTTTTACCTTGACCACCAACGGCATCAGACTCGATGACGAGATACAGGACTTTGCCAATAAGGAAATGTCCAACGTGGTCTTAAGTCTCGATGGCCGCAAGGAGGTCAATGACCATATGCGTCCATTCCCGGGAGGCAAGGGATCGGCTTATGATATCATAGTGCCGAAGTTCCAAAAGCTTGCCGAGTCCAGAGGACAGATGGATTATTATGTCAGGGGAACCTTTACACACCATAATCTTGATTTTTCGGAAGATGTGCTTCACATGGCTGATCTGGGCTTTAAGCAGATATCAGTGGAACCGGTGGTAGCTCCGCCGGAGGCTGATTACGCCATCAGACCGGAGGATCTTCCAAAGCTTTTCAGCGAGTATGAAAAGCTTGCCCTCACTATGAACGAGCGCAGACAAAAGGGAGAGGGATTCAACTTCTTCCATTTTATGATAGACCTTACCGGAGGTCCGTGTGTTGCAAAGAGGTTGAGCGGATGCGGCTCGGGCACGGAGTATCTGGCAGTCACACCCTGGGGGGATCTCTATCCATGTCATCAGTTTGTGGGTAATAAAGACTTCCTGCTGGGTAATGTGGACGAGGGTATCAAGCGTACCGACATCACAGGAACTTTCAAGAAGTGCAATGTATATGCAAAGCCAAAGTGCAGGGAATGTTTTGCAAGGTTTTACTGTTCCGGAGGCTGTGCCGCAAATTCATACAACTTTAACGGTGATATCACCTCGGTTTATGAGATAGGTTGCGAACTCGAGAAAAAGAGGGTTGAGTGCGCCATATATCTGAAGGTTGCCGAGGAAGACCGGGCAGAGAAAGAGTCCTGAGGGGACTGACCCAAAGCGGACGGATGGGTTCCGTTCAGTTTATTTAAGGAAACCAAAATCTGTCAGGGACAGATTTTAGTAGAAATAATGCAAGAAGGAAGGAAAAAGAGATGAAAAAGGGAAGAAGTATAGTCATCCTGATCTTCGTCATACTGTGTATGGCAGGATTGGTATACTATTCATCTATCATCCTGAACCGTACCCAGACTTCACTGCAGAATGTACATTCCGCAAAGGAAGTTGCAGAGGATTCCGGGGACGCAGAGACTGAAGAGACAACAGCAACAAAGGGTATCACCTTAGGCCTTGACCTTGCGGGCGGCGCATCGATCACTTATCAGATAGCTGATGAGGATGCCACACCAGAGGAGATATCGGACACCATCTACAAGCTTCAGAAACGTGTGGAGACATACAGCACAGAGGCTACTGTTTACAAGCAGGGAGAAGACAGGATTTCCGTTGAGATCCCCGGCGTAACGGATGCAGGTGTTATACTGGCAGACCTTGGTACACCGGGTTCATTGGAGTTTACCGATCCCGATGGCAAGGTTTTCATGACAGGTGATGATGTTGTGGATGCACAGGCTGCATCATACAAGGATCAGAATTACGGCACTACCGAATATTGCGTAGAGTTAAAGCTTTCGGATTCAGCTGCACAGACATTTGCTGATATGACAGGCGATCATGTGGGTGAGAGACTTTCCATCATCTATGACGGTGAGACGATCTCCGCTCCCACAGTCCAGGAGCGTATTGGAGGAGGTTCATGCCAGATCACCGGTATGGAGAGTTATGAAGCGGCTCAGAATCTTGCTTCAATGATCCGTATTGGTTCACTTTCCCTCACTCTTAACGAGCTTGAATCACAGATCGTGGGAGCACAGATGGGAAGCGAGGCTATCAAGACAGCGCTTACAGCGGCAATGATCGGTCTTGCATTCATCATGATATATCTTATCATCATGTATCTGGTGTCAGGTGTTGCGGCTTCGTTTGCGCTGGTTATTTACACAACACTTACGGTTGCATTCATCTATCTTTTCGATATAACACTTACATTGCCGGGTATCGCAGGTATCATCCTTGGTATTGGTATGGCGGTTGATGCGAATGTCATCATATTCGCGCGTATCAGAGAGGAGATCGCCGGAGGCAAGAGCGTATTCAACGCTATTCATGATGGTTTTCAGAAAGCACAGTCAGCAATCCTGGACGGTAACATCACTACCCTCATCGCCACATTCGTGCTGATGTGGAGAGGTTCGGGTACTGTAAAGGGCTTTGCATATACCCTTATGATCAGTATCCTGGTATCAATGTTTACTGCACTCTTTGTTTCAAGATACATCATGTATGCTTTCTACGGCATGGGACTGAAGAGCGAAAAGCTTTACGGCCGTGCAAAAGAGAGAAAGACTTTGAACATATTAAAGAGCAGGGTTGTATTCTATGTCGTATCCTTACTGGTAATAGCAGCCGGTTTCGTAGGTATGGGCGTGCATTCATCAATGGGTGAGAGACCTTTCAACTTCTCGCTGGAGTTTGTGGGAGGTACCACTACCACCATCGAGTTCTATGATGATTACACAATTCCGGAGATCGAAGAGAAGATGTATCCGGTGGTTGAGTCCGTAACAGGTGACAAGGAAGTTTATGGTCAGCAGGTTACAGGCAGCAAGAGCATTATCTTCAAGACAAGACTTCTCAATCAGGACGAGAGAGATGCACTCATAAACGCATTTTCGGATGCGGGCTTCTGGTTTGATGAGGAGACGGTTTCATCTCAGTCTGTCGGTGCTACAGTTAGCTCGGAGATGACAAGAGATGCCATAATCGCCGTTGTCATAGCCGTAATACTGATGCTTCTCTACATCGCATTCAGATTTGCCGATTTCAAGTTTGCGACAGCTGCAGTACTTGCCCTGATCCATGATATCCTGGTAGTACTGACATGCTACGCGCTCCTGCGTATATCGGTTGGCACGACCTTCATCGCTGTAATGCTGACGATCCTTGGTTATTCGATAAACGATACCATCGTCACCTTTGACCGTATCCGTGAGAACCTTCACGGAAAGTCAAGAGTTTCAAAGGAAGAGCTTACAGAGATCTCCAACAGATCGGTTACACAGACGATCTCACGTTCTATCAATACATCCGTTACCACATTTGTCATGGTGCTGTTGCTTTATGTTTTGGGTGTAGCATCAATTAAGGATTTTGCGCTGCCTCTGATGGTAGGTGTTGTGTCCGGTACATATTCTTCTATCTGCCTTGCCACACCGTTGTGGTTTGAGATGAAGAGCAGGATCGGAGTCAAGGCTTCCGCAAAAGATAACGGCAAAAACAGCAAACCGGCGAAGTCAAAGAAATAAAGAAATTAACGAATACCACTTGACTCTTTGAGCCGGGTGGTATTTTATAAAGAGTATCCGGGCGAATAAAAAGGAGGGAAAATATGTATTCTATCGAGGAATTAAAGGCAGTTGATCCCGCGGTGGCAGCGGAGATCGAGAATGAGTTCAACAGACAGAACAGTCACATTGAGCTCATAGCATCTGAGAACTGGGTAAGCCATGCGGTTATGGCGGCAATGGGATCCGTTCTCACCAACAAATACGCTGAAGGTTATCCGGCACACCGTTATTACGGCGGATGCTCATGCGTTGATGTAGTGGAAGATCTTGCAAGAGACAGAGCCAAGGAGCTCTTCGGTGCAGAGTATGCCAATGTTCAGCCCCACTCAGGTGCACAGGCAAACATGGCTGTACAGTTTGCAATGTTAAAACAGGGTGATACCGTAATGGGTATGAACCTTGATCACGGCGGACATCTTACACACGGTTCACCGGCCAATTTCTCGGGTACATATTTCAATATAGTGCCATATGGCGTAAATGACGACGGTTTCATCGATTATGACAATGTTCTGGCTATAGCAAAAGAGTGCAAGCCGAAGATGATCATAGCAGGTGCATCAGCATATGCCCGCACCATCGATTTCAAGAGATTCAGAGAGATCTGTGACGAGGTCGGCGCAGTGCTCTTCGTAGATATGGCTCACATTGCGGGGCTCGTGGCAGCAGGACTTCATCCGTCACCGATTCCTTACGCCGATGTTGTGACTACTACAACACATAAGACTCTGAGGGGTCCCAGAGGTGGTATGATACTCTGCGGCAGCGAAGAGACAGCCAAGAAATACAACTTCAACAAAGCGGTATTCCCGGGCATTCAGGGTGGCCCGCTGATGCACGTTATCGCTGCGAAGGCTGTATGTTTTGAAGAGGCATTAAAGCCTGAATTCAAGGTATACGCACAAAATATCGTGGATAATGCACAGGCTCTGTGCAAGGGCTTGCAGAGCAGAGGCATCAAGATCGTATCTGACGGCACGGACAACCATCTTATGCTGGTAGACCTCACACCGATGGAACTCACCGGTAAAGAGGTTGAAAAGCTTCTGGATGAGGCTCATATCACTGCAAATAAGAACACGATCCCCAACGATCCCAAGAGCCCGTTTGTCACCAGCGGTATCCGTCTCGGAACACCGGCAGCTACCAGCAGAGGTCTTGTGGCAGCCGATTTCGATCAGGTAGCTGAGGCTATAGCATTAGTCATAAAGGAAAAGGAAGCCGGTGTCGAGAAGGCAAGAGCCATAATCAAGACATTGACGGATAAATATCCTCTTAAATAAACAGTTTTGACACGATAACGACTTTGGGAGGTGACAGAAATGATCGATATTAAATTTTTACGAGAGAACCCCGATGCAGTCAGGGAAAACATCAAAAAGAAATTTCAGGAGCATAAGCTTCCGCTGGTAGACGAAGTCATAGAACTGGACGAGAAGAGCCGCGCCGCAAAGGCAGAGGCTGACGAACTCAGATCCAAGAAAAATAAAGTGGCAAAAGAGATCGGCGCATTGATGGCTCAGGGCAAGAAGGAAGAGGCAGAGGCAGTAAAAGCCGAGGTCGGACAGATCTCCAAGCGTCTCAGCGAGCTGGAGCCCCTCGAAAAAGAATATGCGGACAGAGTGACCGAGATCATGATGAAGATACCCAATATCATCGATCCTTCGGTACCTATTGGACCCGACGACAGCTGCAATGTGGAGATAGAAAAGTTCGGAGAGCCGGTAACACCGGATTTCGAGATTCCTTATCACACAGACATTATGGAGCGTTTTGACGGCATTGATCTGGATGCTGCGGGACGCGTTGCAGGTAACGGTTTCTATTATCTCTGCGGTGATATCGCGAGACTTCATTCGGCTGTTACGGCATATGCCAGAGATTTCATGATAAACAAGGGCTTTACTTACTGTATACCGCCCTTCATGATCCGTTCTAACGTTGTGACAGGCGTTATGAGTTTTGAAGAGATGGACGCCATGATGTATAAGATCGAGGGCGAGGATCTCTATCTCATAGGTACTTCGGAGCATTCCATGATAGGACGTTTTATAGACACCATCAATGACGAGGAGAAGCTTCCCTACACACTCACCAGCTACTCTCCCTGCTTCCGTAAGGAAAAGGGAGCTCACGGCATAGAGGAGAGAGGTGTTTACAGGATCCATCAGTTTGAGAAACAGGAGATGATCGTGGTATGTAAGCCGGAGGAATCATTTGACTGGTACAATAAGATGTGGTCGTACACTGTAGAGATCTTCAGGAGCATGGATATACCGGTCAGGACCCTTGAGTGCTGCTCGGGTGATCTTGCTGATCTTAAGGTTAAGAGCTGTGATGTGGAGGCATGGAGCCCGAGACAGCAGAAATACTTTGAGGTCGGCAGCTGTTCAAACCTTGGTGATGCACAGGCCAGAAGACTTAAGATCCGCGTAAAGGGTGCGGACGGTAACAAATATTTTGCACATACACTTAACAACACGGTGGCTGCTCCGCCGAGAATGCTCATCGCATTCTTGGAGAACAACCTGAATGCTGACGGGTCTGTTAAAATACCCGTTGCTTTGCGTCCCTACATGGGAGGTATCGAAAAGATAATACCGAAACACTAAAAGACAATGGGGTCAGAATTTCTGGCCCCTATTTTATGGTAAATCTTAACGATATCAAGCCGAAGGCGCAGATAGAGTTTAGATTTACCGATACAGGATCACTTAATGAAGCCGAACGAAGAGAAGGCTGAATTTAGTGACATCGGATATGGTATATAAACGAAATCACCAATATATGATCGGGAGTGAACATATGAAAGCGTATTTAATACTGGAGGATGGACATATTTTTGAAGGAGAATCCATAGGGGCACAGAGAAAGGCTATTTCCGAGATAGTGTTTAACACTTCCATGACGGGATACCTTGAGGTTCTGACAGATCCTTCATACGCAGGACAGGCTGTGGTAATGACCTATCCTCTCATCGGGAATTACGGTATCAATTTTTCGGACATGGAATCAAAAAAACCATGGCCGGACGGATATATAGTGAGGGAGCTTTCCAGAATGCCTTCGAATTTCAGATGCGAGGCATCAATTCAGGATTTTTTGAAAAAACATGACATACCGGGTATTGCCGGTATCGACACCAGAGCCCTCACGAAGATACTGAGGGACAAGGGCACCATGAACGGCTGCATTATCCCGGCGGATGAGTTTGATCCATGGAAAAAGGACGAGATGCTGGCAGAGATCGCTGCCTACAATGTGGGCAATGTGGTGGATCGCGTGACAACAGCGGAAAAATACGAGATCCCCGGCAAAAAATATAAAGTTGCGCTGATGGACTTCGGCGCAAAGCGTAATATCGCAAGATCTTTAAGTGAGCGTGGATGCAATGTTACGGTATATCCTGCTCATACACCTGCGGAAGAGATCTTAGCGGCTGATCCTGATGGCATAATGCTGTCGAACGGCCCCGGAGATCCCAAGAGCTGCGGTGACATCATAGAGGAGATCAAAAAGCTTTACGCTTCGGATGTTCCGATATTTGCCATTTGCCTGGGACATCAGCTCATGGCGCTGGCAAACGGGTTTGATACCTGTAAGCTTAAATACGGCCACAGAGGCGGAAATCATCCGGTGAAGGATCTTTCCACAGGTAAGGTTTATATATCATCCCAAAATCACGGTTACGCGGTTGTGAAGGACACTGTAGACGCTGCTGTCGCAAAAGAGGCGTTTGTAAACGTAAATGACGGTACCAATGAGGGATTGGAGTATGTGGGTAAGAACATCTTCACCGTGCAGTTCCATCCGGAGGCAAGCCCCGGACCACACGATTCCGCCTGCCTTTTTGACAGGTTTATCGATATGATGGAGGGATCTAAAAATGCCTAAGAATAACAGTATAAAAAAAGTAATGGTGATAGGATCAGGTCCTATCGTGATAGGTCAGGCGGCAGAGTTTGATTACGCCGGAACCCAGGCCTGCAGATCCTTAAAGGAAGAGGGCATAGAGGTTTGTCTCGTAAACTCAAACCCGGCCACCATCATGACCGACAAGAACATTGCGGACCAGGTTTATATCGAGCCGCTGAATGCCAAAGTCCTTCAGGAGATCATCTTAAAAGAAAAACCCGACAGTATCCTGCCTACACTGGGAGGTCAGGCCGGACTTAACCTTGGTATGGAGCTTTATGAGTCCGGATTTCTGGATGAGCACGGGGTTAAGCTCATAGGTACTACCGCAGCCACTATCAGAAAGGCTGAGGACCGTCAGGAATTTAAGGACACCATGGAAAAGATAGGTGAGCCGGTGGCTGCGTCCAAGGTGGTAGAGACCGTGGATGACGGTATAAAGTTCACCAACACTATTGGTTATCCCGTGGTATTGCGCCCGGCATATACTTTGGGCGGTTCAGGCGGCGGCATCGCCCACAATGAGACCGAGCTGGAGGAGATATTGTCAAACGGTCTCAGACTTTCCCGCGTGGGACAGGTTCTGGTGGAGAGATGTATTGCAGGCTGGAAAGAGATAGAGTATGAGGTGATGAGGGACAGCGCAGGAAACTGTATCACTGTCTGCAACATGGAAAACATAGATCCTGTGGGCGTTCACACCGGAGATTCCATAGTTGTGGCACCGTCACAGACCCTGGGGGACAAGGAATATCAGATGCTCAGAAGCTCTGCCTTAAACATTATCACAGAGCTTGGCATCACAGGCGGATGTAACGTTCAGTATGCGTTGAAACCGGATTCTTTTGAGTATTGTGTTATAGAGGTGAATCCCCGTGTTTCAAGATCTTCTGCCCTTGCTTCGAAGGCCACGGGATACCCCATCGCAAAGGTTGCTGCGAAGATCGCTCTGGGCTTTAATCTTGATGAGATCAAAAACGCCATTACGGGAAAAACATATGCTTCCTTTGAGCCTGTATTGGATTACTGCGTGGTGAAGATCCCGAGACTGCCTTTCGATAAGTTTATCTCCGCAAAGCATACACTGACAACTCAGATGAAGGCTACCGGAGAGGTCATGAGTATAGCTGAGAACTTCGAGGGAGCGCTGATGAAAGCCATCAGATCCCTTGAACAGCATGTAGACAGCCTTCTGTCTTACGACTACTCGGATCTTTCCGAGGAGGAGCTCTTAAGCCGCATGGAGATAGTGGACGACCGCCGTATCTATGTGATAGCCGAGGCCCTCAGAAAAGGAATAAATTATACCACCATACACAGAAAGACCATGGTGGACAAGTGGTTCATAGATAAGATAGCTATCCTGGTGGAGATGGAAGAGCGCCTTAAAAAAGAGGAACTCACAGTGGATCTTTTGAAGGAAGCAAAGCGCATCGAATTCCCGGATACTGTCATTGCCAGACTCACAGGAAAGAGCGTGGATGAGATAAAACAGATGCGCTACAATAACGGCATCACCGCCGCATTCAAGATGGTGGACACCTGTGCGGCCGAGTTTGAGGCTGAAACTCCATATTATTATTCTGTATTTGGAGCGGAGAACGAAGCATCCGGAGAGTCGGACAGGAAAAAAGTTCTGGTGCTGGGATCCGGTCCCATACGTATCGGACAGGGCATAGAGTTCGATTTCTGCAGCGTTCACGCTACATGGGCGTTCTCAAAGGCGGGATATGAGACCATCATCATCAACAATAACCCGGAGACGGTGTCAACGGATTTTGATATTGCGGATAAACTGTATTTTGAGCCTTTGACACCGGAGGACGTGGAAAACATTGTGAATATCGAACATCCCGACGGCGCCGTGGTACAGTTTGGTGGACAGACCGCTATAGGTCTTACCGAGAGCCTTATGAAGATGGGGGTTCCCATCTGGGGTACAGATGCTGCGGATGTTGATGCAGCGGAAGACAGAGAGCTCTTTGACGAGATCCTGCAGCAGACGGGAATACCCAGGGCAGCGGGAGGTACCGTGTTCACGGCGGAAGAGGCAAAAGAGGTTGCTAACCGTCTCGGATATCCCGTGTTGGTGCGTCCTTCATACGTTCTGGGCGGTCAGGGCATGAGGATCGCATACTCCGACGAGGAGATCGAGGAATTCATAGGCATCATAAACCGTTACGAGCAGGAGCATCCCATACTGGTAGACAAATATCTTATGGGAAAAGAGCTGGAAGTGGATGCTGTATGTGATGGTACGGATATCCTGATACCGGGTATAATGGAACATATCGAGAGGACCGGCGTTCACTCCGGAGATTCGATTTCCGTATATCCGGCACCCACCGTATCCGAAAAAGTCAAGGAAGTGATAGCGGACTACGCTGCAAGGCTTGCAAAGGCTTTACATGTGAAAGGACTTATCAATATCCAGTTCATAGCTATGGATGATGAGGTTTACGTCATAGAGGTTAACCCCAGGTCCTCACGTACTGTGCCTTATATCAGCAAGGTGACGGGTATTCCCATCGTGGATCTTGCCACAGACGTCATACTGGGCAAAAAGATACGAGATCTGGGCTACGAACCCGGACTGCAGCCCGCGGCGGATCATTATGCGATCAAGATGCCGGTGTTCTCATTTGAGAAGATAAGGGGAGCAGAGATATCCCTTGGACCTGAGATGAAGTCTACCGGTGAGTGTCTCGGTATATCAAAGAACTTTGACGAGGCCCTGTACAAGGCATTCCTGGGAGCGGGCGTTGAGCTTCCAAAGCACAAGCAGATGATAATAACCTTAAAGGATGCGGATCAGCCTGAGGCTGTGGATCTTGTGAAACGATTCCAGGCTCTGGGTTATATCGTGTATGCCACCAGAGGAACCGCGGAGTATCTTGCTTCACAGGGTGTTAAGGTTCGAAGGGTTAACAAGCTCCACCAGGAATCACCCACGGTCATGGATCTTCTGTTAGGTCACAGGATCGACCTTGTCATAAATACTCCCACCCAGGGCCGCGACAAGAGCCGTGATGGCTTCCTCATCAGGCGTACCGCTATAGAGACGGGAGTTAACTGTATCACAGCCATGGATACGGCTTATGCCCTTGTCCGTTCACTTGAGAGTGGAGCGGGAGAACTTAACGTGGTAGATATCGCAAAGCTTTGATAACCGGCTCAGGCCGGTGTTCCGAAAGTGTATCCGGGGCGAAAGGAGGATATATGCTCAAATTTCAGACAAACCTTCCGAAATTGCTGCTTCGGGCGCAGCGCATAAAATACGGTAAAAGACTGAGATGCGTAGGCTTCCCGGTCATATACAGATTCCCTGAAGCGAGGATCTCCATAGGAGATAATGTAAAGATCAACAGCAGTTTCATGTCGAACTTGCTGGGACTCTATCAGAGGACTATAATAGTAGCAAAGCATAAAGCCCGTATCCGTATAGGAGACAATGTGGGCATCAGTGGGTCCACCATATATGCCTGGGACCGTATCACCATCGGTGATAATACACTGATAGGAGCCAATTGCAAGATCCTGGACAATGACTTTCATCCGGTGGATGCACAGGTCAGAGAGGAAGATATGAAATCCGGCAATGTCACCACGGAATTCGTGAAGATAGCACCGGTACATATAGGGCGGAATGTTTTTGTGGGCTGCAACACCATTATCCTGAAGGGTAGTCATATAGGGGATGATTGTGTCATAGGCGCAGGCAGTGTCGTGAGCGGAACATTTCCGGCAGGCTGTGTCATCGCCGGAAATCCTGCCCGGATTATCAAAAAAGTCTACTAGATTAAAGGGGGGAATGCATATGAAGAGATCAAAATATCTTAGGGTCAAAAGATACGCGGACTGTTTGCTGGCAGTGCTGGCGGTGTTGCTGTTATGGCCGCTGTTTCTGGCTATCTGCGTAGCCATAAAGCTGGACTCAAAGGGCAGCGTGTTTTTTACCCAGAAGAGGGTCGGATATGCGGGAAGGCTTTTTGACATTTATAAGTTTCGTACTATGTATTCCTACACTCCCAGGGATGTCCCTACGCACATGCTGAAAGATCCTGATGAGTATATCACCGGGATAGGAGCATTTTTGCGCAGGACCAGCCTGGACGAACTTCCGCAGATCATCAATATCATAAAGGGAGACATGAGCTTTGTGGGTCCCAGGCCTGCTCTGTGGAATCAGTATGATCTCATAAGAGAGCGCTCAAAATACCGTGCAAACCGTGTACCGCCGGGGCTTACGGGACTTGCCCAGATTAGCGGCAGGGATGAGCTGGAGATATCCGAAAAAGCCTGGATAGATGGTATGTATGCAAAGAATTTCGGACCGGTAATGGATATCCGGTGTCTTTTCGGTTCCGTCATAGCAGTGATGAAAGGAATCGGAGTAACGGAAGGAGGTACCGGTGGAAGGTAGATCAAAGATCAATGTTCTGATAACCGCCCGCCACAGCTATGTGGGCACAGCTCTCGCAGGCTGGCTTTCAAACTGGAGATCCGGATATAATGTGGATTTCATAAGCCAAAGAGATGATTCCTGGAAAACATACGATTTTTCCGGGATAGACGTAGTGGTGGATGTGACCGGTATCGCTCATGTCGATGTAGACCCCACGGATTCGTCTGCGGAGGCAGAGTATAACAAGGTGAATTGCGATCTTGCGCTGGAGACGGCGGAATGCGCAGCAAGAGCCGGAGTGTCGCAGTTTATATATATGAGCAGCATGATAGTCTACGGAGTTACCGGTATCAATATGCATTCCATTGATGCGTCCACTGTTCCGGAGCCGGAAAACTTTTACGGGCGCAGTAAACTCAACGCTGAGACAGCGCTGCGAAAACTGATCGGTGATGAACATTTTGATGACTCAAGGGCCGGAGCGGCATTCAAGACAGACAGTGCCATGAAGCTTGCCCTCATCAGATCACCTATGGTCTATGGACCGGGCAGCAAGGGCAATTACCCTTCGCTGGCAAGGTTTGCGGAGAAAACTCCTGTTTTTCCGGCTACCAAAAACTTCCGTAGCATGATATATATCGAGCATCTCTGTGAACTCATAAGACAGATCATAGAGAGAAAAGATGCCGGTATTTTTTGCCCGCAGAACAGGATGCCGGTGAACACGGGCGATATGGTAAAGCTCATATCCCATGCCCACGGAAAACCGTTGTATTGCGTGCCCGGAGCATCGGATATGATAGTGTCGGTATACAACAGGCTAAAGAAAAAAAGTGAGGGCGGCAGATTACAGTCGAAACTTCTGGCGTATACAGAGAAAGTGTTCGGAGACTATGCATATACACTGGAGTTGTCGAACATATATGACGGCTGTTACCAGCTGTATCCTTTTTCACGCACCATTTGGAAGACTGAAAAAAAAGACGACAGTCGTATAAGATATATAGGCACAGACAGGGAAGCTCTGATGAATCCGCTGGTCAGCATCATAACAGTGACCAAAAACAGTGGGAGAACGCTTTCCACCACCATAGAGTCGGTATTAAATCAGACATATAAAAACATAGAGTATCTGATAATTGACGGTGTTTCAACCGATGATACCGTTAAGATCGCGGAGAGTTATAAGGACAGGTTTGAGCAGGCAGGGATTAAGTACCGTATTATATCCGAGCCGGACAATGGAATATATGATGCCATGAATAAAGGCATTGACAGGTCAAATGGAGATCTGGTAGGCATCATCAATTCCGATGACTGGTACGAGGTAAATGCCGTGGAGCGCATGGTGGACACCTTCAGGGAAACACATTTTGATATGTTTTACGCAGATCTTCGTATCCTGAGAGAACAGAAAAACGGTCTTTTCACTGAGATGATGATCAAACATTCAGCACTCAAAAACCCCGTTGTGTCAAGGGATTGGAATCATCCGACCACCTTTGTCACGAGGGATATCTATGACAGGTACAGATACAGGCAGGAATCGATACATGATGACTGGGATCTGGTGCTGCGTATCAGAAATGATGGATGCAGAATAGTGATCCTGAATGAGGTTCTGGCTAATTTCAGATATGGCGGTATCAGCAACCAGAAGAGTATAAAAAGCTCTTTTAAGCGTGGCAGGGAGAGATATCATATATACAGGGAAAACGGCTTTTCAAGGCTTTATCTTTTTGAGTGCATATGGGTTGAGCTGGTAAAGCTGTTTACATGAGGTTGGGAAAATGAAGCTTTATTTGAGGGGAAACCGAAATTCAGGATGGTTTCGTTGTTCAGCCGAAGGCGAAGGAAAGGGCATGGCTTATCATTTCAGGATCACAGTGTATGCACTCTGCCTGTGTATGGTCTTGGGTCTTGTGTTCGGGCCATTGACGGTTAGCGCCGCCACAAGCAGCGATATCCCGAAAACACAGTTCAATTACGGACTCAGAAGCGGCAGTACCGTGGTATTAAAATGGAATGCCGTCCCGGGAGCGGAGGGATATCAGATTCGTATGTCTTCCGACAAAAAGTTTTCGGATTTCAAGAACCGCCCCATAAGATACGGTGACAAGCTGTCCACCACCATCACAAATGTTACGGAAAAGGGCAACATTTATTATAAGATACGCAGTTACAGACTCGGACCGGACGGCAAAAAGATATACTCAAAATGGAGCGGAAAGCTGTGTATCGCAGGCTTTGACAGCTCATACGAGTTTGCGGGAAATTCAAAGATCAACAGCGGTTTTGCCACGATCTACTACGCGGTAGGACCTGGCAGGAAGAAAAAGACTGTCTGTGTAAATGCCGGACACGGCACAAAAGGCGGAGAGTCCGCCAGCACCCTGTGTCATCCGGACGGTTCGGCAAAGGTGACGGGAGGTACCACCGCATCCGGATCAACCTATGCGACGGCAGTGTCGGCAGGAACAACCTTAAATGACGGTTCATCTGAGGCATCCGTAAACTTAAAGCTTGCATTGACCTTAAAAGACAAGCTGCTGGAAAAAGGTTATAACGTCCTGATGATAAGGCAGACGGATGACGTGCAGCTTGATAATATTGCCCGTACCGTGCTGGCTAACAACCTGGCTGACTGCCATATAGCGCTTCATTATGACAGCACAACATCGGACAAGGGCGCGTTTTACATCAGTGTGCCGGATGTTTCTTCGTATCGGGCAATGTATCCGGTGTCTTCGCACTACAAGGATCACGAAAAGCTGGGCAAGAGCCTGGTGGATGGCTTAAAAGGCGCAGGAATTAAGATATACGGCTCCGGATCCATGGGTATAGACCTTACACAGACATCATATTCAACGGTTCCGTCGGTGGATCTGGAGGTTGGTGATAAAGCCAGCGATCACTCTGCTTCCGCCCATGAAAAGATAGCGGACGGTATCGTGGCAGGAGTAGACGCATTTTTTGGAAAATAAAAACGGATAGTAATAAAAACAGCTCCCGGAAAGGGGAGCTGTTTTCTATGTGACAAAAGAACTATTTTGATATTTCATTCAGCAGCGCTACGATGGTATCTACCGCATTGCCGATGCCGGCATTTTTCATATTTTCGATGAACCGGTCGGAATTTGCAGAGAGCTCTTTTAGGGATTCTATCAGGCTTGTGACCGATAATGCTTCCTCTTTTAATACCATGGAAAACCCCTGCTTTTCAAAGGAGGCGGCGTTCAATATCTGGTCGCCGCGGCTTGCTGCTGCAGATAAGGGTATCAGGAGGTTGGGCTTTCTGAGGGCTAAGAGTTCGCATATGACATTGGCACCGGCACGGGATATTACTATGTCTGCTGCGGCGTAGATGTCTGCAAGCTCAGGTCCGATGAACTCGAATTGCTTGTAGTTTTTCGTGGGGTCAAGGGAGTGGTCGATGTTTCCCTTTCCGCACATGTGTACAACCTGATATTTGGTCAGAAGCTCCGAGAGAGATTCTCTCACCACGGCGTTGATGACCTTGGAGCCGAGGCTTCCGCCTATTATGAACAGTACCGGTTTGCCCTGGGAAAAGCCGCAGATCCTGCGTCCCTTCTCTGCATCTCCGTTCAAAAGCTCTGCTCTGATGGGAGAACCTGTCACTACCGCTTTGCCGGCAGGCAGATATTTCTCCGTCTCCGGGAAGTTGCAGCAGACTTTGGTGGCACCCTTCATGGCGATCTTATTGGCCAGTCCCGGAGTGAGGTCGGACTCGTGTATGATGGCGGGGATCCGTTTGGTCTTTGCTGCCAATATTACGGGTACGGACACGAAGCCGCCCTTCGAGAATACCACGTCCGGCTTTATCTTGCGCAGGAGCTTAAGTGACTGGAAGTAGCCGTGTATCACCCTGAAGGGGTCCGAGAAATTCTTGAGATCAAAATATCTTCTGAGCTTTCCCGAATCAATGCCTGTGTAATGTATGCCGCAGGCCTCTATGAGCCCTTTCTCCATACCGTTGTAGGAACCGATATATTCAACCTCATAACCGGCTTCCTTTAAGGCAGGCAGCAACGCTATATTTGGTGTAACATGACCTGCGGTGCCTCCGCCGGTCAACACTATCTTTTTCATCAGAGATCCTCCGAAATTAGTCATGAGGGGTATCTGCAGATACCACCGGATTCCTGTTCGGTATTAATCCATACCGGACTATTCGGAATCCGATATACTATACTTTTAAAATGCCGGTCTGTCAAGTTTGGGAAAAATGAATTTTTTAAACCTGATAATTGCAAAAAGGAAACATCTGTGTTATAGTAAACCCCAAATGACTAATTCGCCGGTTGCGGATCGTGGCAAACCGGCTGTTGTATCAAAGAAAGGTGGTCAATATGGCAATTTTTGAAGGCGCCGGAGTTGCGATCGTCACTCCCATGAACGAAGACCTGACGGTCAATTACGACAAACTTGAGGAACTTATCGAAGAACAGATCGCAGAAAAGACAGATGCGATCATCATAGCAGGCACCACGGGCGAGAGCTCATGCCTCTCTATGGAGGAACATGCAGAGGTTATAAAGGCTGCCGTGGATATCGTAAAGAAGAGAATACCGGTTGTGGCAGGTACGGGATCCAACTGTACCGAGACAGCCATAAAGCTTACAGGTGATGCACAGGCTGCGGGAGCGGATGCTGCACTTGTGGTATCGCCCTACTATAACAAGGCTTCCCAGAGAGGACTGGTGGCTCATTACAGCGCCATCGCTGACAGCACAAAGCTGCCCATAATCCTGTATAACGTGCCCAGCCGTACAGGCTGCAATATTCTGCCGGAAACTGTGGCAGAGCTTGCAAGGACAAAGGAAAACATTGTGGGTATCAAGGAAGCTACGGGCAATGTGGCACAGGCTGTGAAAGTCATGGATCTCTGCGACGGAAAGATAGATCTCTATTCCGGAGAGGACGGCATTGTGGTACCGCTCATGTCCATCGGGGCAAAGGGTGTTATCTCCGTATGGTCGAATGTTGCACCGAGGGATGTTCATGATATGTGCGCATACGCGGCAGCAGGAGATTACGGAAAGGCCGCTCAGATACAGATCAAAGGACGCGCCCTTGTGGATGCGCTCTTCTCAGATGTAAATCCGATCCCCGTAAAGACTGCTTTGAACCTTATGGGCAAAAATGTGGGACCGCTCCGCTCACCTCTGTGCGCAATGGCACCGGAGGCAGAGGCAAAGCTTGCTGAGGTTATGAAGGCTTACGGAATATTATAATGTGATATCAGGTAACCGGGATATCACTTTTGAACCATACATCATAATATACAGAGGTAGATCATGGTTAAGATCATAATGCACGGCTGCAACGGCCGTATGGGACAGATGATAACCGACATCGCAGCTGAGGACGAGACAGTTGAGATAGTGGCAGGAGTTGACAAGTTCCTGGGCAGGGAGAATAAATACCCTGTTTTCGAGAAGATAAGCGCTTGCGATGTGGATGCGGATGTCATAATTGATTTTTCGAATGCTGCAGCGGTAGACGATCTTCTGGATTATGCAGTTGAACGGAAACTTCCGGTGGTTCTGTGCTCTACGGGTCTGTCCGAAGAACAGAACAAAAGGGTTACAGAGACAGCCGCTCAGGTTGCAGTTCTGAAATCCGCCAACATGTCACTGGGCATCAATATGATGATGGATCTTCTGAAGAGAGCAGAGAAGATCTTGTCAGAGGCCGGATTTGATATCGAGATCGTGGAAAAACATCACAATAAAAAGCTGGATGCGCCCTCAGGTACAGCGCTGGCTTTAGCTGATGCCATGAATACAGAGGGAAAGTACGAGTATGTCTTTGACCGCTCTGACAGAAGAGCTGCCAGAGAGCGTAAGGAAATGGGTATTTCCGCAGTCAGAGGCGGCACCATTGTAGGTGAACACGATGTGATCTTTGCGGGCACGGATGAAGTCGTTACAATCTCACATCATGCAGCAAGCCGTGCAGTATTTGCAAAAGGCGCGATCTCGGCGGCTAAATTCCTTGCAGACAAAGCTCCGGGCATGTATGACATGTCGGATGTGATCAATGCCTGAACTCATTGACTGCGATTTTTAACTGAACTGTAAGACGTAAGGAGAGATATATGCAACCGACCGCAGCGATGTTTACGGATTATGACAGACTAGTAAAAAATGCAAAAAAAGATAAAAAGACGCTTCCGTGTCTGGATGATATCTTAAAAGAAGACGGTATCTCCGGGGCGGGGGAGATCCCTATGGGAACGTACAGCATCCCGCTTGAGCTTGTGGTGGGTACAAGAACCAGCGCCAGGGGGAGCGCCTTCAATTCTTCTTTCATGCCGGTGATGGACAAAGAGTCCGAGTTCTGCGGCAAGTGGGTGGCACTCTATGCTTCCCATCTGGAGGAAGGCATCAGGGATGCCGTAAAGGCATACGAATATAAGAACAGGTTCTACGTCGAGGAGGGCAATAAGAGAGTCAGCGTCCTGAAATACTCGGGAGCGGACGAGATAGTGGCAGAGGTTATCCGTATTCCGCCCGCGCGTATATATGAGAATCAGGTGTATATAGAGTTCGGTGATTTTTTCAGGCTCTCACAGAGCTATCATTTTGTTTTCTCAAAGCCGGGCAGTTATGAGGTTTTGCAGATGGCTATGGGCAAACGCCCGGATGAGCCCTGGACAGAGGACGACCGCAAGGATCTGAAGACATTGCTGACCAGATACAGCACATATTATACCGAGAAAGCAGGCATAAAGGAGTCGGTTGACACCTATGTCGACATCCTGGATGCCTTTTTGTCTTTTGTAAAGCTTTTCAATTACAAAAAAGCCCTTGACATGGAGATCACGGAACTTAAGAATCTGGTGATCTCATCCATGGTAGAGGTGGATGTGGAGGAAAAACCTGAGCTTCGAATGGAGCCGGGAGACACCTCTGATAAGAAAACGGGACTTTTGGGAGCCATAGTGGGCGCCCCCAAGCAAAAGCCTTTGAAGGTCGCATTCATCAACGAGAAATCTGCGGAGGAATCCGCCTGGACATACGGCCATGAGCTGGGTCGAATGCATATCGAGGAGGTTTTCCCCGGTGTGGTGACCACAGTCAAATACGATTACGCCAACGCCGAGAACATCAATCAGAAGCTGGACGATGCCATTGCCGACGGATGCAATGTTATATTTACAACTTCTCCGCCGCTTTTGACAGCATCGCTTCAGGAGGCCATAGAACACAGGAATGTCAATATCTTAAACTGCTCGCTGAACACATCCCACAGGGCGGTCAGGACTTATTACGCCAGGATGTATGAGGCGAAGTTTCTGATGGGCGCCATCGCAGGCGCCATGACTGAAAATGACCGCATCGGATATATAGCGGATTATCCCATATTCGGGGCAATAGCCAATATCAATGCTTTCGCCATGGGAGCAAAGCTGGTGAATCCGAGAGCGAAGGTATATCTGGAGTGGAGCACTATAAAGGGTGTGGATCTGGACAAAAAATTCTGGGAACACCACGCCGGCATCATATCGGGACAGGACTTCCTGATACCCATAAATCCGGTGAGACGCTTTGGAATATACAAATACAACGAAAACGGAGATATCAGAAACCTTGCCATGCCGGTATGGAACTGGGGCAGGTTTTATGAGGCGCTCATCCGGCAGATCTGGAACGGTGCATTCGAAAAAGAGGATGATGACACCGATAAGGGCGTCAATTACTGGTGGGGCATGTCTGCGGAAGTTATAGATGTGGCCGTATCAAGGCACCTTCCCATAGGAACCAAGCGCCTGGTAAATCTCCTGAAAAAGACTATTAAGACAGGTGATTTCAACCCGTTTGAGGGCGTTATATACTCCCAGAACGGCATCATCACCAGCTATGAGACAGATACACTGACGCCCGATGAGATAGTCACCATGGACTGGCTGGCAGAGAACATCGTGGGACGCATACCTGACATGAGTGAGCTTGTGGAACAGGCAACTCCTGTGGTGGCGCAGTCCGGCATAAAGACAACGAACGCATTGGATGAGGCATCATCCGCTACGGGAGGTAACGATGAGAGCTCTGGTGATAGCTGATGTCGAATCCAAGGCATATTGGGATTATCTGGACAAGGCAAAGTTTAAGGAAGAGATAGATCTGGTGATCTCCTGCGGTGACCTGAAGGCAGAGTATTTAAGCTTTTTGGCTACGTTCTGCAAGGGACCGGTGCTCTATGTTCACGGCAACCACGACGTGAGATATAAAAACAAACCGCCGGAAGGCTGTGAGTGCATCGAGGACCGGATATTTGAGTATGAGGGAGTCCGTTTTCTGGGGCTTGGCGGCAGCATGCAGTATAACGGCAGCGACTGGCAGTACACGGAACAGCAGATGTCACGCCGCATCAAAAAGCTGTGGTATCAGCTCTGGAGAAAAAAGGGTTTCGATGTTCTGGTGACCCACTCTCCGGCCAGAAAACTTGGAGATGGTGAGGATCTTCCTCACATGGGATTCCAATGCTTCAGGGATCTGATGGACAAATACGAACCGGCCTATTTTTTCCACGGACATATGCACCACAGCTATGATTACAAGTTGAAGTCCAGCATGGAATACAACAAGACGAAGATAGTGAACGGTTACGAAAAGCAGATCGTGGAGATCGAGCTTTGACGGTAGATATATGGATCTTTTTGAATATCAGAGAACGTTAAATCAGGAGAAAGAGGCGCCGTTAGCCAGCCGCATGAGGCCTGACACCATCGATGAGGTGGTGGGGCAGGAGCACATCATAGGTAAGGGAAAGCTTCTGTACCGCGCTATCAAGGCGGACAAACTCAGCTCTATCATATTATACGGTCCTCCCGGCACGGGAAAGACCACTTTGGCGAAGGTGATAGCCAATACCACCAGCGCAGATTTTATGCAGATAAATGCCACTTCATCCGGCAAAAAGGATATGGAGGATGTGGTAAAAAAAGCTCAGGATACCCGTGGGATGTACGGCCGCAAGACCATATTGTTCATAGACGAGATCCACAGGTTCAATAAGGGGCAGCAGGATTATCTATTGCCCTTCGTGGAGGACGGTACGGTGATACTCATCGGCGCCACCACGGAAAATCCTTATTTTGAGGTAAACAGTGCTCTTTTGTCCCGGGCGGCGATATTCGAGCTGAAAAAGCTGTCAGCCGGGGATATAAAGACTTTGCTGTATCGTGCAGTACAGGACAATGTCAAGGGAATGGGCGCGTTTGGTGCCGAACTTGACGAGGATGCGGCGGATTTTCTGGCGGATATGTCAAACGGCGACGCCAGGAGCGCATTGAAGGCTATAGAGCTGGGGATACTGACCACCGACAGGAGTGAGGACGGAAAGATCCATATCACTCTGGATGTGGCATCCGAGTGCATCCAGAAGAGGGTACTCAAATACGGCAAGGACGGCGATGACCATTACGATACGATATCGGCGTTCATCAAGAGTATGAGAGGTTCGGATCCCGATGCGGCGGTCTATTATCTGGCCAGGATGCTGTACGCGGGTGAGGACATAAAGTTTATAGCAAGGCGCATCATGATATGCGCTTCCGAGGATGTGGGAAATGCTGATCCCAATGCACTGCAGGTCGCAGTGGCGGCAAGCCTTGCCATAGAGCGTGTAGGACTTCCGGAGGCACAGCTTATTCTGTCCCATGCAGCCATATATGTGGCGAGCGCTCCCAAGAGCAACGCCTGCTGTGAGGCCATATTTGCCGCAAAAAGAGCGGTGGAGGAGAACGCTACGGCTCCCATTCCCGCGCACCTTCAGGATGCGCATTACAGCGGTCATGAAGAGCTGGGGCACGGCGTGGGCTATAAATATGCGCATGATTATCCCCATCATTATGTTTCACAGCAGTATCTGCCGGATCCGCTTGTGGGCACAAAGTTTTACGAACCCACCGAAAACGGTTATGAAGCTAAGGTTTCCGAGTATCTTAAGAATGTGGATACCTGGAAAAAGGAGCAGGATCAAGGCTGAAAACAGTCTGACACATTTCGGATCGTATATGTATAATACGCTTCGGATGTCACAATAAAATGATTTTTTTATCAGGAGGAATTTTGAAATGAAACAGTATGCCGCTATGAGCAGAGAGGAATTGCTCGAAGAGAGGTCGGACCTTCAGAAAGCATACAAGGGGTTCGAGGAAGCCGGGCTTTCCCTTAACATGGCTCGTGGCAAGCCCGCACCGTCACAGCTGGATCTTTCCATGGATATGCTGAAGATACTGACAGATGCGGAAGACCTGAAGTCGGAGAGCGGTGATGTGAGAAATTACGGCGCAATGGACGGTATAGCCGAGGCTAAACAGCTGATGGCAGGGATGCTGGAATGTGATCCCGCCAATGTCATAGTGCTGGGCAACGCATCTCTCAACATAATGTATGATATGGTAGCCAGAAGCTATGCTTTTGGCGTTATGGGCAGCACGCCCTGGTGCAAGCTTGACAAGGTTAAATTCCTGTGCCCGGTTCCGGGATATGACAGACATTTTGCAGTGACTGCTGATTTCGGCATTGAGATGATCAACATCCCGATGACTCCGGACGGACCGGATATGGATAAGGTTGAGGAGCTGGTTAACAGTGATCCTGCGGTCAAGGGTATCTGGTGTGTTCCAAAGTATTCAAATCCACAGGGTGTTGTGTACTCTGATGAGACAGTTAAGAGATTTGCTGCGCTTAAGCCTGCAGCAGAGGATTTCAGGATATACTGGGACAACGCATACTGTGTTCATCATCTCTATGATGACGAGTCAAAGCAGGGTAAGCTCTTAAATATCCTGGAGGAATGCGCTAAGGCCGGAAATCCGGATATGGTCTATGAGTTCGGTTCAACATCGAAGGTGACATTTGCGGGGGCAGGAATCTCCGCTGTAGCTTCGTCGGAGAACAACCTTAAAGAGATCAAAAAGCATCTTACGATACAGACCATCGGACATGATAAGATCAATCAGATCAGACATGTCAGGTTCTTAAAGGACAGGGCGGGTATTGATGCCCACATGAAAAAACACGCTGCGCTTCTCGCTCCCAAGTTCGAGATGGTGGAGAAGCTTTTGAACGACGAGATCGTAAGCCGCGGCATCGGATCCTTTCTGCATGTCAACGGCGGATACTTTATATGTTTTGAGAGCCTTCCGGGCTGCGCAAAGGATATAGTGGCAAAATGCAAGGCAGCAGGCGTTGTGCTGACAGGTGCGGGAGCGCCCTTCCCCTACGGAAAGGATCCTGAAGATTCCGTTATCCGCATCGCGCCCAGCTATCCTGAGATCGATGATCTTAAAAAGGCCATGGAGGTCTTTGTGGTGTGCGTAAGGCTGGCATCTGTTGAGAAGTTACTGGGTGAGTGATGGATTGAGCTTAAGCCCGGGATGTGATCACTGTGTTATTACAAAAGCCGGTTATACTCAGCTGTTGGCAGATGGATGGGATATTACCGGGAAAGGAAGATAAATGTTTATAAACGAGGAAATGTACGGACTCGGCAGCTGCCGTTCCGTCATCAGGGAACTTTTTGAATATGGCAAAAAACGTGCCGCAGAGATAGGAAAAGAGAATGTTTATGATTTTTCTCTGGGAAATCCCAGCATTCCCGCTCCGGATATCGTGAATGAGACCATCAGGACACTCACACAGGAGATGAATTCACTGAGCCTTCACGGATATACTTCCGCTCAGGGAGATGCGGAGACCAGAGCCGCTGTGGCGGAATATCTCAACAAAACCCACGGCACGGATTTCACCGCCGACAATTTCTATATGACCATGGGAGCTGCGGCTTCTCTTTCAATATGTTTTAAGGCGCTGACATGTACACCGGATGATGAGATAGTGGTCATAGCACCGTTTTTCCCGGAGTACAGCGTGTTCATAAAGGCAGCGGGTGCAAAATGCGTTATGGTACCGCCGGATACCGAGAATTTCCAGATCAGATTTGACGAGCTGGAGAAACTCATAAACAGTAATACCAAAGCGGTAGTCATAAACTCGCCCAATAACCCAAGTGGCGCGGTATACAGCGAGGACACCATCAAAAAGCTGGCTGCAGTACTTTCCGAAAAGAGCAAAGAGTTCGGAAATCCCATCTTCATCATAGCTGACGAGCCCTACAGGGAGATCGCATATGATGTGGATGTCCCCTTCGTCACCAAATACTATGATAACACTCTGGTATGCTATTCCTACAGTAAGTCACTGTCTCTGCCCGGTGAGCGTATCGGCTGGGTACTGGTACCGAATGCTGCACAGGACAGCGACAGGCTCTACGCCGCAGTTGCGGGAGCAGGCAGGGCGCTGGGTTATGTGTGCGCACCGTCGATGTTCCAGAAGGTGATCGCAAGATGCATCGGCAACACCGGTGATGTTGAGGCATACAGACAGAACAGGGATATCCTGTATGACGGATTGACAAAGATCGGCTATCATTGTTATAAACCCGAGGGCGCCTTCTACATGTTCGTAAAGGCCCTGGAAGAGGATTCAGATGCTTTCAGCGAGAAAGCCAAGGCAGAGGATATCCTGGTGGTTTCGGCAAAAGGATTCGGCTGCCCCGGATGGGTGCGTATCTCTTACTGCGTGGACAAGGCCATGATAGAGCGCTCGCTTCCCGCATTTGAGAGACTTTATCAGAAGTATAAGGATTGATTTTGTACATCCGGTTTTTTCGTCGGCTGTACACAGAAATCTCGAGAAGACAGTATAACGGGAACGCTCCGGTAGGCCGGGGCGTTTTTTTGGAGAAAAAATGAGATCTCAGGAAGAAAATAATCGTGGAAAAGTCATAGTGTTCACCAGCGTGGTAGGTATCCTGGCAAACGTGTTTCTGGCGGCGTTCAAAGCGGGAGTAGGAATACTCAGCAATTCCATAGCCGTCGTTTTAGATGCGGTCAATAACCTGTCTGATGCCTTAAGTTCGGTGATCACCATAGTGGGTACAAGGCTTGCCGGGCGCGAGGCTGACAGAAAACATCCCTTTGGATACGGCAGGATCGAATATCTCAGTTCATTAGTGATAGCAGGCATCATCCTGTATGCCGGACTTACGTCGCTGACTGAATCGGTAAAAAAGATCGTAAAACCCGAGACGCCGGATTACACTACGGTATCACTGGTGATAGTGGGTGTTGCTGTCTTTGTGAAGATAGGACTCGGATTGTATGTGAAGGCTGCGGGCGAGAAGGTTAATTCGGATTCTCTGATAAATTCTGGAAAAGATGCGCTGCTCGATTCCGTGATCTCGTCGGCAACGCTGGTGGCAGCGCTCATATTCACATTTACCCATGTTTCGCTGGAAGCTTACCTCGGTGCCATCATCTCTGTGGTGATCATCAAGGCAGGCCTTGAGATGCTCTCTGAGACCGTATCGAAGTTGTTGGGAGAGCCCGGGGATGTTGAACTGTTACAGGGCATAAAACAGACTGTAAGGTCATTTCCCGAGGTGAGGGGAGCATATGATCTTATCCTGCACAATTACGGACCGGATTCATACAACGGCTCTATACATATCGAGCTGGATGACGACTACTCACTCAGCAGCCTGGATGATCTTACCAGGGAGATTACGGGTGCCGTATTACGTGAACACGGCGTTATCTTAACAGCGGTGGGTATATATTCCATAAACACAAAAGATGCCGAGATCAAAAAGCTCAGGGAAGACATCAGCAAGCGTGTTCTCTCGTATGAACATGTCAAACAGATCCACGGGTTTTATTACAACAAAAAGGACAGATCCGTCCGCTTCGATGTGGTGATAGGTTTTGATGCCGAAAGCCGACAGGCGGTATATGAAAAGATCCTGAAGGATCTTAAGGTTCAGTATCCCGATATTGATTTCACTCTGGCTATGGATATGGACTTCGGGGAGCTCCTGGATAAAAAGAAATAAAAAAGTGCTTGACAAGAGCTATGTTTTCTTATATTATGGTAGAGCTGTTGAGCAATCGGGGCGTGGCTCAGCTTGGTAGAGCGCCACGTTCGGGACGTGGAGGCCGCGTGTTCGAATCACGTCGCCCCGACTCAGTGTTTGCAAGGGTTTCCGTTTTTGGGAACCCTTGTTTTTTACTGTTAATTCTACCTTTTTTCTACCCATTTCTGTTTATTCCCGCGAGTAATGAGGAAAATGATCATGCTTGCATGAATCATTTGACGAATACCGCGAGGGTCAAATACTGCGTATTTGACTGCTGGATAATTCAAGGAATGTTCTCTATAAACTTTATTTAATTGAGTTACTGTTTGGTATAATCTTTAAGCGGAATGATACCGATCATCTTATCGGAGATCTCTTTCTTCGCTTCTTTGTCCTTAACCTTGGCATATATCCTCAAGGTTGTATCGATATCCTTGTGTCCTACCCACTTTTGAATGCTCTTAACATCCATGCCTTGATGTACCAGTATTGATACGCAGGAGCTTCTCAGACCATGAAATGTTATGTTCTGAGGGAGTTCCGGTATCTTCTTTATCATCTTGGAAAAGAGTTTTGTGGGGTGGTCCGGATAATACGGTTTTCCGTCAGCGTGTTTGAAAACATATTCATTATCTTCAAAGCAGCTGCCGAAAAGCTTTCTGTTAGCGTCCTCCTTGCTCTTAAGCAGCCGGAACATCTCTATCTGCTCATCAGTTAATGGATACTCCCTGGCACTTGATGCTGTCTTGGTCGTATTAGCGCGGTTGACAGTCAATCCTTTTGTGACGGTGTGATTGATGATCATCGTCTTATTTCTGAAATCGATTGCCGACCACCGGAGTCCGAGGATCTCTTCCCTCCTTAAGCCGAAGAACAATGTCAGATAAAACAGTTCATACAGATCGTGATCCCTGATCCTGCTTAAGAACAGCTGTGCCTCTTCATAAGAAAAGAACTCCTCATCGGAGTTCTTCTCTTTGGCATATTTATCAGCCAGGCTCTTGTTTATCATGACTTCCTTGACCGGATTATAGGGGATGAGACCGTCTTTAACAGCTTGATCCATGACACTGCCGAGAAATACTTTGATATCTTTTGCAGTCCGCGGCTGAACTCCATGAGATTCAAACAAATCATCCAGGAAGCTTTCAACCATGATTCGATTTACATCCCTGACCTTAACTGCTCCAAAGAATGCCTTTATTTTTTGAGCTCTGTAAAAGTATGAAGAGTAGGTTGTTTCCGATACTTCCCGCTTCTTTTTGCTCAGGAACATGTCTGTATAATCGTTAAGAGTCACATTTCTGTCTGTTATGGATGTCTCCCTCTTATTACTTAGAAGTCTGTTTTTCATCTCTAAAGCTGTTTTTATATTTTCGGGAGTATCCTTTAGTCCTGTAGCGATCCAGACTTTTTCGCGTGTCTTAATCCCGTCTTTGATGATGTTTTTTTGAGTTATAATGTACAGGTATCCGCTTTTTCCCTGTATGCCGGTGGCTCTTCTGCCATTCTTCTTCGGTCTTGCCATGATTAACCTGCCTCCTTAGTAAAATCGATGTCAGGATATATGAACTCTAAGAGATAGAGTTTTGGTATCCTGTACTTTCCACCTACCATTATCGAACGGATCTTACCCTCGGCCAGGTAGTTGTATACGGTATTTCGACCTGTCTGAAGGATTTTCATAACATCCTTCGGTGAAAGTACATCATTGTATTCCGTTAGCATCTGCGCATATTCCATGTCGGTATCTCCTTTCTTTGTCCTTTTTGAATTCTCTTATGATTTCCTTTACCGCTTCATACGGTGTAGGATCCTTTGTTCCGCATGAATCCCTGAGTTCCAGCATTTCTTCTTTGAGCCTTCGGTTTGCTCGTTGTTTTGTCCTTTTTTTCATAATCCTCCTTTGTTGGCGCACTTAATAAACCTTTCATAATAACGACGACATCCGATTTCCGGGAAACGCCGGGTTCAATGAACCGATCTATGCTGTTTTGATTTGCTGGTTCTTGTTAAGCACTGTAACGTGCTTTGATTATAATATATCAGTTTATATAGTTCTTGTCAAGCACTATACTGTACTTTTTTTAAAAATGTTCTCATTCAGCATTACTTTGTGCTTTATAACATCTTAAAAGTGTGTTAATATGTCTGTATCACAGTTAATAAACCGAGGAGGATTCCATATGATAATGGTAAATAACCCATTTGGACAGGATCCGATGGATTTTAATGAAGAAACTGCTGCGGATAGGATCGGAGCAAGAATTCGCAATATAAGAAGTGCAAAAGGTATGTCTCAGGGAGAATTAGGTGAAAAAATCGGTCTTAATGCAGACAGAGTACAAAAATATGAAAACGGTGCAAGAAAACCCAAGCCTGATATGTTAAAGCGGATTGCATCTGCGCTGGATGTTAGCACGCTTGCATTGACAGACCCTGTAACTACAAGCCATATCGGGGCTATGTTTGCTATGTTCGAATTGGAAAACACATTTAACATGAGGATAGGAAAAACACCCGATGATCAGCCACCCGGACTATGTCTTTCCGTTGATTTCAAAGACGAGATATATAAATACATGGAGGAATGGTATAAAGTATATTCCCAGACGCAGTCAGAACTTGAGATTGCATCTTCTGAGGAAGAAAGAAAAGAGATCTTGGATTCATACCATAATTGGGAATGGACATTCCCGCAGGGTATCGTGGATCGGACTGAAAAAGATCTTCAGAAAGCCCGGTTGAGAAGAAAGATCGAAGAATTACAGGAAGCATACGATCAGCTGGACCAGAATGACTGATTAAGGAGGTTTATCGCATGGATTTTGATCCTAAGCTTTTTGATGAATACAGAGAAGGAAATCGTCTTGAAGCGAAAGCCGCAAACGGAGGTCTTCCGGGATCCCTTTGGGATACCTACTCTTCCTTTGCCAATTCTTATGGTGGATGCATCATTTGTGGAGCAGTCGAAAGAAAAGATGGATCTTGGAAAACTACAGGTCTTAGGAATCTGCCGAAGCTGAAAAAGGAGTTCTGGGATATCATTCATAATAAAAAGAAGGTCTCTGTTTGCCTTGTATCAGAGCGGGATGTTGAAGAATATATGGTTGGAGATGATGTGGTTTTAGCTATAAAGGTTCCCCGAGCGACTCGCTATCAGAAGCCTGTGTATATAAATAACGATGTATTTGGCTCAACTTTTCGCCGTGATCATGAGGGTGACTATCGTTGTACAGAACCTGAGGTTAAGGCTATGATCCGCGATGCATCTGAAGAAAGCCCTGATGAGAGAGTGCTGGAGCGCAAACCGGATTTTGACAAGGATACGATTAAGTCATACAGAATCCGTTATAATGCAAGACATGAAGGATCGGCATGGAGTAAGCTAAATGACACTGATTTCCTTGTTCAGATCGGTGCTTTGAATGATGAGGGAGATACCTTAAAACCTACTGCAGCCGGTTTACTGATGTTCGGAACGGAATTGCGGATTACCAGAGAATATCCGGAGTATTTCCTTGATTACAGGGAACATATGGAACCGAATATCCGCTGGACAGATCGGATATACTCACAGGAACCGGAATGGTCCGGAAATGTATATGATTTCTTTAATCGTGTTTCCGCTAAGCTCGTGCTTGACCTTAAAAAGCCGTTTAAGCTTGTCAACCAGGTGCGTGTGGATGAAACACCTATGCATGATGCTGTCAGGGAGGCTCTTGTTAACTGCCTTGTTAATACAGATTTCTATCAGCCTTGGAGCGTAATCATAGAGAAATACCCTAATAAGATCACGCTTGCTAATCCGGGAACGATCATAGCCGGTAAGAATCAGATGCTTAAGGGTGGAATTTCACAGCCGAGAAACAAGGGTTTGTTCAAGATGTTCAATCTTTTAGGCTATGGAGAACATGCGGGTTCAGGCGTGCCGGATATCTTCCAGGCATGGAAGGATGCCGGATTGGATGCGCCTATAGTTGAGGAGAAGTTTGGTGGCGGAGAGCCTGACAGGACAGTATTGACATTACCATTAAGCTTCACCACAAGCTCCACCACTAGTGGTGAAGTTAGTGGTGGAGTTAGTGACGAAGCTCATGACACTTTTGAACGCGTATTGGAGTTCTGCGATATTCCAAGAACAAAAAGGGAGATTCAGGAATATCTGCAGATCAAATCCGAACGCTATATTCGGGAAAAAATAATAACACCTCTTATAGAGGATAGACGACTAAAAAGAACTATTCCTGATAAGCCAAATAGTCCTAAACAAAAATATGTTAAGAGTAATATCTGAATTAGGTATCACTCAGAGGGGAAATCGTTAATTGCAGTCAATGTAATAGGTCTGAACTAATGACTTGTATTGGAAAAACAAGAATTGAGGTCAAACAAAGAGAACAGGTGATCTGACCTATATATGAAATAAATTAAATGAGGTCAAGGCATGGTCATCATACATGCTAACCATACATGAAGTAATTAAAGAATTGTATAAAACTGAACCAAGTTGGTTCAGAAAAAATGTGAAACAAAAAGTGAAGCAAGTTGCTTCA
>JAILBP010000008.1:0-3015 GCA_024680835.1 Lachnospiraceae bacterium | reverse complement strand
CCGTTACCACCATACAGCATCCACATGGCAATGTTTTCTCTGGTGGAGCAGGAAAAACATTTTGCGAACACGTTTTTTGATCCCATCAGATTTCTGTCTGTAATATCATTCCATTTCTTCCCATTTGAAAGATACATCTCTCCGGATATCAGCAGATTCAGGGCTTCCTCCATAGTTATGTATGTTCTGTAATTGCTGTGCCGCTCTCCGTTATAGATCAGTCCAGCTTCAAGCTCCTCACTGCTTCCGACTATATCCTTTAGTTTCTTCCGTGCCATATCTCCTCCGCATGATATAAACATGTCGTAAACTTTTCCTTGAACAAGCATTGTTATTATACTAAAAATTGCGCTCTCGTGCAATTATTTTTCTGCAAAACTTATACAATTTATTGCAACGAGGGGCAAATATGGAAAGAAGATCAGATCGAATAATCCAAGTGAATGATATTAATATCGGGGAAAATATACGCCGGCTCCGAATGGATGCCGGCTTAAAACAGACCGAGATCGTCATTAAACTCCAGATACTCGGTATCGATATTTCCGCATACTCCTACAACAGAATTGAGAAGGGGACGCAGAATCCCACCGTTTCTTTTTTATATGCCATGTGTACCATACTTGGTTGTGACATGAACCGGCTGTTTGAACGTATGTAACAATCACTACCATCAGCCATCAAAACGTTTTTCCATTGTAATCACACCATCACCCCTATTTGTGCAACATGCCAAACTCTCGAAACGCCACCGTCACGTAGCTTTCGGTGATTTTTGATCTTCTCTGATAGATATTTTCCAGCAACTTTTCTACACATCCGTCAATTGACGCTATCTGTACTTCATGATACCTTAACTGCACCCCGATCATATTTTAACGATGGCACCACCAAGATATTTTACAACTGTACCTACGGGGGCAACGACCTTCCGGAAGGTTTACGACAGCTGTACGATTACATAAATCACGGCAAGGTTGAAGGCGTTCTGACCCAAAAGTTGGATAACGCTGTCATCAAAGGCAGAAAAAATGGAATCTGGAGGTCGCAGTATATGAAAGAACGAGTAATTATACAAGACGCAAAAGAAGAAGGCCGCGAGGAAACTTTAATTCAAAGCATCCGCAATATCATGAAAAATCTTAAACTTACTGCCGAGCAGGCAATGGATTCGCTCGGCCTTTCGGCGGAAGAAAAGAAGAAATATATTAGCATGTTGTAAATTTTTTAAAAACAAATCTCCGGGCTGCGGTATATCCGCAGCCCGGAGTTATTCACGCGATCAACCCCCATTTGTGCAACACATCAAACGCTCAGAGTGCAGCAAACAGGAAAATTATTGCATATAGAAACTATTCACTTCTGTCTTCTCTGTCACAAAACAGCTCCCGTTTACGCTTGATGGCCTCCCCGGGATCCGCTAAATACAGGGTCAGATCCTTGTAATTGGCAGCCCGTTCAATGTGACCGTCGGCATATACGCGCTTGCTGATGGAGCCTGCACCACAGGCAGCGATGGTCTGCTTTTCTTCCATGATGAGAATATTGTATATGCCCTCCTTGCCCGGAGCAGCGTATCCCACGTTCTCGAAATTGCCTGCCATATTTTTCTGTCTGTAAAGATAGTAGGGTTCAAGTCCCATGTCACGGGCTGCCTTATTTGCGGTGGAAAGCTCTGTCGCTATGTCGGATCCCAGACTGTCCTTATACCGGTCCATCTCAAGCTTAAGCCTTGCCGCTCTCTTGACAGCCAGCGAATGTACCGTGAGATTGTCTGGTTTTAAGGCTTTTATCTTTTGTAATGTGTTCTCCATCATCTGCAGATTTTCACCCGGAAGTCCGGCTATGAGATCCATATTGATATTATCAAATCCCATCTCCCTTGCCATGGCGAATTTCTGTTCCACATCTTCGACAGTGTGGAGACGCCCGATGAGCTTCAGTGTCTCGTCATTCATGGTCTGGGGATTGATGGATATCCTGTCAATGAAGGGATGCTTCTTAATGGCTTCAAGCTTTCTCCTGTCGATGGAGTCCGGTCGTCCGCACTCTACCGTCCCCTCTAAAAGCTGAGACGTATCAAAGCAGCGCTCGATGGCGCCCAACAGCCTGTCCAGCTGCCTGTCGGACAGAGACGTGGGTGTACCGCCTCCCACATACATGGTCTGCAGCTTTTTGTCACGGAAAACATCAGCCGTGTATTCCAGCTCCTCTATGAGCGCATCAAGATATTCGTCAACTCTCTTTTTCCAGGCAGCAATGGGATATGATGTAAAAGAACAGTAAAGACAGGTGCTGGGGCAGAAAGGTATACCTACGTAAAGACTGTATCCGTCACTGTAATCAAGCTTATCCAAAAGTCTTTTTTCATTTCTTGCGACAGCCATTGAAAGGTCTGTCTTTTCATCCGAGAGAAGATACTTTTCCTTTACGGATGCTTTTATGGTATCTTCATCCAGCCCCTGCTCCATGAGATTCAGAAAAACCTTTACCGGGCGGATGCCGGTCATGGTGCCCCAGGGCATAGTCTCTCCGGTAGCCTCATGAAGTACCTCATAGATCTTTGCCTTGACCGCACTCTTGCGATCTGAATGATCCTCAGGCAGATCTGTTGCTTCAGCGCTTAAAACCTTTCCGTCAGGACCGATATGCTCTATGTGATAAGAGTTGTCAGCCTCGGTTATATTGACAGCGATGCTCTCGTCATCCTGATCATCCCGGATTTCGGAGAGGTTTTCTCCCGTTAAAAGCTTTATCTCTTCATAAGGATAGAATTCTCTCACCAGAGCGTTTATGTCATATTCAAATTCAGTGTTGGTAATATGTAGGTACAGCATTTTGCCCCCTCAAATCATACTGATTAACTCAAAAATCTGTTACTATTCACAGCCACTTTACATACATTCTACAGGCTCGCCCTGACATCGGCAATCTGCGAAGCCAAGCTGGCAGAATTGCCTTGTCGGGCTCTACTGCCGCTATCGCGGCTGCCTGTATCATGTATGTAAAGTGACT
>JAILBP010000279.1:0-3856 GCA_024680835.1 Lachnospiraceae bacterium | reverse complement strand
AGCAACAAAGTTCTTTAGTAAACTCACGAAGGTTTACTTCAATGTAGAGACCTTTCTCGTTGATACAGTCACAGGCAGACATCATTATCATGGCTGCCATTGTCTCGTCAATCTCTTCCATTTGCTGAATCTCAGCATAGTGTAGCCCCGCAAACTAAGATTCTCACCTACCGCAAATATCAGGCAGATTGAATTCCGCATTCCCTGTTTCTCATCTATCCGAGTGTGCTGTTTCCTAAAGCACACTTTTTTCTTGTCCTTCACTCCCTGTTACGATATAGTTTTTCATGCAACCCATAAAAGAGGAGGAAGAACCCATCCCGTCAAAGATCCGTTCTTCCTCCAGGCCACGCGCCAAACCATGCTTCACAAAGGGGCTATGCCCCAATCTCAAGAGATAGCGATGGTATCCGGCACGTCGATATCATGATACGAAAGAACCTGATCAATTGCAACCTTATCCGCGTGATTAAATCCGGAAAGGTACTCTTTGACGAGTACATGGTTTCCTTTCGGCCTGAAACGGAAACCTGTCCTAATTGTAAAGCCAGGGGAAGGTGCCGTGTCTTTGCCTACTACAAAAGGTATCTCATCGACTTTGTGGACGGACGTCCCGTTGTAGCGCAGATCCGGGTGTTACGCGTCTTCTGCGAGTCCTGCGAAACAACTCACGCTGTCCTGTTCGATCCGATCATCCCTTATGAACAGCACAGCCTCCTCTTTATTCTCCGGGTACTTGCTGAACATTTCCTGCACCGCATGACCGTGGAAAAGATCTGCGAAGTCTTTGGCATCTGCTTCTCTACATTTCACCGATGGAAAAGACTCTTCGAGGAGCACCGCCGGGAGTGGCAGGGTACTCTTTCTGCTATCGAGACCAGTCTCATAGAAACGCTTCGCATGATCGCCCGCAAGGAACCTTTCGCCGATTTTGCCCTGGCATTTTTCAAGCGAACTGGTCTGTCCTTTCTGCAGTCACATAAAAATCCGGCGCTTTGTCAGCGGCGTGTCAGATCGGAGGATTCCGGTTTTCCATAACCACACGACTGTTGGATGTTCAGCCTCATCTCTTCCATGTACGATGGTCGCAAAGGAGGTGATACACCATGAATGAAACAAGTAACCTGTCAACTGCAGCAGAAGTGGCCCAGTTCCGCTTCGCCCTCATCGCTCCGGTAATCCAGGGGCTTTTTCCTGATGCTTCAAGGACCGCCTACTACAAAAGGGTAACGGAGAATCCCCTTACGCTCCCCGATGGGACGAAGAAGGTGATCAATTACAAAACCCTCGAAAAGTGGGTCTCCGTTTATCAGCGCGGTGGTATCGATGCACTCATGCCGGCTACCAGATCTGACAAAGGAACCACGCGGGCTCTGACAGATCTCGCGATCGAAGAGGTTTTCCGACTCAAGCAGGCCTTTCCTCGACTTAACGCCACACAGATCCACAAGCAACTCATCCAGGAAGGATTCATTCCAGCCACTGTCAGCGTATGCGCAGTCCAGCGTTTCATACGGCATAACGACCTCAAATCCGCCCGCAATCCCTCTATGCAGGACAGAAAAGCCTTTGAGGAGGATGCTTTTGGAAAGATGTGGCAAACAGACACCTGTTACTTCCCTCACATCACAGAAGACGGTAGAACCCGTCGCGTTTATGCCATCTGTATCATTGACGATCATTCGCGTCTGATCGTCGGCGCTGAGCTCTTTTATAGCGACACCGCAGCCAACTTTCAGTCTGTCTTCAAGAAAGCAGTGGCCACTTATACCATTCCGGCGAAACTTTACACGGACAATGGTGCGCCCTATGTCAATGAACAGCTCGCGCTCATCTGCGGTTCCATCGGTACAGTACTCCTTCATACCAAGGTTCGGGATGGCGCATCCAAGGCCAAGATCGAGCGGTTCTGGCGCACTTGCAAGGAAACCTGGCTCTATGGTCTGGATATGGAGCAGATCCATTCCCTGAAGGAATTTAATGTACTGTTTCAGGAGTTCATCCGTTCCTACAATACATCCATGCACTCCGGCATCGGATGCACACCCTTTGAGCGCTATCAGGCATCCACCACTTATGCACACCCCGCCAAGTCCTCAGAATGGCTGGATGAGTGCTTCTTAAATCGTATCACCAGAAAGGTCCGCAAGGATGCCACTGTATCCATCGACAAAGTTTCCTTTGATGTACCTGCACAGTTCATCGGTCAAACGGTGGATATCCGTTTCCGCCCCGGGGAGATGGATTCCGCCGTCATTCTCTTTGAAGGTGTCTCCTTCCCCGTTCGGATGACAGACAAGAACGAGAACTGCCGTACGAAGAGAAATAATCCTGTCGGGATTGACTATACGAAGATCGGAGGCTGTCATGTATAATTCTTACTACTCCCTTGCGTTCAACCCTTTCGATAAACAGCAGGTCAAAGAAAACGATGCCTTTGTCTCCAAGGATTATACCGAGATGACGTCACGTCTGAATTATCTCAAGGATACCCGAGGGATCGGAGTTTTCACATCTTCACCAGGCAGAGGAAAGTCTTTTTGTCTCAGATGTTTTGCCAAGAGCCTGAATCCCAATCTTTATCACATGGAATACATACCGCTGTCTACCATCACCGTAGCAGAGTTCTATAAGGAACTCTGCTCAATCCTTGGTGTCAGTGACAAGGGAGGAAAACCCGGTCGTTTTCGATCTGTCCAGGAACATATCTACTATCTCTACCACGAAAAACGCCAGCCCCTTCTTCTGGCTATTGACGAAGCGCAGTTTCTGTCAACAAGCATCCTGAACGATATAAAAATGCTCATGAACCAGAAATACGATTCCGTCAACTGTTTCACGCTGATCCTGTGCGGTGAGTCTTACTTGAACCGTACACTCTCCAAACAGATCCATGAGTCACTTCGTCAACGGATCACTGTCCACTATGACTTTCAGGGACTATCTGATGAAGAATCGGTGGAGTATATCGTACACAAGCTCCAAAGTGCTGGATCTTCAAAGGCAGTTATCGAAGAGGCCGCGCTCATAGCTGTGGCCGGACATGCCCACGGCAATCCTCGTACGATCGACAGCATCATGACCGATGCCCTTAACATCGGCGCCCAAACAGACAAAAAATGCATCGATGCAGATGTGATCATGGCCGCCGTCAGCAATCAGAACCTGTAAGAACGGAGGATAATTATGCACACGTTCACTTTTTTCTACGCAGACTCAGGCGGTCAGATGACTGTTGATCTTGCCTCCTGGGAGATCCTTCATCTGGAACCGGCATTAGAGGAACTCCGCGTTCACGCGCCACGACATACATTCGATATCGTTGTTGGATCCGGTCTCCTGGGGAGATTTGTTTACCTCCCGGAACACAACGCAGGATTCCAGATATATGATCTATCCCAAGTGGATCATTTCAACGATTGTCTGACCGGGATACTCGAATGTGATGATGCCGCAGCAGTATCCTCTGCGCTTCAGGATTATGTATCCTGTTAATCTCATTCGGATAAGGTATTCAGTTGTGAAGGTACAAAGGCTATGGGCTTCGGCTCATAGCCTTGTTTCAAAAGAACCGGAGATCTGCTGAAACAAGCCTATGAGAGTTTGCCGTTACGCCGCCCACAGTGTGTCGCCGCCTATCCGAACGCGCCGTCCGGGAGGAGATATCGCCGAAATCAGCGTTCCAAAACCGCCGCGCGTAATTCGCCGTTTGACACTTTGATCTCATGGTATCTTCTTGCCATTTGATACATTTCCTCCTTCCTTTTTTTGTATAAAAAAAGCGGTGGAGATAAATCTTTCGATCTAAATCCACCGCTTTGGTTACCGTATTCTGTTTGTCTATTTCACTTTAACT
>JAILBP010000276.1:0-11461 GCA_024680835.1 Lachnospiraceae bacterium | reverse complement strand
TGTTGATGCTCATATCTTCAATATGTGCATGCCTGGGTCAGCTCCTGTGGAAAATGTCGGCTGACGGAGGCATGCTTTTTGTGATTGCAGGGTTTTTACTGTATGGAGTAGGCGGTCTTGCCATGGTGGTGGCATACAGGTTCGGAAGACTGTCGGTACTGCAGCCCATGATGAGCCTGAATTATGTTTTGAGCATACTGCTGGCAGCCTTTGTCCTGCGTGAAAACATAACGCTGATCAAATGTATAGGAGTTTTTCTAATCATTGCAGGAGTTGTATTCGTCGCCGGAAGTGATGATGTTCCGAACAAGACTGATAAAGCTTCAGATTTGACAGATAACATTTCAGATACGGATGTAAAAAACCGTGCCGTTAAGACAGGAGGTGACGAGAGATGATCCTCATATATTTCTGTCTTGTGGTAATGACATTTTCAGGCGCGCTGGCGTCTCTTTTTCTCAAGAAGGCATCGGGTTCCTCCGGGATCGTCCAAATGCTGGTCAACATAAATCTCTATATAGGCGGAGC
Source organism: Lachnospiraceae bacterium (assembly GCA_024680835.1). GTDB lineage: Bacteria > Bacillota > Clostridia > Lachnospirales > Lachnospiraceae > RGIG6904. The sequence goes on along the minus strand of JAILBP010000276.1, from coordinate 10,933 downwards.
TTTGTATGTCACATCTGCGGTCATGAATATACTGGTGCTGCGGTATCTGGATTACTCGGTGGTGCTGCCGCTTACATCCCTCACCTATATCTGGGCGATGGTGCTGGCACATTTTGCGCTGAAAGAAAAGATCGGTTTCAAAAAGATCCTGGGAGTATGTCTTATCTTTGCGGGAGCTGTGTTGATATCCATTGGGATTTGACCGTATTGCAACCGGATTGGCGTTTTTGGTGTATTACTGATAAAGACAAAAGTTTTGCCTGCATCAGATATGCCATTACATATTACAAGGGGGTTACGTTATGACAGGTATAAGATTTATTACAGATGAGGAATTTGAAAAGCTTTGTAAATCAAAAGATGTGGACAGGAAGTTCGCCGAAATGAATTATATGGATCAGAAGATCTTTCTGGTGCGTATGGCGGCAAAGTATAACCCGGATTTTGCCGGGATGTCTGCGGATGAACTGATCAGTATAGTATCCGATCCTGAGTACAAAAACAAGATAGTACTTCAGGAAATATGCGCCTATATGCGTCCGTCTGACCTGAAAAATAAAAAAATGCTCAAAACGGTGGGTACTGTTCTGTTTGGGAATACCACTACTGCAGAAATATATGAAACCGATAAAAATGGATATGATTATGTAGATGCTGCAAGGCATATGACCAGGACTATAGATCAGCTTAAAAAAACACGAAAAGTGAATGCGGAATATGTCCGGAGTCAGGATGAGAAAATAATCTGGAACAGCAAAAATTTCAAAGCGTCTGAATGGTTTGAGGATCCTCAAAAATATAAAGACTGCCTTACTGAATCCGGACTTCCCATCGCAAAAGATCCGGAAGCCGTCAGAACTCTTTTTATGGCATGGCTGATGTGTGAAAAGAAATGGTCTTTGCAGGAAGCAGCTGACGACAGCCTGTCTACACCGGAACAAAAGAAGAGCCTCGGAGCTGAATTCCTGGAGACAATAGCCAAAAAAAAGGTATTCGGACCGGTGGCAGATGGCGGCGGAGACAAAGTACGGGAAAATATACAATGGTACAGTAATCTGTATGATACTGCTTTGTGGCAGATAAGGAAAGAAAAAATAGTATATCCCAGGAAAATGCTGTCTGAAAAAGATTTTACGGGGCTTAAAGACTCCAAGATCGGGTTTGCCATGGGGCTTGCGCATGGGATGTTGGATCAGATTCAGCGGATCTGGATGAATCCCGATAACCGTATCAACAAATCAAATAATTACGGAGTCAATTTCGAGACTACTTTCGTGGAAGGTCTGGGCGGTGTAGAAGCAGCACACGCCGGTATCAACGATCTCAAGGTGCTGGCATCTGTTGAACAGGTCCGCAGAAATCTGGAGAGATTGTCCGAAAGAACTGATGCAAATATAGCTGCCAAGGCATATACGCTGATGGAGGGATTTTATTTGTATTCATATGCAAATATTCAGATCAAAAAAAGGGTCGATCCGGAAGGGGATCATATGCTCCTTTGCGCCAAAAATGCATTTGAGAGCGCCGAAAGCCTTCAGAGGGATAACAAGTCAAGCGAAGCAGTGGACAGCGCATGTAAGGATATCCTGAAAGGTAAGTATGATAAAAACAACAAAGTAGTAAAAAAAATTATTAGTTACCTGGAAACAGATAATGCAGAGAATCAGGTTTCCGGGCAGGATCATCTTGATCAGATAGAGGAAGCGGTAAATTGCGTTAATTCCAATCATAACAGTGTTGTTTATGATATTCCCGATATTATGGTCGGAGAGGGGAAGAAGTTTCGGCTGCAATTGTATGATATAGAAATGGGCGGTTTACAGTTGTCCGAAGAAGAGACAATGCTGTGCTTAAATGCTTTTGATCAGGTGTTTGAACCGATAATTCTGCGAGAACAGGCATATCTTAAAAAGAACGGGTTGCAGCCTGAAGATTATCTGAATTCTTTTACGATCGGAGGGGAGTCTGCGGTTAAACTGGCGACTGAAAAGCTCAAAAGTAAGATGCCGGAAAAAATGGCACCTCCTGCCGCTGAAATAAAAACAATGGCTAAGCTTCTGATATTAAACGCCATGGTGACCCGGGATTCGGAAAAAGATAAGGAGTTGGAGTACGTTGTCAAAGCAAAACTTACGGCGGAGAATAAGGATATCTCTAAAGTTTTGAAGATCAACAAACCGACTAATTATCGCAGGATTGACTATGATAAGCTGGATGATATGCAGAAGGGAGTACAGGATCTTATAACAGGCTGCGGTACCATCAAAGTGATCGATGTATGGTATCATCATAATTCCAGGGATTTCTGGAATATGTGTGATGAGTTGAATAAGCTGTCTGCAGTTATGAGCGGTATTGAATTGATCGATCAAAACGGTGAAGTGCGCAAAGACACTGACGCGGATATGATAAGAGCAAAAGAACAGATGGAGCGTACAATGAAGGCCATAAATAATTACGAAAACAAACGTCGCGGAACTAAAAACTCCATCAGCAAGAGCAGGCTTAACGCCTTGAAACCTTTGAAAAAAACGCTCACCCTCAGAATGGAAAAATATAAAGCAGGCCTTGAGTCACAAAAAAAGGCTCCCGAAAAAGCATCTGCAGGTATAACAAGATAACGTATGACAAAACAAGCCCTTCGGGGCTTGCTTTGCTTTTTATGGGAAAAAATACAATTATGGCAGAAATCATTGTACAAAACGTTTGAAATATAGTAAAATAACAGGTTGAGGTAGTGTATATCGGGGTTAAAATGTAAGAGGACAGAAAATAAAAGGAGGATGTCAGAGATGGCCAGAAAGTCCAGCACAGAACGTGCACAGCAGTTGGTTGGAGGTTTTGCTACCGCCAAAAAGAAGGTTGTGATCCAGTATGGCGGTATCGAGCGCAAGGAGAGCGAGATCATGGAGCGTATTCGCGAAGACATTGAGAAAAAGGGTGTTCCGGATGCGGATATCACAGAGGTTGACGTCTATATAAAGCCGGAGGATCGTTCGGTGTATTATGTAGTGAATGAAGACGTTAACGGCAGTGTATTTTTCTGATCATCAAATTTCGGAGGAGACCATATCATGGCAAAAGTATATGTTGTAGCAAACCAGAAGGGCGGTATAGGAAAGACCACGACTGCCACCAACCTTGCAGGTATTTTTTCAAAGAAAGGGAAAACTCTGCTGATCGATGCGGATCCGCAGGGCAACAGCACGAATACATATGAGGCGCAGGTAGAAAATGTTGCGACTCTGTACGATGTTATCATAGATTCGGACAAGCTGCCCATAAAGGATGCGATCCAGAGCCTTCCCAACGGAGATATTGTAGCCAGCGATCCGCTGCTGGCAAAGGCAGAGAAGATGCTGGACGGCGATGTTGAGGGCTTTTACCGTCTCAAAGATGCGCTCGATGAGCTTGACGGCTACGATTATGTGGTGATAGATACTGCGCCGTCGCTTAACGTTATACTGTACAACTGCCTGATCGCAGCACAGTATGTTATCATACCGGTGACGGCCGATACATACGCGATGCAGGGTATAGATCAGCTTTATAACACCATCATGGCGGTAAAGAAAAGACAAAACAGAGACCTTTCGATAGCAGGTCTTCTGTTGGTCAAATATTCAGGCAGATCAAATCTGGACAGAACCACCAGAGATGAGATCGAGTCTCAGGCAGCCAAGATGGGCACAAAGCTTTTCGGTACAGCCATCAGAGAGTGTGTGAAGACAAAGGAAGCGCAGGAAAAACATAAACTCCTGATAGATTATGCACCGGGATGCAACACTATGGTGGATTACCTGAGCTTTGCGGAAGAGCTCTTGGGCACGGAATAACAGGGGTTTATCATGAATGTTACTTTTATCAATTTGCTTTTATATATCATTGGCGCGGTGCTTTTCATCATCTCTTCAATGACATGTTTTAGGCTTAAAAAAACAGTTCCGAAGATTGCAGCATTGTTTTTACTCTCGCCAACAGTCGGAAACACTATCTCCTTTTGGACAAGCGCCAAATTGGACGAAGTGCTGGGGTGGAATACATTCGATACTGCATCCTTCAAAGAATCTGTTCTGTTTGCCTTATTAGGTACGGGAATACAGCTATTGATACAGGCGATATCGATGTCGTTGTATGTCAGGCTGGTAAAGGCGCAAAATTCATCCATAGCAATATTTGTGTATCTGTGTTCTGTGATGATAATTCCGCCTGCCCTGTTTATTTTATTGGAGAAGACAGTCTTTTCGATGTTGTTTTATCTGGTATTGAATATATTGTTCTTTTTCCTGGTAATAAGGCCGTTGGCTGTGGTTTCCGGCGAACATCAGGTTACGGACAGAAAGCTTTTTTTGATATTACCCACAGTAACCTTCGCATTCAGTACATTCATATACACGGTGAAGATGTGCATATGGTCAGTAACAGAGCTTGACGATGAAAAGCTCAACACCATAAAGCTAATAACACAATCGGAGGGAGACGAACTCTTAGACAGATTGAAACCCATAGTCTCCATGGCCATCAGAGTTGCCAAGTATGAGCAGCAAATATTGATGTTCTGCAATATCTTTATAACCTTTGTGCTCATCATTGCGTTTTATGTAATCGTGCGCAATATCGACTTCATGAATAAAGCGATAAAGGCACAGGCGGAGATCAAAGAGCTGTCCGTAGAAGTGATGGAGGCGCTGGCGCATACTATCGATGCCAAGGATGAGTACACCAGAGGACATTCCATCAGGGTTGCACAGTATTCACGTATGATAGCCGAGAAACTGGGAATGACCAATGAGGAATGCGAGAATGTCTATTATATGGGACTTCTCCATGATATAGGCAAGATAGGTGTTCCAAACGAGATCATAAATAAACCCAGCCGTCTGACGGATGAAGAGTACAATGAGATCAAAAAACACCCGGCTACGGGATATGATATCTTAGCGGAGATAAAGACAAAGCCCGAATTATCCACCGGAGCAAGATGGCATCATGAAAGGTTTGACGGAACCGGCTATCCCGATCACAAAAAGGGAGACGAGATACCTATGGAGGCGAGGATAATAGCGGTGGCGGATTCCTATGATGCCATGACATCCAACAGAAGTTACAGGCGATATCTCCCGCAACAGAAAGTCAGAGAAGAGATCGAAAAGAATATAGGAACTCAGTTCGATGAAAAGCCGGCAAGATGCATGATAGAGATCATGGATGAAGACAAGGATTATGTTTTGCATGAGTAAGAGCCTGCATATACTGCAGGTTACGAGAGGTTGACGATGGTAGAGACAAATCTTTTCATGGAATCGGAAAATCACAGGATAACCGAGACAGTCAAAAACTTCAGTGTGCTGGAGTATGACAGGGATCTCTCGGTTACCGAGCTTAACGCCGAACAGCAGTATTTTGCCTCCAAGATGAACATCCGTAAAAAACAGCTGGCTGTCAGACTCGAGGATTCCGGCGCTGTACTGCAGGCAGGCGCCATGCAGATCATGATGGGGAAGATCCGTGTTTCAACGAATGTTACCGGCGCTATGGATCTCATGAAAAAGATGGTTGGAAGCAAGGTGACAGGGGAGACCACCATAAAGCCCTTGTACGAAGGAACCGGAGTCGTGCTGTTAGAGCCGACATACAAACACATCCTGCTGGAGGAAGTGGAAAACTGGCAGGGAGGCATGGTGATCGAGGACGGAATGTTTTTATCCTGCAGCAGTACCGTGAATATTAATGTCACGGGTCGAAACACAGTGACCGGAGCAGTCTTTGCGGGTGAGGGATTGTTCAATTCCATACTGACCGGGCAGGGCATTGTGGCTCTGGAAAGTCCCGTGCCGAGAGCGGAGCTTATCACTATAGCTCTCACGGATGATGAGGTCAGGATAGACGGCAATATGGCGGTTGCATGGTCAAATTCCCTGAAGCTCACTGTGGAGAAGACCACAAAGACTCTTGTGGGATCAGCGGTTTCCGGCGAAGGTCTTGTGAATGTATATCGTGGCACCGGAAAGGTGTGGGTTGCGCCTGTCAGGGGCGATAAGGTAAGGAGTTAAGGTGATATGGGATTTATAAGAATGTTTTTTTCAAGCCCGCTTGGCGCTCTGATCAACATCGTGATCGTGGCATGCGGAGTGTTTGTTTTTTTGAAGCTGATGAGGCTGGGGGAAGATCTTGTAGAGCAAAAGAGGCGTTATGACGATCGCTTTAAGGTTCAGATCAACATGAGCGAAGGAATGTTTAACGAGAATCTTGATCTGGAAAACGTGACCAACAGTACAATATCCAACCGCAGCATCAACGATTGGAAAGAGGAATTCGACAGACTGTGCACCAGATATAACACTCTGACGGAGCTGATACCGGTGTTTCCGCTTGCAGGTATCTTCGGCACCGTGACCGGCCTGATAGGTCAGGCGGGGCTTATAAGCCGTGGTGTTGCGGAGGCCGGTTCCATGTTGGACAATCTTGGTGTTGCCATGACATCAACATGGGTCGCCCTTGTAGTCACAATGGCGCTGAAAATCTATGTCGCTGCCAGCACGTCAAAGAAGCTTTACCTCTGTGATGTGGATTATGAGTCCTATGTGAGACTTAAAGAGGACAGTTATAAGACCGGACGTATCAAGGAAAAGAAGAAAGAGGGAAATTTATGAGACATCTTTTGAGTAAGAAAGAGATCATCATAGATCTTACCTCACTTCTGGATGTGATATTTATAGTACTCATGGTGGTAATGTTCGGTCAGGCGGTACAGAAGTCCACAGTGGAGCAGGATCCTCAGGACAGTCAGGCTGTGGTTTCCACTCCCGAAGATTTCGGTGAGGAATCCGTGATACAGCATTACCAAAAGTACGAGAATATAGACAATTATGTGACATTTATAGATGTGAGGACAGAGTATATCCCGGACAGTTTCGAGGAGAAAAAGCTTCACGAACGCTATCTTACAGTGACTGCCGGAATAGGCGACGGACAGAAGACCCTGTTCGGAAAAGACGCGGAAGAAAATGTCATCATAGTATCTGAGGAAAACGAGGATGATGTTTTCAAAGGCGACGGGCTGCAGCCCGGAAAATTGGAACAGGAGCTCAGACGCCTTATAGATAGTGCCGTTACAGTCGGCGAGGATGGCGTTAAAAAGGTCGTGGTGGTTTCCGTAAATCGCAATGAGGACAAGATACTGTACAGGGATGAGGTTGCTATCAGTAAGCTCCTGGAGGATCTTGCGAGCGAATATAAGGAAAAGGGAATAGCCATAGCGGTTCAGTGATCTGGTATTAAGAGGACAGGTATATGCACGGGATAAGTCTCAGGTGGGTTGTACTGATACTGTCGGTACTGCTCATTATCTTTCTCATATACATATATATAAAAAAACCGTCAACCGACAGCAGAGCAAAGAGGATAAGGGCGTTGGTTCTATTGGTGCCTGTCGCCTTCATGCTGATATCTGCTTTTCTGCTGTTCGGAGAACATGGTGGGATGGGACTTGTGCGGGAGCTGATAGATTCGCCGACGCTCGATAGTGCGAATCTTCCGGAAGCGCCATCCGTCGATGAGGGCGAGGGTGTTTCGATAAAGGTGAGCGGCAAGTCCATCACCATAAACGGTGTTGTGGCAGCGGACGTGCAGGCTCTGGATGAGTATCTCTCAAATTATCCCGGTACCGAAAGGGTGAAACTGGTGGATGATTTTGCTGTATCATCGGTCATGCATCAGGTGATGGATGTTTTGGAAGGACATAATATTTTGTGGGATTTGGATGATGAAACATAACAAACACTTGCTCCTGTTTTTGATGATATGCATATTGTGCGTTACAGGTTTTGCTTTTCGCAAGGTCAAGGTGATCACGGATAACGGAAAACCCCTGATAGACCTGAATGAGCAGCTTGTGAACAGGGAAATACTGTACCCGGAGGATAATGAGGATGAAACTCCTGCTGTGGATACAACGGAGGAAGATGCGGTCCGCAGCTGGGGCATTTACATCGAATATGACCGGGTGAGCTTTTTAAGTAAAAAATACATATATACGGGACATGACGGAACGGAAGAGGAGCGGCTCGTGAGCATGAATGCCGCAGAAGTAGATGCAAACGGAAATCCGCTGAGTTTTGAAGAGGCGCTTTCTAATGCAATGAAGGACTACAAGGATGTGTCACAGAATGATGTTTTTGTCATAAGGGACGAATACGGTGAATACTATACGGAGCAGTATGTCATTAAATGTATTGAAAAATATGCTGATGACAGCCGTATCAGGTTTGAATCCTCTTTCAGATGATGAAAACACCTTTTGACTGTTTACCGTTTATACATAAAGGCAATATGACCATGAAAAATATTTTTGCGAATTCAAAACGGAATATTAAGGATATTAAGCTCAGAAGGATCGTCAGCGCGCTGGTGGTGCTGGCTTTTCTCGTAACGGGAACACATGTGGCTTTGGCAGATACGGGAGTTTCCATCGATGCCGATAAGACAGTGGTATATTCCAATGTTTCGGCAGGATCGGTGGTGGGGAATCCCGATGCTTTTAACGGGAAAAACTATGCCGTGATCGGGCGCATAAAAAATGTTTCTGCGGACGGCTTTTCATTTACGCTATTGCCGGAGGAAGATGGTGATACAGGTATAACATGTACATTAACCGTAGGTATTTACAGCATGGTGGCGCACACCGAGTTTGATGAGACAGGCAGTTCGGACAAGCTTTTCAAGGTGCTGGGGCAGGTGCAGACATCATCAAAGGGTATAACCCTTGCTGCAGAGTATGTCTTTGAGGCAGACGGTAAGCCTTATGAATACACATGGACATTGAAGGGAGGCAGGGAATTCCGCACCAACGAGACATATAACCGGAGTCTGGGCGGTGTGATGCATTACGAGATCCCCGCAGTGTGGAAGACGGTAGAGGAGGAGCTTCCCAACGTGGAAGGTTACCAGTACAGACTGAATGAGCTCGACAGATCCGGTGCACCGGAGAGCTTATTTATATTCTACGTCGGAAATGAACATCTGGAGGAAGCTTCTGACAAGGACAAGACGAAAGAGTTCTGTGACGCTATTGTCAAAAACATTATGGGTTCCGTCATCATCAGGGGACCGATCCTGTCACAGTGGTTTGAGCGCGATATGGTAAGGCGTGACGTGCAGGCGGATTACGGAAAGCTGAGTTATTATACCGGCAGCTTTACCGATGAAAACAATAATGATTTCAGCAAGCACAGGGTTGAATTCATCTTTCTGCCGAGGGATAACACGGACGAGGGAGTACAGGCTTTATTGTATGTTTATCCGGTTACCGGAGGCTCGCAAGAGCATAAAGAGGAAATATTATATGTGATGCGCAGTATGTTTATGTGATGAGTACGTAAACATAATGATTCATGGATAGATACGCTTTGCCTTTGAAGGGGAATATGTCTGATAATAAAAGACTGATACGAAGTGTAGCTTGGAGGAGCATAAACTGATGAAGAAAGCTAAAACCTGGCAGATAGTTTTGTTTATTACATTATGTGTGGGTTTGAACATAAGCGGAAAAATGCTGGCTCGATGGCTGGAGCTTCCCCTGTGGCTCGATTCCTTTGGAACGGCTCTCGCCGCCAGCATCGGCGGGCCGGTATGCGGTGCCATGGTGGGATTTACCGGCAATGTGGCATACAGTCTCATCAACAAACTCTCCGCTGCCTATTCCATCACCAACATCGTGCTGGGTATAATAGTGGGTATAGCGGTACGTAAAAAGTGGTTTGATCAGTTTTTCGGGTTTATGAAAGCCGCTTCCCTGACTGTGTTCACAGCACTTGTGGTATCAGTGCCACTCAATATGATATTCAATAATGGTTATACGGGTAATAAATGGGGAGACGGGGTATTCAACTACTTTTTTGATAAGGAATGGCCGGTAATACTGTGTTCCGTGCTCGGACAGCTGATCATTGAGTTTGCTGACAAAATGCTGACCATAGCGGCGGTATATGTTGTGATCCTCATAAGACGCGCCGGAAAAGAACAGAAAGCGATCAAAGCAGCGGGAACGGCATCGGCCATCGCGCTGTTTCTCGGAATCTCTGTGTTGTCCGCCGTGAATGTTCAGGCGGCCTCATTACCGGGAGCCATTGATTACAATGATTATGTACAGAGTGTTTACAGCAATAGCAACGGTCTTCCCTGCGGAGAGGCCAATGATATAGAGCAGACCAACGATGGTGTCCTGTGGATCGGTACATATGCGGGATTGTATCGTTATAACGGCAGGGAATTCAGATGGATAGACGAATACGAATCCGTCAAAAACGTAAACTGCCTCTATGTGGATGAGGAAGGCCGTCTGTGGATCGGCACCAATGACAACGGTCTTTCCATTGTGATCCGCGAAAAGGTTGTAAATGTACTGGACCAGTCCAGCGGTCTGCCATCAAATTCCGTGCGTAGTATCATCCGCGCTACGGATGGATATTATTATATCGGTACGACCTCCAGCATGCAGATATTGATGATGAATAACGGCCTTAAGGCGGCCAACACCCTGAATGAGGTCAATTATACGGACAGCATCACCGCGGATGAGTCGGATCATGTGGTAGCGGTAACATCCGACGGCAGCCTGCATCTGATGAAGGCCGGACAGCTTTTGAGCACTCTGAAGCTACCGGACGAGCAGGAGGTATTTAACTGCTGTGCATTTGCTCCCGATGGAACGCTGATGGTGGGTACAAATGTAAATCATATCTATTATTTTGATGTTTCACGGGATGATTTTACTCAGCTGAAGACCATGGTCTGCAGGGATGTGAGCTGCATCAATAATCTGAACTATATCAGTGACGGAACACTGTTCATATCCACCGACAGCGGTATATCATATATGGACGGAAACGGTTACCACCGTTTGAACACCAATGATTTTAATAACTCCATCGAC
>JAILBP010000266.1:0-4481 GCA_024680835.1 Lachnospiraceae bacterium | reverse complement strand
TCTGGTGACCAATTGCAGCTACAGCGGCAGCGCGGTGTGCTATTCCGGATATCCGGACAGGGATGGGGTGAAGACTTCGTTTATCTACAGGATGAAGAGAGAACTGGGGGAAAACTCGCCGAAGCCGGATCTTATCATCATATTTGGAGGTACCAACGATTTTTGGGCCGGTTCGCCTGTGGGAGCCACAAAGTACGGCTTTTGGAATGAAGAGAACCTGAAGTCCTTTGGGCCGGCTTTCTGTTATATGCTGTCCTATCTCAAACGCTATAATCCGGATTCGACCTTTATCAACATCATCAATGATGAGATAACGTCCCAGATAAGGGAGATACAGATTGAGGCATGCGATCACTTCGGAATTGAGTGTCTGCTGCTACAGAACATATCCAAACAGAACGGACATCCGAATACGGCAGGCATGCGTGCCATTACGGAGCAGCTTTATATGACATACGAAATGCTGCCCAAAAGTGGTTGTGAACAGCACTGATTGAAATATAGTAGTTGACAAATATATATCAAACGATATAATATTTCATATATGATTTAAAAAACGGAGGGCGTTGCTCATGGGCGATAAGGATACAGGTTCGACAAACGAACCCATGAGGCTGGATAAATTCCTGAAGGTTTCGAGACTGATAAAAAGGCGCACTGTAGCCAATGATGCCTGTGATGCAGGCAGGGTGAGCGTGAACGGCAAAGTGGCAAAGGCATCCCAAAATGTCAAGGCAGGGGATGTTATAGAGATCGCCTTCGGAAATAAAACGGTTGCCGTGAAGGTCAAAGATGTACAGAAGACCACCAAAAAGGAAGAAGCGGCAGAGCTGTTTGAATATATGTGAATGAGGTGTCGCGGATGTCTGATATAAGATCGGAGACGTCTGTCTGCCGCGAGGGAGGGCATCATGTCGAAGTCATGATCACGAAAAAAGAGTAGGCATGCAAGGGAAGCAGACCAGGAAAAGGAAGAACCGATCATAGATAGCAAAACAAAGTCTTTTTCCAAAGTGAAAACATGCGATACCATGAACAGCAGTAATTTCAACTATGGAAGCAGTCTATAACTCTGTAGACAACAGAAATAACGACCCTAAATTTGTAGGTACACCAGATTCAAAGGCGATAAGCCAATGAGAGATAAGACAGAATTTACGAAAAAGAATTTATTGATATTATGTTTTACTGTGGTGTTATTATCCGGCTGCGGAACCCTACTCGAATCTATTGAGGATACATCGGTATTGGGAGAAGGGACTTTATATACAAAAAACAATATATTCATTGATTGTATAAAAACAGGGTATCTGAATGACTTCACATCCAAAATAGTCATTATTGAAAATGAACAGCAATTAGAATGCGCATTAGAGTGGTATAGTGTGCTAAAAACATTACCTCGATTTGAAGAAATCGTCAGTAACTTTCCAATCAGAGACTATGTTTATGTTATTCATTTTATACGGACAGATTATGAAAGTGAAACATATTCATGTGATGGAATTTATGTTGATAAAAATAATGACAGAATATGGTTTACAGGAGACTTTTACAAAGATGAGGATGATATTTCTCAGGTTGTGGGCGGTTATATTGCATATGCGGTGTTTCCCGAAAATGAATTGGAAGGATGCGATTTTTCAAAACAAAAAACTGTTGTGTATCCTGAAGGATAACAATTCTGTCTTCAAAATTTATGATCTGTTTTGTGGGATTATTTAAATATGTGGCATCAATAATATTTTTATCAAAAGAGCCAAGAAGGGTTCTAAATGGTAACCCGATTTGTAGAGAAATTAAATGCTTCGCATGGAAAATCCGGCACAGTAAACTTTAATCACCAAAGAATGAGAAACCGGCATAACGTAGTCATGATTAGGAGTGATTCCGACTATGGGCATGACGAGTAAGCCACAAGCAGGAGAATTTCTGATGCCGTTACATATTATTGCGGTTTGAGGGAGCCGCGTCAGTGAGTGCTGACGCCCCGTGACAGTTATGGAGTATATATGTTAGAGATAAAGAGAAAAAACAAGAGGACAATGTTTTTCATAACAGCCGTGGTCATCATGGTGTGCGTTGCGCTGTCCTTTCAGATAGTAAAACTATATCAGAAAAACAAACTGTATATCGCCAGAGAGGAAAGCCTGAAGGTGCAGCTTGAAAATGAGGAAAAGCGCAGGGAAGATTTGGAGAAATACGAACAGTATATCAACTCGCAGGATTATGTGGAGGATATGGCCAAGACCAAGCTTGGGCTGGTGTACGATGATGAGATAATCTTCAGGGAAAAGTAGCGGCGATGATGGATTTTCAAAAAAAGATCATTGATTTCATACAAAAAAATAAAATGATCGACCAAGGCAACGAGGTCATTTTGGGGCTTTCGGGTGGCGCGGACTCGGTAGCTCTTTTTTTTGTGCTGACGGAATACAACCGGCTTCTCATTGAAAAATGCGGAGAAGGCTTTGGTCTGCACTGTGTTTATGTCCATCATATGATAAGAGAGGATGCCGACAGGGATGTGGAGCTGGTGATGGAGCTCTGCCGAAAAGCCGGCGTGCCGTTATCCGTAGAAAAACGGGATGTTATGGCAGAGGCAAGGGCAGCCTCACAGACCGTGGAGGAGGCGGGACGCCGTATCAGATACGGGATCTTTGATAAATACGCCCACGATGCGGCTTTACGGGGGAAGGTGTCACGTATCGCCGTTGCGCACCACATGGATGACCAGGCCGAAACGGTATTGTTTAACCTTGCGAGAGGTACGGGCATAACAGGACTTACAGGTATGCGCCCGGTGACGGGAAACATCATAAGACCTCTTCTGTCTGTGACGAAAGCGGAAATACTGGAATATATAAAGAAGCGTGGTCAGGAATATGTGACGGATGTGACCAACACGGACAACGCATACAGCCGTAACCGCCTGAGAAACGAGACGATACCGTCCATGAGGCGGATAAATGAGAGAACAGTGGAGCATATTGCCGCAGCTGCGGACAGGCTTTCCGCAATAGAGGCTTTTCTGACGCGCAGCGTAGCACATGAATATGAGAGCTGTGTCGAAGAATGTGATTACAGGGGTATCCGGGAATATCACCTGATGACGGAGCGTTTTGCAAAGACTGACGAGGCATTGAAGGACATGCTGGTGCGAAGCATCCTGATAAAATGCGCCGGCAGGGCAAAGGATATATCCGAAACCCACATTAGCTGCGTTATGGGGCTTGTGAGCTGTGATACCGGAAAACAGGTCGTGCTGCCTTACGGTATGACGGCATACAAAACGGGATGTGCAGTCGTGGTGCGCCGTGACAGGCAGTCAGATAACTGGCAGGCAGACGAGAGACAGATAAATGACAGGCAGCCTGATGAAGGACAGGCAGACGACAGACAGGTAAATGACGGAAAGCCGGATACCGGGCACGACTTAGATACCGGGGGAAAATGGAGCTTTGACATAGAAGTTTGGGATATCACTGAGGCTCCGGGTATTTCTGTCGCGGAGGACGGAAGTATCACAGTTGAAAAAAAACAGTGTACTAAATTCTTTGATTATGATAAAATCAATGGTTGTGTGCATATGAGAAAAGTCGAGGCCTCCGATGAGATGGTGATAGACAGTCAGGGACACAGGAAACGGGTGAACAGGATCTTTATAGACATGAAGATCCCGGCTTATCGCAGGGAAGATTGTTTTGCGATATGCGACGACGAGGATATCCTGTGGATCCCGGGGGTGAGAGACGCATACATATGCCGTGTTGACAAAAATACAAAGCGTGTTGCGGTGATCAGCGTCGATATGAGAGACTGATCCCGGGTGGGAGGCTTTTATGGATGAGAGAATAGATGTTATGATCTCCGAAGAAGAGGTTGAAAAACGTATTTGTGAACTGGCAGATCAGATCAGTTCTGATTACGAGGGTAAGGTGATACACATCATCAGTATATTAAAGGGCGGCGTTTTCTTTACCACAGAGCTGGCCAAGCATATCAAGGAGCCCGTGACATTCGACTTTATGTCTGTTTCAAGCTATGGAAACGGTACCGAATCCACCGGCAGGGTGAGGATCCTGAAAGATCTGGATGAGCCTCTGGAGGGGAAAGATGTTTTGATAGTGGAAGATATCATTGATTCCGGAAATACCCTGAGCTACCTTATGAAAGTCCTTGAAGGCAGAAAGCCGGCTTCCATGAAGCTGTGCACTCTGTTGGACAAACCGGAGCGCAGAGTGACAGAGGTCAAAGTTGATTACAAGGGATTCGAGATCCCGGATAAATTTGTGGTGGGTTACGGAATGGATTATGCCCAGAAATACAGAAATTTGCCTTATATAGGCGTTGTACAGGTGGAAGAGTAGATGAAAAAGAGAGGTTTTGGCGGATATTTTATTTATGCGGGTATCATCATTGCTATTATAGTGATATGGTACGTTATGACGGTGGGTAACAGAAAACCGTCGGATTACAAT
>JAILBP010000265.1:0-3213 GCA_024680835.1 Lachnospiraceae bacterium | reverse complement strand
TCTGGTGACCAATTGCAGCTACAGCGGCAGCGCGGTGTGCTATTCCGGATATCCGGACAGGGATGGGGTGAAGACTTCGTTTATCTACAGGATGAAGAGAGAACTGGGGGAAAACTCGCCGAAGCCGGATCTTATCATCATTTTCGGAGGCACTAACGATTTTTGGGCCGGTTCGCCTGTGGGAGCCACCAGATACGGCTTTTGGAATGAGGATAACCTCAAATCCTTCGGACCTGCGTTCTGCTATATGCTGGATTACCTGAAACGCTGCAATCCGGATTCAAAATTTATCAACATCATCAATGATGAGATAACATCCAACATAAGGGAAATCCAGATTGAAGCCTGCGATTATTTCGGGATAGAGTGTCTGCTGCTGCAAAACATTTCCAAGCAGAACGGGCATCCCAACACGGCAGGCATGCGGGCCATCGCAGAACAGCTTGGCGAGACATACGGATTGTTGAATTAAATTTAACATAGTGGTTGACAAATATATATCAAACGATATAATATTTCATATATGATTTAAAAAATCGGAGGTTAATGCTCATGGGCGATAAAGATACAGGTTCGACAAGCGAACCCATGAGGCTGGATAAGTTCCTGAAGGTTTCAAGACTGATAAAAAGGCGCACGGTAGCTAATGATGCCTGTGATGCGGGTAGGGTGAGCGTGAACGGCAAAGTGGCAAAGGCATCCCAAAATGTCAAGGCAGGGGATGTTATAGAGATCGCCTTCGGAAATAAAACGGTTGCCGTGAAGGTCAAAGATGTACAGAAGACCACCAAAAAGGAAGAGGCGGCAGATCTTTTCGAGTATGTTTAAAGTAGCTGCGGAGTATATATGTTAGAGATAAAGAGAAAAAACAAGAGGACAATGTTTTTCATAACAGCCGTGGTCATCATGGTGTGCGTTGCGCTGTCCTTCCAGATAGTTAAACTCTATCAGAAAAACAAAATATATATCGCCAGGGAAGAAAGCCTCAAAAGCCAGCTGGAAAATGAGGAGAAGCGCAGGGAAGAGCTGGAAAAATATGAGCAGTATATCAATTCGCAGGATTATGTGGAGGATATGGCGAAGACCAAGCTTGGGCTGGTGTACGATGATGAGATAATCTTCAGGGAAAAGTAAAAACAGTGAAGGCGATGGATTTTCAAAAGAGAGTAACAGAATACACAGAAAAAAACAACATGATAGACCTCAATGATGAGGTTATATTGGGGCTTTCGGGCGGTGCTGACTCGGTAGCTCTTTTTTTTGTTCTGCTGGAATATCGAAAGATCTTTGCGGAAAAACACAACAGGGAACTACCCATGCGTTGCGTCTATGTTCATCACATGATAAGAGAGGATGCCGACAGGGATGTGGAACTGGTGACGAAGCTCTGTGAGAAAGCGGGGATTCCGTTATCGGTGGAGAAATGTGATGTTGCTGCCCTTGCAAAAGCCGGATCCCAGACCGTGGAGGAAGCGGGCAGAAAAGTCAGATATGAGATCTTTCAAAGATATGCTGCTCTTTCCGGAGAAAAGGGACACAGAGGCAGGATCGCCGTGGCTCATCATATGGATGATCAGGCAGAGACCGTGCTGTTTAACCTTGCCCGGGGCACGGGAATATCCGGTTTGAGGGGGATGCGCCCTGTGTCGGGAGATATCATAAGGCCTCTTTTATGCGTCACAAAGGCACAGATACTGGAATATGTGGAAGGTCTCGGTGCGGAATACATCGTCGATTACACGAACAGCGATATGACCTACAGCAGAAACCGCCTCAGAAATGAGACAATCCCCTCCCTGAGACTGATCAATGAAAAGGCGGTGCAGCATATTGCGGCGGCAGCGGAGAGTCTCTCCCTCGCAGAGGATTATCTCATGAGAGGTGTGGAGAAGCTGTACGCGGATGTTGTTGAGGTCGGAGAGTACCGCGGCGTGCGGGAGTATCATATTTTTGCGGAAGGCTTTGACAACGCCGACCCCGCACTGAAAGATCCGCTTATCGGAAAGCTTCTGGCAGATTGTGCCGGGAGCGCAAAGGATATCGCAAAGACACACATAACGGGCATCAGGGATCTTTTGGAGGGCGATACAGGCAGGTCGGTGAACCTTCCCTACGGTATGACCGCCTACAGGGTAAGCGATGGCGTCGTACTGCGGATCGCGGATGCAGGGATCATACAGCAGGAGCCGGCTTTTTCTCTGGAAGTTTACGATATGGAAGATGCCCCCGGAATCTCAAAGGATTCCTCGGGTAATGTAAAGGTTTCAAAAAAAGAGTGTACTAAATTCTTTGATTATGATAAAATCAATGGTTGTATGCATATGAGAAAAGTCGAAGCCTCCGATGAGATGGTGATAGACAGTCAGGGACACAGGAAACGGGTGAACAGGATCCTTATAGACATGAAGATCCCGGCTTATCGCAGGGAAGATTGTTTTGCGATATGCGACGACGAGGATATCCTGTGGATTCCGGGGGTGAGGGACGCATACATATGCCGTGTTGACGAAAATACAAAGCGTGTTGCGGTGATCAGTGTTGATATGAGAGACTGATCGCGGCAGGGAGGTTTCTATGGACGAGAGAATAGAGGTCATGATCTCTGAAGAAGAGGTTGAAAAACGTATTTGTGAACTGGCAGACCGGATCAACAGTGATTACGAAGGCAAGGTTATACACATCATCAGCATATTGAAGGGTGGCGTTTTCTTTACCACCGAGCTGGCAAAACATATCACTGAGCCCGTAACATTCGATTTTATGTCGGTATCAAGCTACGGCAACGGTACCGAATCCTCCGGAAGGGTGCGCATCCTCAAAGATCTGGATGAGCCTCTGGAGGGAAAGGATGTTCTGATAGTGGAGGACATCGTGGATTCCGGAAATACCCTGAGCTACCTTATGAAAGACCTTGAGGGCAGAAAGCCGGCTTCCATGAAGCTGTGTACCCTGTTGGACAAACCTACGCGAAGGGTGGCAGATGTTAAGGTTGATTACACCGGGTTTGAGATCCCTGATAAGTTTGTGGTGGGCTATGGAATGGATTATGCCCAAAAATACAGAAATTTGCCCTATATAGGCGTTGTACAGGTGGAAGAGTAGATGAAAAAGAGAGGTTTTGGCGGATATTTTATTTATGCGGGTATCATCATTGCTATTATAGTGATATGGTACGTTATGACGGTGGGTAACAGAAAACCGTCGGATTACAAT